>NC_009662.1:1491250-1857500 GCF_000010325.1 Nitratiruptor sp. SB155-2 | reverse complement strand
CCTTATGGGCGAAGCCGTGAACCGAAGCCCCGGTAAACGGCGGCCGTAACTATAACGGTCCTAAGGTAGCGAAATTCCTTGTCGGTTAAATACCGACCTGCATGAATGGCGTAACGAGATGGGGGCTGTCTCGACCAGGGATCCGGTGAAATTGTAGTGGAGGTGAAAATTCCTCCTACCCGCGGAAAGACGGAAAGACCCCGTGGACCTTTACTACAGCTTGGTACTGCCATCGGGATGGGGATGTGCAGGATAGGTGGGAGGCTGAGAAGCCCGGGCGCCAGCTCGGGTGGAGCCGTCCTTGAGATACCACCCTTCCTCATTCTGGTGGCTAACTCGCGTGTGTTATCCACACGGAGGACAATGCCTGGCGGGTAGTTTGACTGGGGCGGTCGCCTCCTAAAGAGTAACGGAGGCTTACAAAGGTTGGCTCAAAGCGGTTGGAAATCGCTTGGAGAGTATAAAGGCATAAGCCAGCCTGACTGCGAGAGAGACAACTCGAGCAGAGACGAAAGTCGGTCTTAGTGATCCGGTGGTTCTGAGTGGAAGGGCCATCGCTCAAAGGATAAAAGGTACCCCGGGGATAACAGGCTGATCTCCCCCAAGAGCTCACATCGACGGGGAGGTTTGGCACCTCGATGTCGGCTCATCGCATCCTGGGGCTGGAGCAGGTCCCAAGGGTATGGCTGTTCGCCATTTAAAGCGGTACGCGAGCTGGGTTCAGAACGTCGTGAGACAGTTCGGTCCCTATCTTCCGTGGGCGTAGGAAGGCTGAGGAGAGCTGACCCTAGTACGAGAGGACCGGGTTGGACGTGCCACTGGTGTACCAGTTGTCCTGCCAAGGGCACCGCTGGGTAGCTATGCACGGAACGGATAACCGCTGAAGGCATCTAAGCGGGAAGCCGACTCCAAGATGAGCCTTCCCTGAAGGACGGTGGAAGACTACCACCTTGATAGGCTGGGTGTGTAAGCGCAGCAATGCGTTTAGCTGACCAGTACTAATAGTCCGTTTGGCTTACACGTTTTATATGCACCGCCGCCTTACTGAGCTACCACTCTTTTGCTGCGAACAATGAGTGTTCTTTCAAACGATACTTGTCAAGCGACAAGAGAATTAAGTCTTTTACAAACAAAAGATTTACTTCTCTTGTCCTGGTGCCTATGGAGCGGAGGAAACGCCCAGTCCCATTCCGAACCTGGAAGCTAAGCTCCGCATCGCTGATGATACTGCACCCCTCGGGTGTGGAAAAGTAGGTCGGCGCCAGGCAAGATATTTTCTCACTGTAATTCCTGTTTTAACTAAATCCCCAATACAATAACCTATTTATAATCTTAATAAATTAACATGGATATCAAAACTCCGTAAATTCCTCTGTTAGCTCGTTAACAAACTATTAATACTTTCATGTTACAATTTAATATTATTATCAAAAATAAGAAAACATTATATTGTCCATTACTTTGACTTCCTAAAACTTAAGTAATCTTTAAATCCTAATCCACTATAATGTAATCTGTCCTATTCAAATTACGTAAGGAGAAGAGAATGAAAAAGTGGATTGCCCTTTCTGCAGTTGCTGCGATGGCTACAATGAGTTTTGCAAGCGGTAGTGCAAATAATGATGATTTAAGAGCTGAACTTGAACAACTCAAACAACAGATCAATGAACTCAAACAAGCGCAAGCAAAAATCAATTTGAAAGCATTGAAAAAACAGATAAGAGAAATCAAAGCGCATGATGCCGGTGATAATATCAAATGGAATGTAGATTTTAGAACAGCATATGATGTTATTGGGTATAAATATGCATCTGGTACAAGCAGTTGGAATGGTATTTTTACAAATAGACTTTGGCTTGGAATGGCATTTGCACCTACTAGTAACCTGGTTTTTAAAGGTCTTATCAGTTATTATAAAATGTATGGGCAGCTCCCAGCGCCTCAGCAAGGATTTAATTATTTTGATTGGATAGTAAATGAAACGCCTAATCCAAGTGGAGAATTGAGACTGAAAGAAGCCTATTGGCTCTATTTTGGTGATAGTTTTCTAGGTGCTGATATTCCTTGGACGGCAAGTTTTGGTCGCCGACCGGCTACTGATGGTCTCTTGGCAAGCTACAGAGAAGATCAAAATCCAAAATCGCCTCTTGGACATATCATCAATACAGAGTTTGACGGAGCAAGTTTCAAATTTAACCTTGAAAATGTAACAGGTGTTCCTGGTATGTATTTTAAACTCTGTATGGGCCGTGGTATGACAAATGCAAATACAAGATATGCTTTTGGTACTTTGCCAGATGCTTCATATACGAAAGTGAATGGATGGAGTAATACAGATTTAGCAGGGTTTATTTTTGTACCTTACGATGATGGACAATATTCTGTTCATACCACAGCTTTTAAAGCATTTAATCTACCAGGATATTTTGCGAGTCAATATGTTTGGGATGCTACTTTAAATACCTATATGCCTGATTTTACCTCTTTTGGACTAGTTCAAGGTGGCGATATGTATGGCGCTGCAGTAAGCTTTTTGGCGCAAGGAATAGGTGATGGTATCAATGATTTTCTAGATGATACAAATGCATTTGTTAGTTTTGCATGGAGCAAAACACTTCCTGGTGGTACGCATGTTGGAACATTCAATGGTGGTCCATACAATGGTGTCACAACAAATGTGCCTAATGCTATGTTAGGATCAACTGATAATAAATCCGGAACTTCAATTTATGTAGGTGCAAATTTTCCGGTTCCTATGATCGATGGCTCACGAATGGGTCTTGAATACAATCATGGAAGTAAATATTGGAGAAGCTTTACCTATGCCGAAGATACACTTGCTGGAAGCAAGTTAGCTGCTAGAGGTGATGCATACGAGATCTGGTTCAATAAAGAGTTGATCGGGAGAACTTTGACTGCACAGGTTCGATATACTTATATAGATTATAAATATTCAGGCTCACAATCATTTTTCGGTGAAGGTGGAAATCCTATGACAATGAATGATATCAGAGGTCTTCAAATGTTAGGATATCCAGTAAATGCTGTTGATAAGGCACAAGACCTTCGACTCTACGTACGATACCGATACTAATATCTAGCCGCCTTTGGCGGTTAGTATAAAAGGAAGGAACGATTTTCAAATTTAAAAAATGGCTTATAGCTTCTATCGCAATACTTCTTATCGCTTCTTCTATCTTTTTTTATATTTTTTCTCTCAATGTCGAAAAAAACCTACATGAAGAGATAGCAGATACGATCAAGAGCTACTTAGATAAAATCCTCAATAAGCAAAAATCCCAAGCTTTAACATTAGCGATACTTCTTTCTCAAAATGAAGCTTTGAAGGAAGCCTTACTGGATCTCGATGAAGCAAAGGGATATGAGATTCTGTCACAATCCCTTCAAACTTTACAACAGTATACCAATATACAAGGCGTAAGGGCTCAAGTCATTGCAAAAGATCTTACTATTTTTGCCAGAAATTGGGATAAAGATTTTGTTGGCATGCCACTAGACGCGTTCCGCAAAGATCTTTCCAGTTTTAAGATCAATAAACCTAAAGTTGCTATTGAGACGGGAAGACTCCTTTCTATTAAAGCAACTGCGCCTATTAAAAAGGGCTATAAAACGATTGGATATATGGAGATTATCTCCCTGTTCGAACCGATGACTACGGAGATGAGGAAATTAGGGATAGAACTTATTGTCTTGATGCATGAGAAGTATCTTGATGTAGCAACACTTATGAGAGACAATCCTGTAATAGGTACATATGTCATAAGCAATCGAAACTATAACAAATTGATTGCTAATAATTTGACACATGAAAAACTGGAAAAGATCGTGTTACAAGGATATGTGTATGATGGGGAGAATCTCTATTTTTATCATCCAATGTTCAATAGTGTTGGTGAAAATCTAGGCATTTTTCTCATTGCCATTAACAAGGAAGGGATAAAGAAATTTCAAAAGTATAAAGACTCCCTTTCATTTTTTCTTGCCTTTGAAAATGATGAATTTAGCGATATTATCGATATTTGGGAGCATCCAGAAGGAAGGTTTCGATCGGTGTATGATAGAAGCGTGGCTCTCTTTCTTGGAAAAAATGTGGATGCTAATCTAAAAAAAGATTTCGAATTGGAACTTCGTGATATATTGAAAAATTATAGTAAAGAAGAACTGATCAATATCATTGTTGAAAAATATCGTAGAACGAAAAAACGAGGAGTCATAAAGTGAAAATCATGGTTTTAGAAGATGAGTATGCACTTCGTATGAGTATTGAAGAGTTTTTAATCGATCTTGGGTTTGAAGTGGAGAGTTTTGAACGGGGTGATGAACTTCTCGATGCTTTATATAGTGCAAATTATGATATTTTGTTGTTGGATGTAAAAGTGCCTGGCATCAATGGTTTTGAACTGTTAAAAGAGCTTCGAGAGTCTGGGAATGAAGTGCCTGCAATTTTCATTACCTCTTTGACACATGTGGATGATTTGTCCAAAGGGTTTGAACTTGGTTGTTGTGATTACATCAAAAAGCCATTTGATCTCAAAGAGTTGGAGGTAAGACTGAAAAATGTTCTCAAAAGAGAGTGTTTTGGTGCCAATAAAGAGATGGTTGAACTGCCAAATAACTATACGTATGATTTGGAAAGATTCGAACTGAGACAAAATGGAGAAGTTGTTTCCCTAACAAAGCAGGAAAAAAGGATTTTAGAACTTCTGATCAAACAAAGAGGCAGTATTGTAAGTATTGAGCAGTTTTGTGATGAAGTTTGGGGTGAATACGTGGACCCTGCCAATATCCGAGTCCATATAACGAAACTTCGAAAGAAAATAGGTAAAGACATTATTAAAAATGTTCATGGTTTAGGATATAAAATTGATACTTGATGCAAAGAAATACGCCTTTCGATATGCTATATTATATACTCTCATCATTGGTATTCTTCTTTTCGTTCCGCTGTTTGTCTATACATCCCTTGTTTTAAATATCAATGAAGCAAAAAATGAGCGTGATTTAAAAGAGGTTGCACTCAAAATTGTTGGTAAAATGGAAGAATACAATAATGATGGTATTTTTCAGTATCCACGTTTTGCCGGGTACAAATCAGGATTGTATGATGTTAATTTTCATCCTGTATTTTCTCTTTTAGACTTTACTCCTACCGCTTTTTCAGAAGGATATCATAAGCAACGAACAAAGCGATATTATATTGTGGAACTGCCGGAAAATCTCTATTTTGGGGCAAAATATCTGATAGTTTCAAAAGAGTTTGATCCATGGAAGATTTATAGAACGAGTTTTTTGATCGGTTTCGGTATTGTTTTAATTTTGCTTCTTTTTTCCTATATCGTCTTAAAAAATTTCAGTTATCCCTTTGAAAAAGTGAATCAAACTCTTGATAATTTTATCAAGGACTCAATGCATGAAATCAATACACCTCTTTCCATTATCAATGTCAATATCGATCTTTTTACGAGAAAATTTGGTGAGAACCGTTATCTTTCACGTATAAAATCGGCTGCGAAGACTCTGAGCAATATCTACAACGATATGGATTATCTGATCAAAAAGGATAGAATCGAATATAAAAATGAAAAGATCGATTTTAGCTCCTTTTTACAAGAGCGAGTCGACTATTTTCAAGAGATTGCAAATCTTCGAAAAATCTCACTTGTTGCCAAAATCGAAACAGATATTACTATCTACATGAACCGAACAAAACTGCAGCGTATTGTAGACAACACATTGTCAAATGCAATTAAATATTCAAAAGAGAGATCTTGCGTAAAAATCTATCTGAAAAAAGTTGGAGATCAGGCGGTTTTAACCATTAAAGATTACGGTATCGGGATAGAGAATCCTAAAAAGATATTTGAACGATTTTACCGTGAAGACCATGATAAAGGTGGTTTTGGAATAGGCCTTTGTATCGTACAAAATATTGTTCAACAAGAAGATATTGGACTCAAAGTTGTTTCCAAGCCCGGGAAAGGGACCGCATTTATCTACTACTTCAAACTTTTTGTATAAATCTATAAATTTCTTTTACATTTTTTTTACACTTAATTGCTACCATTTTGTAACCAAGCAAGAAGGAGTTGACATGAAAAAGGGTTTGATTGCAGTGGTACTCTCCTCTTTAGTGCTTACTGGTCTAAGTGCGAAAGATTACAAAAGTGCCATTGAGTCGCCTGATGCGACGAAAATTTTGGAGAAGGATAAGTTACCCCCTCCAAAAAAATACACCATGCCAAAGGACTGTATTACAAAAGATCCTTTGGCAATCGCTCGTGGGAAGTTTATGTTCCATAATCTCAATGGGAAAAAGGCGAAGCAGGCTCCTCCTACTGGACTGACTCGATATGTGGTTGTCAATGGGAAGAAAAAGCCGAAGCAGTATGGCAACTGTGTTGCTTGTCACAACATCGAAGGTGCTGTAGGACCCGGAAATGTCGGTCCAGATTTGCACAACTATAAAAAACTTTTTATCGATACAGGTGTGCGAAGTTATCAACATGTCTACCAACAGATTGCCGATCCAAGAGTTTTCAATCCGACGACGCATATGACTGTCAATTTGACAACAAAACTTTTTACACCAAAAGAGATTTGTGAAATTACATCCTATGTAGTGAGTGAGAAAAAGGAGAAATAATGGAAAGAAGAAGTTTTTTAAAAGGGTTAGGAGCCGTACCGGCAATAGGTCTTGTGGGCGTTAGCAGTGTCAATCTTTTGGCAGATGCAAAAAAAAGCAAACCAAAAGGAAAGAATGCCATTAGTTTTAAAAAGGCGCTTTCTGTAATTACTGATGGAAAGGGAGCCAAAGAGAGTGCAAAAGTGAAACTCACTGTTCCTGAAATCGCGGAAAATGGTGCGGTAGTTCCTGTAAAAGTGAGTGTGGACGAACCTATCGAAAATGTCAAATCGATTCATATTTTATCTACGAAAAACTCAAACGCAAGATGTGCGGATGTTTTCTTGAGTCCAAGAAACGGGAAAGCCTATTTTGCAACACGTATCAAACTGAGTGGAACACAAGAGGTCGTAGCAGTTGCTGTTTTGAAAAATGGAAGTGCGATTATGGCAAAAAAACCGGTAAAAGTAACTATCGGTGGATGTGGATAATAAAAAAAGGAGCAACAGATGGCGAAAAGAAAATCAATTATTAAAATCAAACCTAGAAAATATAAAGTTGGTGATATTGTAAAAGTTGATTTTATCGTGATCCATCCAATGGAAACAGGGATGAGAAAAGATAAAAAAACAGGAAAAATCAAACCTTTGCACTACATCAATGAGGTGAAGTTCTACTTCAATGATGAGCTATTCACGACAATTTTACCGTGGGAGACTGTTTCGACAAATCCGTACTTTTCGATCAATATGAAAGTAACGGGTCCTGGAAAAATCAAAGTGGTGTACAAGGACAATCTTGGTGAAGTACATGAAAAGAGTAAAAAAGTAAAGCCGAAAGGATAAGCCATGAAGAGATTACTATCCTTTGCCCTCTCACTTGCTTTGGCCTCTTCAATGGCCATTGCAGATGAGAAACTGAGTATGACAGAAGCTGATCGCGCCCTTTATCAAGAGATGCTGGAAAACAATCCAGCCGATATTTTCGTGGAAGAGGGTGCAGAAATTTTGGAAGAACTTGGTGGAGAAGAAGCACTTGCGAAGTTTTTGGGTGTGAGTGAAGATGAGCTTCCTAAGTATATCGCCGGATTTCCAAGATATATCGACAAGATAGGGATGGTCGTAAGCATTGATCAAATGCTGCAAGCATTTATGTATGACCAGGGCAAAAAGCCATATAAGCTCAAATCTGCATTGATGGATTCATTGCAGGCCTATGTAAAGTCGATAGCTAATGGCGAGAAGATCAATATCGATGTAAATGCCAATGAGCATATGAAAAAAGCCTATAAACTGGGCAAGCAGATGTTTGAACTCAGACGAGGTAAAAGAGGACTTTCATGCTATAGCTGTCATAGTCCAGATGTTGTAGGTTTGCGTCTTAGAATGCAGATCCTTCCTGATCTTGGCGCACCAAAAGTGAAAGCTGCTGCCACATGGCCAGCATACAGAATGACAAAAGGCAAGATGTTTACATTGCAAAAGAGATTTCAGCAGTGTATGAAAAATGCTCTTTTGGCCAAAATCCCTTTAGGAAGCCCGCAGATGGTGGCACTAGAAGTGTACGTAACCAGTATGGCTAAGGGAGAAGAGATCCATATTCCAGGGTTAAAAAGGTAGATTATGAATATCAATAGACGCGATTTTTTGCATATCGCTGCAGCTTTAGGATTGATGGGCGCAAGTGGTGGGAAACTCCATGCAGCAAAAAGAGCCGATGAGGTGACAGCAAGCGATATTTTGGATTTTGATCCTGTGGGGAAGGTGACACTGCTACATATATGTGATATGCACGCACATTTAAAGCCATTATACTGGAGGGAGCCATCAACACTTATCAGTGCAAAAAATCTTGTAGGAACACCAGGCTTTTTATGTGGAAAAGCTTTCATGGACTTTTACGGGATAAAGCCAAATACGTTGGAAGCCTATTTTGATACCTACCTCAATTTCGAAGAGTTAGCGAAAAAATTTGGGAAAATGGGTGGCGTGGCCCACATGAAAACCATTATTGACGAGGTTCGTCGTGACCGAGGTAAAGACAATGTGCTACTTTTAGATAGTGGCGATACCTGGCAAGGCACGGCAGTAGCTTTGAAAACAAAAGGAGAAGCCATCGTAGATGCGCAAAACTATCTTGGCGTTGATGTGATGGTTGGACACTGGGAATTTACCTATGGCAAAGAGCGGGTAATGGAGCTCCTTGACAAACTCAATGCCGATTTTGTGTCGCAAAATGTGGTAGACAATGACCCATTCAGTGATACATTCGAAGAAACTGTCTTTAAACCTTATACCATCAAAGAGGTAGGTGGAGCGAAGATCGGTATCATCGGTCAATCTTTTCCATTTACATCCACTGCAAATCCAAAACGATTTACCGAAGGATGGAGTTTTGGTCTGAGACTTGACTCACTGCAGGGCTATGTGGATGAACTGAGAAAAGAGAAAAAGGTCGATTGCGTTGTGCTTCTGAGTCACGATGGATTTAGTGTAGACCAAGAGGTGGCCAGGAAAGTGCATGGCATCGACTTTATCCTCAGTGGCCATACGCACGATCCTGGACCAAAACCGATCACTATTAATGGGACAACGATTATTATAGCAGGAAGCCATGGAAAATTTATAGGAAGACTCGATATCGATATTCAAAAAGGACGCGTGAAGGATTTTCGCTATAAGCTGATTCCTGTTGCATCAAAATTGATTCCAGCAGACAAAAAAGGAATCGAACTGGTTGACAAGTGGTACAGACCTTACAATAAAGAGTTAAATCAAGTTATTGGAAAGACAAAAGGAACGCTTTATAAGCGAGACACCTTCTATTCAACATTCGATGCACTCATAGGCGATGCGATTCGTGATACGATGGATTGTGAAATATCTTTTACGCCAGGATATCGATGGGGGACGACACTGTTGCCGGGTGACGATATTTTGGTAGACAATGTCTATGAGATGACTGCGATTACCTATCCGGATGTATACACATTTGAACTCAAGGGTGCAAAAATAGCAACACTTTTGGAAGATATCGCAGATAACGTATTTAATGCCAACCCACTCTACCAGCAAGGCGGTGATATGAGTCGGCTAGGTGGCGTGAGTTATGACATTCAGATATCTGCACCAAGTGGAAAGCGTATACGAAATCTAAAAATTAATGGAAAAGAGCTTGATCCAGACAGAAACTATGTAGTAAGTGCCTGGGGAGGGAACCTGCAAAATGCAGGTGAGCACCTAAGAGAAGCAAAAATCAAGCCAGTATACGATGTGGTAGTAGATTATGTCAAAAGAAAAGGAACGGTGGATATTTCCAACAAATCTAATGTGAATATCCTCGATTACGATTGTGGATGCCCTAAAAAGGGTGGAATCTGTTCATAAATGAAAGGAGAAAATATGAAACTATTGAAATTAAGCTTAGCAGCGGCGGTATGTATAGCAGGAGCGACAGCAACAACTGCAATGGCGAAAGAGAAACGATCTCTCAAAGGAAACATGACACTTAAATACAATGTTTTGCCAGGTGAGGCAAATAGTTTAAGTGAAATGTTTACGAAAGGTGAATGGTACGGAAGATTACGGTTCAACTCGTTTCTTTGGGATTGGGATACAGAGGATTATTTAACCGGTGGTAAAAAGAAGGATAACTGGGCAATAGGAATCGGTGGAAGTTTCGAGTATAAAACGGCGTACTGGAACGGATTTGGAGCCACTGCAGCTTTGTATACATCTCAAAATCCATGGCATATGGATAAAAATGAGGTAGGGTATGTTAAAGCTGGAAAAGATACATTTTCAAGGTATAAGGTTAAAACGGAAGGTACATTTGGCATGACGGTTTTGGCCCAAGCATATCTTGAGTATAAGCGAAACAAAACAAGTCTCAAAGTTGGACGCCAAATTTTTGAAAGTATGCTTACAAAAAGTAACGATACGAAAATGATCCCAAATACCTTTGAAGGATACAGCCTCACAAGCAAATATTTCAGTGGTACGACTATCAAGTTAGCATACTTTTTAAAGCAAAAGCTAAGAGATCATACCTCTTTTCACGATGTAATCACTTTTAAAGATGCAAATGGTGAGAGTTGGGCAAACAACGATGACAGTGCAGTGAATAAAGCCTTGAGTTATGCCAATTTCGTTGCTGCTGGAAAAGATCCAAATCATGACTTGATCGTTGCTGAAATTGCAAACAAAAGTCTCATTCCAAATCTAAAACTGAAACTCAACTATACGACTGTTCCAGAAGTTGTGGCACTTGGTGCGATTGAAGCGCACTACAAGATACCTGTAGGTAACTATAACCTTGTGCCCGGTTTTCGATATATCAAGCAATGGGATAGAGGTGCAGATGATATCGGTGCTCTTGGTGTCGCAGTAGCAAACTTGAAAGGAAAAAGTGCAGGATACGATGATCCATACAGTGTCGACAGCTCTGTTTGGATGGCACGCCTTGATCTGAAAGCCAAAAACAAAATGTGGTGGGCAAGGGTTGGTTACTCGAAGGTAGCGGATGATGCAGATATCATCGCTCCATGGAGAGGTTTCCCAACAGGCGGCTTTACAAGAGCGATGGCACAATACAACTGGTATGCCAATACCAAAACATGGATGGTCCGAGGTGTTGTCAATTTTGACAAAGCGGGTCTCGTTCCTGGACTCAAGGCAAGCCTACGATATGCCATGCAAGATTTTGATGATAATAAGGCAGGAGTACAAGCAGATAGCAACATCGTTCATCTGGATCTTGTTGAGAAAGTCAAATCCATTCCTGGTCTCTATCTCAAGTTTAGAACAGGTATAGTAAATGGAGATGATAATACATATGATATCAATGGAAAACTCAAAGCTGATCCATCCTATAACGAATATCGATTTGAGATCAACTATCTGTTCTAAGGAGTACAATGTTCTACATCGCGCTGTTCTTTTTATCGCTTCCTCTTTTAGCGACTCAAGGGTATGAGGTCTACAAACAAAGATGTGCCTCATGCCATCTTGAACATGTGGATGTAAAAACATTGCAGAAAAATTTTTTACATGACAATACTATTTTACATCTCAAAGCCCCCTCAATCAACCAGATCTCCTATAGACTCAAAACGAAGGTAGGAGATCCCCATGGGGACAAAGAGTTCCAAAAAATGGAAGCGATAGAGTTTGTCAAAGAGTATGTGAAACATCCTGACAGACAAAACTCTATCTGTTCTAAAACGGTGTTGGAACACTTTGAAACGATGCCAGCTATCAAAGGTATCAGCGATGAGGATTTGGAAAAAGTAGCTGCATGGATATATGATCAAAAAAGTGACGTATTGCCGAAAAAAAGAGGATTTGATTTTGACAAAATTTTGCAACAAGCAAAAAAAGAAAATAAAATCATCATTCTTGAAGCAACTTCTCCAACGTGTCACTACTGTAGATGGATGGAGAAGACGACACTCAAAGATAAAGAGGTGCAAAAGAGATTACGTCAACATTTCATATTTATCCCAGTGGATATAACAAAACAGAAACTTCCATTGGGTATAGAGTGGAATCTTACACCCAGTTTTATCTTTATAACGCCTAAGGGGAAGATTATAAAAACAGTTCCTGGAGCTTGGGAAAAAGAGGATTTTTTGAAGATACTTGATGAGGTGCGAAAATGAGAGCGCTCATGGGGCTATTTCTATTTTTATCTTTTCTGGTTGCAGATACGGAATTTGCTAAGCCAGAACCTAGCATTGACAATCCAAGAAAGATTGTCTTTCCTATTACCAAAGGGGATGATGAATCGATCAATCATGTTTTAAGTTCAGCCAATAACGTGATGAAGTTTTATGGACCAGAAAAGGTAATGATAGCGATTATCTGCTATTCAAAAGGTATTCGTACGCTTCTGAAAAAAGAGAAGAAGATTGCTGCAAGAGTGCGAAGCCTCATGACATATGATGTGGAGTTCATCGCCTGTGGCAATACGATGCGAACAAAAAATATAAAAAAAGAGGATCTCATCGAAGGGGTAGAGATTGTTACTGCCGGTATAGTGGAGTTGGTGGAACGAGACCTCAAAGGCTGGATCTATATACGACCATGAAGGAGAATGAATGAAAAAGATTGTGATACTACTTAGTTTTATTGTTGCGCTTTTTGCAAATGATCATATCATATTGTTTGCTACAAAGGCAAAAGTGACACCTGCGCACATAGAAGAGGTGTTTCAAAAAGCGGGTTACTCTATACAGCAAAATAGAGATATGAATGGTCCATATAAAAAACAGTTTAAACAGACAGATTTCGATATCTATACCTTGATGACTGTCTATTATCCGAAAATTGCAATGGACACAGTGGTACAATATCCAGATAGCGGGATTTTTGCACCCTATAGCATTGTTATTTATAAAAAGAAGGGTGAAGAAAGAACCTATGCGGGCGTACTGAGTGCGAAAGCAAAAGCACATATTTTGGGTACCAATGAACTGGACAGTTATTTTAAGAAGCTTGAAAAATTGGATGTTGAAACACTGAAAAAAGCGCTTCCCGGAGCAACAAGGGTCACTTTAAATTATCAGCCGCAGCAAGTGAAAGAAAAACTTCTTACGAAATACAGCTTCGAAGTAGATGATGAAGAAGCTTTGGATACAAAAGATGAACTTGAGATGATGATAGAAGATGGCTTGAAACCCATCGGGTTTGTTATGGCGAATTTCAACGATTTCAATTACGACCTCAAAGAGGCAAAAATCAACGATTTTATCTTTTATGATACCTATTCTCTTTGTAAATTGAAAGTGATCTACAATATTTCAAAAGTACGTCCGGAAGCAGGGGTTTTTGCGCCGTGTACAATGGCTGTGTATCAAAAAAGAGGAACGAATACAATGCATATAGTTTTTCCAAATATCTATAACTGGATTGCTACACTCAATATTAAAGATCCAAAACTGATCAAGATATTGGAAAAAGCGCAAAAGGATATGATCAGTGTGATCGAAAACGCCTTGCCTTAAGAGGCAAGGTTGAATTTCGTGGTTTGTAAAAGATTGTCTACTATCTCTTGATAATATTTTTTATGTCTTGCTTCTCCCATAGCTACAGGAGGCATTCCTTCATCGCTTAGAGAGCGAATCTGCATCTCCAAAGGAATCTGCCCAAGAAGTGGCACATCATACTGGATGCTAAGCGCTTTCCCGCCGTCAGCACCAAAAATATCGTATCGTTTGCCGGTATCAGGGGCGATAAAATAGCTCATATTTTCAATCAGTCCACCAATATGCACACCAATATCTTTGAACATCATAATGGCTCTGCTGACATCGTCGGCTGCAACCATTTGTGGCGTTGTAACAAGAACTCCGGCAGTAATTGGCAATTCCTGTGCCATGGTAAGCTGGATATCACCGGTGCCTGGTGGCATATCGATAACCAAAAAGTCCAGTTCCCCCCAGTCGACATCTTCTAAAAACTGAATGAGTGCACTCACAGCCACGCTACTTCTCCATACAAGCGGCGTATCAGGAGATGGTGTGGTCAGGCCGACACTCATGATTTTGATGCCAAAATTTTGGCTTGGTATTATCTTGTCATTATCGTCCCAGCGAAGCTTTTCATGCTCGACTCCTACCATCCGGGGAATGTCGGGACCATATACATCTGCATCCAGTAGTCCAACTTTATATCCTTTTTGTGCTAATGCGATGGAAAGATTGGTGCTAACGGTACTTTTTCCAACACCCCCCTTGCCACTGGTGACGGCAATGACATTTTTTGCATAGGGTGCTCGGTTGTTTGGTTTTGCAGTTGAGCCGTAATTGATCGATTTTTTTGGCTGGGCTTTGAGTGCAACTTCTACATTTTTATCTTTCAAAAGGTCTTTGATAGCACCTTCAATGATAGGAAAAGCCTCTTGGTTGGCCATATTAAGTACGATTTTGAGCTTCCCGTTTTCTTCTTTTATAGAATCAACTGTTCGAAGTTCGACGATATTTTTACTCAGACCCGGATACTGTACATTTTTTAAAAGCTCTAAAATATTTTTCTCCATACCTTTCTCCTATTCGTAAGGATTTGTTCGAAGTCGTTGCTGAATGAGCATCATCGTACTTCTTGTTTTTTGGATATAGCCGCCGATAATCTCTTTGGACTCCGGAAAACGCTGCAAGAGTTCTTGATACGTTTTGATACGATTGTTGAGAAGCTTTGTAAAAGCACCGATGAGTTCCAACTCTTTATTTTTTGCTTTTGCCTGCTGTAAAATGGTTTTGAGCATCTTTTCCCTATCTGCCAAATCCACTTCCAAACCTGCTTCTTTTGCGATTTGCTGAAATTCAAAATTGGTAATATATGTTCCATTATAATGCAGTGCTAAAAGCTGCTTTTCAAAGATGCTGAAACCTTGCCCCTGCTTCATGAAAGCTCCTTCAATCGTATTTCGGCTGCTTTGCTCACATCCTTATCCACATCTTCAACCAGTTTTTCTAAAATCTCTTTTGGCGTAGCCGGATTTTCTGCAACTCTGAGTCGGACCAATTTGTCACTATCGCTACTAAGCTTCTCCAGAAGCTCTTTTGGAGCATTGGGATTTCCGCTGATACCATCTCGTACAATCTTTTCATCTTCAAAAAGTGTATAGAGGCATTCTACCGGAGTGTTGGGATTGGTCGCAACAAGTGCACGAACAAGATTGACGCTGTCTTGAGAGAGTTTTTCCAGAATCTCTGCAGGAGTATGGGGGTTTTTTGCTACAGCCCATCTACTTCCCATATCCTCTACTTCACTCAGTTCTATAAGAAGCTGCGTCATGATAGGACTTTTCCCTTTTTCTCTATCATAAACACTCGTTCGTAGACTTAAGTTCATAGCGACCATGCCAACTACTTCCATATCATCCTTGAATGCTTTAAAAATCGCTTCTACCTTTTCTAATGGAAGCTCTTTATTTTCCAATAGTTCCAACGCTTCATCTCTATTCATACAGATTTTCTCCTATTTTTTTCTTTATATAGTAGCAAAAAAAAGAAATTTTACTACGTATCATTTTTATTTGGAAATGAGTTAAATTTTTTTGATGCAAAGAGCGAAGTTGCGCAATTATGAGACAGTGACATTTGAAAAGAGTCCTGATATTGGGATATGAAGTATTGTTTAAGTTTCATTTTAACGGTTTGGAAATATAATGGGGATGAGTGCAAGGATGCCCTAAATACGGGTATAAGCGCGTATGATATTATCCATAAGGAGATGCAATGAAGAGGTTGTTGCAAGCCATCTTGATGTTGGCTTTAGTTGCTGGTGCTTCTTTTGCTAAAGAGCAGTTGACAATCAGTGCAAAAGAGGCGTACAAGCTTATAGGCAAACCAGGAGTCATGTTTGTGAGTGGTGACAGTGAAACGGCCTTTGAGAATGGTCATATCAAGGGTTCGGTAGATATGTATGCACACCATTTGCACCACTCCGATATTATGGGAAGAATGCATTGTGCTCCGCTGTTTATGTGTCCAAAAGATGCTGAACACTATATCGGTGCACATGGAATTGACAACAACACAGTTGTCATAGCATACGATAACTATAGAGGTCCAAATGCAACAGGTGTATTGGCGTTTTTCAAAAGCTTTGGGCACAAGAAAGTGTATGTTCTTGATGGCGGTGTTGAACAGATCAAAGCGTTGGATCCAAATCAAAAAAAATATGACAAGCTGAAAGCGGAATCAAGAAAGATCAAAAAAGCGTACAAAAAGGCCAAAAAAGCCGGAAATATGGCTGAATACAAAAAATTGAAAGCCGAGTACAAAGCTATCAAAAAGAAAATGAAAAAACTCGCAAAAAAACTTATTATCCAAAGAGGTGTGAAAAAAGTTGACTTAGGAAACGGTCACTATGCATACCTTTGTCCAGAAAAAGAGAGAAAAATCAAACCGAAACATTATAAAATCGACCCGAAAAAAGTTGATTTGAGCTGGGTTGCAGGCAAAAACGAAGTGTATCATGCAGTACTTGATAGACTCAAAAATGGGGATAAAAGTAAATATGTGATTATTGATACAAGAAGTATGATAGAGATCATTGGTGAAAGAAAAATGGATAATGTTGCACGAGGCGGACATATTCCTACGGCAAAATTTATCGAATGGAAGAATATCACAGACTTTAAACGCAAGCTTAGCTTTAGAGACAAAAAAGAGTTAGAAAAACTTTTCAAAAAAATGGGCGTAACAAAAGATAAAACAATCTATGCATACTGCCAAGTTGGTACTGGTCGGGGATCTGATATCATCACAGCCCTTAAACTACTTGGATATCCAAATGCGAAAGTATATAGCGGAAGCTGGGATGAGTGGGGCAACGATATGAATTTACCTATTAGACGATAAGGAGTTGGTCGTATGAGTACAGTAGTGAATAATAAAAGAAGAGACTTTCTTAAAGTATCTGGTGCTACAGCGGCACTTGTAGCAAGCAGCGGAAGCTTGTTTGCAAAAACAGATGTGATCAAAGTAGAAAATGGGAAGCACAACTATCCCAACACGACATATACCGAGCAGATGTATAGAAATGAGTTTGGGTTTACATACGGAAAAAAAGAGGAACACGGATATGCGTATCACTGTGTAAACTGCCAGGGAAACTGTGCTTGGGAAGTATGGGGTAACAATGGTGTGGTAACTCGTGAAAACCAGAGTGCACGATATCCAAGAATCAACCCGAAAATCCCTGATTTCAACCCTCGTGGATGTAACAAAGGGATTCAGCATTCGCAAGTTATGTATGAAAAAGATAGAATCCTCTATCCTATGAAACGGGTAGGTAAACGAGGCGAAGGAAAATGGAAGAGAATCAGCTGGGATGAAGCGGCTGAAATCGTAGCACAAAAGATTTGGGATGTTATGACTGATCCTAAAAAAGGTCCAGAAAGACTTATGGTTCATGCAGGAACAGGTCTTTTGACAGAAGGTCGACGGGGAGCACCTCTAAGATTTTCAACGCAGCTTGGTGCATACCGAATCTATCCTGCTTCATACCTAGGGGATATGTTTAGTGGTGCTGCGGTTGCATATGGTGAGGGTAACCTTGGATGTACATATGATTTTATGTATACAGTCGATACCGCTGTATTTTGGGGAGGTAACCCAAGTGTATCAAGAATCCCTGATGCACACTTCGTCTGGGAAGGAAAATACAACGGAGCGAAAATTATCGTCATTACTCCAGAATTTAACGCTTCTGCAAAATCTGCAGACCTTTGGATCCCTATTAAACCTGGAACAGACCAGTTCTTGGCAATGAGCGTAATGTATGAGATTTTGAAAAATAAATGGTATAAACCAGGATATATGAAGATCTATACCGATTTGCCGTTCTTGGTACGACTGGACAACAAAAAACTCCTTCGAAGGATAGATCTGGAAGAGCCTCATAAAGAGGAAGATCACGAGCATTATGAGGCGCAATTCTACACAATGAACAAAAAAACCGGGAAAATCGCTTTGATGCCTGGTAGTGAAGGGAGCGAGCATAAAACACTTGACATCAGTGAGATGGGTATCGATCCTGAGCTTGAAGGTGAGTGGGAAGTAACATTAAAAGATGGCAAGAAAGTTAAAGTAACAACTGTTTTTGAGATATTGAAGAAAAATGTAGAGCAGTTCGCACCTGAAAAAACACAAGAGATTACTGGTGTGCATCCTGACACTGTAAAGGTACTTGCAAAAGAGATAGCTCTACCAAAAGTAGTCGAAATCACAACTGGATTTAGCTTGAACAAATACCATAACGGTATATTGAATATCTGGAATATCGCTTCAATCTGTGGTTTGACAGGACGGCTTGGACCATATGGCGGACTCAATACAGAAAACGAATTTAGCTTGAGTGGACTTGGAGCACTCTCTGGATTTAGTGGAAAATATAAACCACGATTTGGGTCTGGATTTGTTGGCGAGTTCGTATTTGGTGATGGCCTCAAAACGTTTGAAGAGTATTTTAGTGATGAAGATGTCAAAAGAGCGACTGGTGGTAAAATCAGTAAGAGTGAATATATCAAAATTGTCGAAGAGGCACTGAAAAACGGAGAAGACGGAAAAGATAGGACAGAAGAAGAGGAGTATTATAAGCCTTGGTGGACTCCAGAAGTGGCACTCATTGTTGCTGATTCTAAATTTAGACGCAACAAAGGAAGTGAGTATAGAAAAGCATTCCTCAAAAAGACAAAATTCTTTGCATATGTTGATTATAAAATGAGTGAAGCAGCAATGTTTGCTGATGTACTTTTGCCGGCAAAATCACACTATGAAGTATACGACATCCGAACAAGTCCCGGATATCACAGATTTACAAACCTCGCTCAACCAATTGCCAATATGAAACCAGTCGGTGAAGCAAAAGATGAGTGGAGCTTATTTGCATTTTTGGCAAAAAACTGGAAGAGATTGCAAATAGACCAGAAAACAAAGCGAAAGCAAAAGTAAAAGATAGCAAAAAATATGCAAAAACGGGATATAGAGATCTTGCAAATTTCTATAAAGAGTATACGAATACAGACGAAGAATCTGAAGCGGCAATGGAGCCGTACCTGGGAACTGACAAACTCGCTGTTCAGGCTGCACTTGAAAAATGTGAGCAGTATGCGCCATGGACAATGGAAAAGATGTATGCAGCGGGTGGTTTCTTGCAATTAAATGAGAAAGCTGCGAAAATGAGTCCACTCTATGCAGATAGGCCATACAACTCTGGTGAATTTACACTTTTCAAACTAGAACCGTTTGAAACATTGACAGGTCGACAGACTTTCTATGTTGATCATCCAACATATTTGAAACTTGTTAACGGTACAAACTATGCACTTAAACCGTTGGCACCACAAAACAAAAAGAATCCATTTATGCTGATGACGCCGCATGCACGATGGTCTATTCACTCTAACTGGAAAAACAGTAGAACATTGCAGCGACTCCAAAGAGGGGTACCTTATGTCGCAGTCAATAAAAAGATTGCCGAAATGAAAGGTATCAAAGATGGTGATACCATCAGAATCTTTAACGAGCTTGGAGAATTTTACGCAATGGCCAAAGTGAGTTCATCTGTCGCTCCAGATACATTGGTTATGGAGCATGGTTGGGAGCCATATCAATATCTCTTTAACAAAGGGCACAATGAGTGTGTTCCTATGTCACTCAACCTTTTAGAATTAGCAGACGGATGGGGACACCTCAAGTTTGGTGGTCTATGGGATGGTAACCAGTATGCGTATGATGGCGCAGTGAATATTGAAAAATCTACGAAGTTTACATATTAATAGGAGTTGGCATGTCTAAAAGACAATTAGCAATGGTAATGGACTTGAACAAATGTATAGGCTGTCAAACCTGTACAGTAGCATGTAAAACTCAGTGGACCAACAGAAATGGTCGAGAGTACATGTACTGGAATAACGTTGAGACATACCCAGGTGACGGATATCCAAAAAAATGGATGGAACTTGGTGGGGGTTTTGATGCCGCTGGAGATCTCCAGCCTGGTATCATTCCAAACATCGAGGCAGATTATGGAGTTCCTTGGGATTATAACTATGAGTCACTTGCAGAACAAAATCTTTTAAGTGATAAACCTGAACCTGGTTTTAGACCTGATCAAAGTCCTACTTGGGGTCCAAACTGGGATGAAGATCAAGGTGATGGTAACTTCCCAATGGACAACTATTTCTTTTATCTTCCAAGGATTTGTAACCACTGTTCAAATCCTGGATGTTTGAGTGCTTGTCCAAGAGATGCTATCTTTAAGCGAGAAGAAGATGGAGTTGTCTTGGTAGACCTCGATCGATGTCAGGGATATCGATACTGTATAGCAGGATGTCCATATAAAAAAATCTACTTCAACCCGAAAATCTCTAAGAGTGAAAAGTGTATTCTCTGTTTCCCTCGTGTTGAACAGGGTCTTCCACCAGCGTGTGCTCAAAGCTGTGTAGGACGAATCCGGTTTGTAGGCTTCTTGGATGATGAAGAGAGCCAAGTATATAAATTGGTTCATAAATATAAAGTTGCGTTGCCACTCAGACCGGATTATGGAACGCAACCAAACGTATACTATGTTCCACCGGTAGATACTCCTCCAAAATTTGATGAAAACGGAAAAATAATTGAAGGAAGCGATCGTATTCCTATGGAAGAGTTGGAAAAACTCTTTGGGCCTGCTGTCCATGATGCGATCAAAACGATCAAAGCTGAGCGAGAAAAACGTAAAAAAACTGGAGAATCAGAGCTTATGGATATCTTGATTGCATATCAGCATCAAGATATGTTTAGACTTGATCACAACTATTATGCTGAAGTGGCGAAGAAAAAAGGAATGAAGCCATTGCCACTTGTTGATGAACGATATGTTGCTGGTAAACATACAAAACCATCATCAATATCCCATTTTAAGGTGCACGCATGAGAAGAGTAGTACAATTAGCAGCAGCCCTCAGTTTGGCTGCATCGGTAAGCATCGCAGGAAACGTTGTTACGGCAGTGAAGGTGAAGAGTTTTAAATATCTCAAATGTGGTTCCAAACTCGTTCGCAAGTATGCAAAATTTCAAAAAGTGGTGGTGTACCCTCAAACCACGTTACACTTTAATGATAAAAAAGCAAACGAGCTCAATAAAGATGCAAAAGCAAAAGTTATTGAAGTTGCTGCATTTACGGATGGTAGAAACATAGCTATTGTTACAAGATGGCCTGACAAAACAAAAGATGTATACAAGGGATACAAAAGCGACATCTATCCAGATGGTTTTGCCGTACAGTTTGCAAGTGATGCAAGCAAACCTGAAAAACTTCCTTATATAGGTATGGGGAGTGATGGTCGCCCAGTTGCAATCTATTTGAGAAAGGCGTATGCACAAGGTGTTTATGAACCAAATGGCCATGGTGACGTTGCGCATCAGGTTAATGAGCACAATACAAACTATTTTGGAAAAAGTCTTAAAAAATTTGAAAAAGAGGTGAAAAAATTAGGTGTACGTCCTTACCAAAGAGCATTTGTCAGTGAAGGGTTTCGAAGCATGACAGAGATCAAAGACAACTCTGCAAACTTCAGAACCGATATGTATTATGTGAAGAAATATCATAAATGGGGCGGTATGGTTGTACGACCTATCAAAGATGCCTATGCCAAACCAACAAAAAACGAGTTTGCTGTTGCGATTGCTGTTTGGGATGGAAAAGAGCTTCAAAGAGATGGATTGAAAAGACTCTCTAGCTGGATTGCTGTACGACTTCCGGGGGCAAAAAACAAAGCTCTTGAAAAAGTTGTCAGTGAGCGAGTAGGTGGTGACGTGAAAAAAGGAAAAGAGCTTGCTATGACCAATTGTGCAAGCTGCCATAGATGGAAGGGTGCCGAAATGGCTCCAATGTATATGGCTCCAGATTTAAGCAATATTGGTGGTCAAGCAACAGCTGCGTACATTAGAGAGTCAATACTAGATCCAAATGCAGTTGTGGTACCAGGGTATAATAGAAATTCGCATCCAAACTTTGCATGGTATACAGTGGACGACAAAGGCCACAGAACTTCTGCTATGCCTCCATTCAACTATCTCAAACCACAGGAGATCAATGACTTGGTGGCATATATGCAGACACTCAAAGCGGAGGTTGAAAAATGAAAAAGCTTGTAGTACTTAGCCTCTTCGCTGCTGCAACTCTTTTTGCCAGTAGCGGAGAATTTCAAAAAAAAGGATTTTTGACGACAGAATGGTGTGCAAAAAATGATCTCTTTGCAGATTGTCGACTCGAATCCTATCATTGCGGAAGTGAAGGTTGCTATAAAAACTGGAATCCAGGTGATCCAGAAAAACGCCAAATAGTTCTTTATGTGCATGACGAGAACAAAATCTACTATGTCAAGCCTTCGGGAGTCAATGTAGCCGAATTGATAGAAAAAGGTGGAAATAGAAATGAGGTTACATTGATAGGAAAACTGGAAAATGATAAAAAGACAATCGATGTAAAAGAGTTCAAAGCACCTCCTCCTCCAAAAAAATCTTTCTTTAAAGGTTGTCTCTAATCGAGTTGCCCTTTGGGGCGCTCAATTAGTTTGTGAGTATATTTGATTTTTAACCTTTCCATACTATCATATGCTATCAATATCTTCGTAAGGATACAGCTTGGATAACAAAACCCGTGCATTTGGATACGCTTTTCTTTCAAGAATGTTTGAAAAAGAGCTTGGGAAAAAAGAGATTGAAGATCTAAGAAACAGTCCAGAACTTTTGGAAACTATCGGCGAAAACGCCAAAGAGTATATCGAGTCACATGATATCGATAAGCTTCTTGATGAACTCAATATCGATTTCAATTCCATTTTTGTCATCAATTCACAACCTGTGGAATCTCTTGTTATAGATAGCACTGGAGAGATTCTTGTGGGTTTGCAAAATCCGGTGATGTTCTTCTATTTTGAAAATGGATATGAAATCGATATGAATCGTACAGAAATTCTTGCTCCAGATCACCTCTCTATAGAATTTGCTTTTATGCAGAATCTCGCTTATAGAAATGAAGACAAAACAGCTTTCAAATTTTTACGAGAGCATCTTTTGCAGTGGGTTCCACCATATCTGACAGCAATGAGAGATGTGGCGAATACTCCTTATTACAAGGATCTTTGTGACTTTACGGTAGATTACCTTTTTCATGACTATGAAGAGCTCAAGAAGGAGTATCCGATAGATGTACTATAAACAGACAGGGAATCATTTCGAGATAGACTTTTTGAAATGCCTTCGTACCGATTATTATCACAATAACTGCACCGAATGTATGGATATATGCCCTAAAGAGGCTTTCTTTTTCGATAGGGGCAGACTCTCGCTAGATGCACAGAAATGTACAAATTGTGGAGTATGTTTGGGAGTATGCCCAAGCGAAGCTTTGTATTTGGAATTTTTCGATCCCAATGAATATATCCTCAAACAGCAAGAAAATGAAGTGCTTCTTTCATGCAAAAAAGATATTCCTTGCTTGAGTGTTTTCGATGCAGAGCATTTTGCGACGTTTCTTCTTAGAAAAGAGAAGGTTTCATGTGACCTGAGCCATTGTGATGGGTGTGAACTCAATCCAGGCAATCGTACATTGCAATCGATTCAAGAGCGCATGAATGAAGCGAACGCATTTATAAAAGCTTTGGGTATTTCGAAAGAGTTGCAAGAGGGAGTTTATCAAGAAGATAGAAGAACCTTTTTCAAAACGATTTTCCAAGCAACAAAGAAACTTACGCAAGAAGAGCATCTAAAAGATTTGCAACATGAAAGAGAGCGGCTTCCTATGAAGCAGACTCTTTTGAAAAACAGCCTCAAAAAAAATTTGCCAGATATACCAAATAGTGCTATTCCTACATCATTCTCCTTTTTAGGAAATAAAAATATTGATCAAAACTGTACCAACTGCAGAGACTGTGTCCAGTTTTGCCCAACTGGGGCGCTTTTTTACGCAAAAGAGGGTACGGCTATCTGGTTTATGAGCGGACGATGTATCGATTGTGATATTTGCAATGATATCTGTAAAGTGGATGCCGTAAAAAATAAAGAGCAAATCGATATTGTTTCTTGGGCATTCGATAGAGGGGAAGAGCTGATCGAATTTACTTTTGAGACGTGTAGCGAATGTAAGACCCCCTTTGTTTACCGTGGCGGAGAGCCAATCTGCGATCGTTGTAAAGAGTTCATCTCCAAACGTCACGATATTTTCAAACTGGCTTGCGATGAGGATTGATATATATCAATGACACACCATTGACACACTGATACAATTCCCCCATATACTCACAGAAGGGGGATGTTATGCAACTGATTCCAGAAAATGCCCAAAAAGTGGATGTGGAAGGGGCTACTGTCGATTTTTACAAATTTGAAAAAGATGGTATAACTTATTATGCCTTTGATACCTCAAGATGTGGACCACCTGAGCCGATGGTCAATGCAATGGCCGGTTTAAAACTTATTACTGCACCAAATGTGAAACTCATCATGATCAATCACAAAATGCCAATGGGCTTACTCAATAAAATAGAAGAAAATTATGATATCGAAAAGGAAGAGCTTCCGGATGGAAGAGTCAAACTCGTTTTTAGTTATAGACCGGGAAAGAGTGAAGAAGCGAATTTGAACGATAGTAGCTGTCACGGCTAAAAAGGAGGGGGAGGGTGTTCAATATATCCAAGGAGTTTGCTCCGCCATTCAAGCTTATTGCTCCATTTTTTATATCCGGTGTACTTTTTTATCTCATTGCTACTGGTGCGCTTCTTTTCTATCCTGCATCCTTTGATTTCTTGGATCTTTCCATTGCAGGATGGGTTCATCTTTTTTTACTTGGATATGTGATGATGGTGATTTTTGGAGCTATGGCGCAGCTGGTTCCTGTAGTGCTGGAGACGGGACATTTTAGTGTCGACTGGTTCTATGTGATATTTCCTTTACTGCTTTTTGGGACAATTCTCCTGGTTTTAGGTTTTTGGTTTGACCCTATTTTGATCAGTTTCGGCGGGATTTTGGTTCTTGCATCGATGATCATATTTGCTATCGATGTTTTTCTCACTATTCGAAAAACCGAACTTAAAAGCATAACGGTTCAAGCAGTGAAAATTTCCAATATCTTTTTGCTCATAGGAATTTTGAGCGGCTTTTTGATGGCATTGACTCTTAGCGGCTTTTGGAGTGTCAATATAGAGGATGTCATAAAAGCCCATGTATTTGCCGTGCTCGGTGGATATGTGATGATAACCATTTATGGAATTTCCTTGGTGCTCCTTCCAATGTTTGGTCTTGCCCACGGTTTTTATGAACGACCGGTACATATTGCTCTTAGATTGATGGTTGGGAGTGTTGTACTTGTGCTTATTGGTGCATTTTTGGGATGGAGCATCTTTCGTGTAATGGGATATATTCTTGCTTTCTTATCCACCGGAGCCTATCTGTATCAGATCTTTCTTATTTATAAAGCCAGGATTCGTAAAGAGAGGGATATCTGGTCCAAATCGATGTTTGCCGGATATGGATTTTTCATATATGGGATTGTACTGGGTTTTATTTATCTGCTAAGTGGAGGATCGCTGCCGAATATCTTACATACATCGGCTTGGTCGCTTTTTGTCTTTTTTGCTTTTTTGATCAATGGTCATTTATATAAGATTATCCCTTTTTTGGTCTGGTTCCATAGATTCAGTGCATTGGTAGGAAAACAGAAAGTCCCAATGTTGCATGAGATGATTCCAAAAAAACAGGCGGAGTATCAGTTTTGGTTTTCACTTGCTGGATCTGTTCTCGTTGCACTGGGGTTAATATTTGAAAATGACATATTGTTGAAGTCGGGAGCAAGCTTTTTATTTGCGGGAGCTCTCTTTTTGGTAGTGAGTACGCGATGGATGTTGCAATATAGGAGTGAAAATGGCTAAAGTAACGAAAGAACAGGTATATGATGCGATACGAACGGTCATCGATCCAGAAGTCGGTTTCAATCTGGTGGATCTTGGGCTTATTTATGATGTGGATATCGATGAAGAGAACAATGTTCATGTAAAAATGACTCTCTCCACAAGAGGATGTCCTCTACACCAGATGATGCAGCAGTGGGTAAAAGAGGCAGTTGAGAAAATTCCGGGTGTCAAAGATGTGACGGTAGAGATTGTCTGGGATCCACCTTGGAATATCTCTATGGCCAGTGATGTGGTGAAAAAAGCGTTGGGTGCCCAGTGAAAGAGTTCAAAGCTTTTTTTCGTCATCTCTATGGTGCTGGCATACTCTTTTTTTACTATCTCAAATGGCCTATTGTAATAGGCCTGCCCATACTCTATTTTTATCTGCATTATCCAAGGAACTGGATCTTGGATATTTTGTGGCTCTATTCACTTATATTGATTATCAAAGATTTTGTCGTGATGTATATGCGATATAGGCGAGGAGAGAAGATATGGAGATAACGCTTGATACGAAAATTGCCGATCTTTTGAAGGAGTACCCTTTTTTGGAAGAGGAGCTTATCAAAATCAATCCAAAATTTAAAAAGTTGAAAAATCCAATACTTCGAAGAACGGTAGCAAAAATCGCTTCAGTAAAACAGGCCGCTGCAGTGGGTGGCATGGATCCGGTGGATCTTGTCAACCAACTTCGATCCTTGGTGGGTCAGGAGCCTTTAGCCGTTGAGGTTCAACAGCAGTCTCAAGAGATACGGCCTGAGTGGAGTTTCGAAACACCATCGATAATCTTGGATGCCAATAAGTTACTAGATGATGGGAAAAATCCATTGGCAGAAGTGATGAAAGAGCTCAAAGTCCTTCCGAAAGGTTCGGTTCTTTTGCTTACATCAGACTTTAAGCCAGAACCGCTCATCGATACCCTTAAAGAGAAAGGGTATAAAGTTTTTTGTGATGAGTCGAGTGATCAAGTGAAAATGTATGTAAAAAGTTAATGGATTTGTACAAGTTGACTCCATAACTCTTTATTTAAGAGAATTTTTGCGACCCTTTCTTGCCATAATGTTTGGAACTTTTTCCTCTCTTCTATACCACCCTTGCCCATCAGAACCGTTTGCATAAGCTCTTTCATTTGAGGATGTGGAGGGACGATCGAAGGGTCATAGGAAAGATCGATATGCTTTTGGGTGTCTATTCGTTTAAGGCGCACTTGTGAACTAAATCCTTTACTAAAAAAGAGTTTGTTGCTTCGATCGAACTTTGGTCCAATTCCTTTGAAACCTGACTCATCGTTTACGCCGCAAATATAGGCAAGTGTATTGCCAATGACGCCATTGACGCCTTCATCTCTTGCACCACTGACATGGACTTCTATCTCTCCACGTCTTGGTAAAGTGTCGGGAAAGAGCTTTTGAAGACCGATTTTTGCCATCAGATAGCATCCTGCTACCGTAGGACAGGAGTGTCCCGCAAAAAGTGCGATATCTTTGTAGTGAATATCTACCAATCCATTTTCAAAAGCTCCTAAGAAATCGGATAATGGGTCATACATGGTGATAGATTCAACCTGGTCAAAAAACTTTGGATACTCCATTTTATTCCTTTGTTAAATTTTTTTTATCATACAAAAATTTCGATTTAAAAAAATTGACCAAAATCAAAATAAGACAAAAATTATCTTAATTTTTTTTATTAATTTTGATTTATATCAATATTCACTTAAGGTTATCGAGGTACAATAATTATGTTATGAAATTAATCTTTGCTTATTAGCAAGATAAGAGGAGGCATACATGGCACTGAGTAGAAGGGATTTTCTCAAGAGTAGCGCTGCTGCGGCAGCTGCGAGTGCAGTGGGACTGAGTGTTCCAAAAGAAGTTGAAGCGGCTTCCAAGGAAGCACAAAAAGGATGGCGCTGGGATAAAGCGGTATGCCGTTTCTGTGGTACTGGATGTGGGATTATGATTGCAACGAAAGATGATCGTATCGTTGCAGTAAAAGGGGATCCGCTTGCACCGGTAAACAGAGGGCTTAACTGTATCAAAGGGTATTTCACCGCTAAAATCATGTATGGAGCAGATAGACTCAAAACCCCACTCCTTCGAATGAATGACAAAGGGGAATTTGATAAAAAAGGGAAATTCAGACCTGTAAGTTGGAAACGAGCTTTCGATGAGATGGAGAAGCAGTTTAGAAAAGCATACAATGAATTAGGTCCAACCGGTGTTGCATTTTTTGGATCCGGTCAGTATACGGTTATGGAAGGGTATGCCGCTGCAAAACTGATGAAAGCAGGCTTTCGTAGTAACAACATCGATCCAAATGCCCGACACTGTATGGCAAGTGCCGTTGCAGGATTTATCCAGACATTCGGTATCGATGAGCCTGCTGGATGTTATGATGATATAGAACTTACTGATACCATCGTGCTTTGGGGATCCAATATGGCAGAGATGCACCCGATTTTGTGGGCACGATGTACCGATAGAAAACTCTCAGATCCAAATAAAGTGAAGGTTGTCGTACTTTCTACCTATACGCACAGAAGCTGTGATTTGGCAGATGACGTAATCATCTTTAAACCAAATACAGACCTCGCTATTTGGAACTATATCGCAAGAAGCATCGTTTATGATCATCCAGATGCGATTGATTGGAACTTTGTAAAAGAGTACTGCGTATTTGCTACAGGATATCCGGATATCGGCTATGGTATGCGAAATCCAAAACGTGCCGAAGAACTTGGATACAGCAAAAAAGAGATGCAAACAGTATGGCATCAAGATCATAAAAAACTCTCTGAAGATGAGAAAAGAGCCCTTGCACCATTTGGATATGGCAATGCCGATGTTATGAAAATGAAGCATGTCAAAGCTGCTGGAAAGCACTGGGCAATCAGCTTTGAAGAGTTCAAAAAATCGTTAGAGCCATATACCCTCGATTATGTAGCAAAAGTTGCCAAGGGTGATCCAGATGAAAGTTTAGAGAGCTTCAAAGCAAAACTACAAAGACTTAAAGACCTTTATGTAGAAAAAGGTAGAAAAGTTGTAAGTTTCTGGACAATGGGTATGAACCAGCATACCAGAGGAACCTGGGATAATGAATTGAGCTATGTTGTACATTTCTTGCTTGGTAAACAAGCATTGCCTGGAAGTGGAGCATTCTCTCTAACTGGACAACCAAGTGCGTGTGGTACTGCACGTGAGGTTGGTACATTTGCACACAGACTTCCAGCAGACATGGTCGTTTTCAATCCAAAACATAGAGCTATTGCTGAGAAAATCTGGAAACTTCCAAAAGGTACAATCAATCCGAAAGTTGGAAGTCATATCGTAAAAATTATGCGAGATCTTGAAGATGGCAAGATCAAATTTGCTTGGGTACATGTATGTAACCCATGGCAAGATACGGCGAATGCGAACCACTGGATCAAAGCAGCGCGTGATATGGACAACTTTATCGTAGTGAGTGACGGGTATCCAGGTATCAGTGCGAAAGTTGCGGATTTGATCTTGCCGAGTGCGATGATCTATGAAAAGTGGGGTGCATACGGTAACGCTGAACGCCGAACACAGCACTGGAGACAGCAAGTAACACCTGTTGGTGATGCGATGCCGGACATTTGGCAATATACAGAATTTGCGAAACGATTCAAACTCAAAGATGTTTGGAAAGAGTGGAAACTTCCTGACGGAACGGTACTGCCAAATGTGCTTGATGAAGCGAAAAAGATGGGATACAGCGAAGATGATACGCTATTTGATGTTCTTTTTGCGAACGACTACTACAGAAGCTTCAAATGGCCTGACCCAATTGGAGAAGGTTTCTTAAATACTGAAGCTGAAGGTGATAAACGAAATGTCATAGGAGCTGATGGAAAACCGTGGAAAGGATATGGCTTTTTTATCCAAAAAGCGCTTTGGGAAGAGTACAGAAAATTTGGTGAAGGAAGAGGTCACGACTATGCGCCATTTGATGTATACCATAAAGTACGGGGTCTTCGATGGCCGGTTGTCAACGGTAAAGATACACCATGGCGATTCAATGTCAATTACGATCCATATGCAAAACGAGAAAAAGAGCTTGGTCATGTAAAAGGTGAGTTTGCATTCTATGGTCATGCACTCAAAGTGATCCCACAAGGAAGTCTGACCGGACCTGATAAAAATAAACCGAAAATCCATTTGCCGAACAAAGCGAAAATATTTGCACGACCTTACATGGAGCCACCTGAAGTACCAGACAACGAATATGATACATGGCTCTGTACCGGACGTGTGCTTGAGCATTGGCACAGTGGTACGATGACTATGAGGGTACCAGAACTCTACCGAGCGGTTCCAGAAGCGCTTTGTTACATGCATCCAGAAGATGCGAAAAAACGAGGTGTCAAACGAGGTGATTTAGTTGTAATTGAGAGTCGCCGTGGTAAATGTAAAGCAAGAGTTGAGACTAGGGGTCGTAACCGACCACCTCGAGGACTCGTGTTCGTACCATGGTTTGATGAGCGGGTATATATCAACCTTGTAACATTGGATGCAACCTGTCCAATCTCTAAGCAAACCGACTATAAAAAATGTGCAGTCAAAATCTATAAGGCTTGATAGTAAAGGGGAGGGGATATGGATAAAAACCGACGTGCCTTTTTAGTTTCGATGGCACAAAATGTAGCCATAGCTGCAACAGGAGGATTTCTTTGGAGCGCCTATGTGGAAGAAGCAAAAGCGGCTCCCCTGATTCTCAGGCCTCCTGGAGCAAGAAAAGAGCAAGATTTTATGAGTCTTTGTATCAAGTGCGGGCTTTGTGTGGAAGCCTGCCCGTACGATACTTTGATGCTGGCAAAACCAGGAGACAATAAACCTCTTGGCACGCCATACTATATTCCAAGGGATATTCCTTGCTATATGTGTGATGATATCCCTTGTGTGCCACCTTGTCCAACGGGCGCTTTGGATATAAAAAGCGTTACGAAAGAGCAAGATGGCCAACAGGTCTTTGACATTACATTGATGCGAATGGGTGTGGCCATTGTCGATATAAAAGATTGTATTGCCTACTGGGGAATACAGTGTGACGCATGTTATAGAGCGTGTCCTTTGTTGGATAAAGCTATCTATATGGAAATGCGTCGCAATGAGAGAACGGGAAAACATGCGAAACTGTTACCTGTAGTCGATCCGGACTACTGCACAGGATGTGGACTTTGCGAGCACGCATGTGTGACAGAAATTGCAGCTATAAAAGTGTTGCCACGCGATGTAGCTCTTGGGAAAGTTGGGGAGCACTACGTCAAAGGATGGGAAAAAAGCGATGAAGCGAGACTCAAAGGAAGTAGCGGTATTAAGACAACTGTTACACCAAGAAGCAAAAAAAGTGCTATTGAATCACTGAATGAAGGATTGAACCTTGAGTAATATATGGAACAAATACCGCTTTTTGATCTTAAGACGCTTCACGCAAATTGCACTTTTAGTGCTTTATGTCGGAGGAAACTATTGGGGTTGGAAGATTTTGCAAGGAAACCTCAGCTCCTCAAAACTGTTTGACACCATTCCTTTGGCGGATCCTTATGCGGTTTTGCAGATCTTTTCCACAGGTGCAATAGTCGCGATGGATGCACTGATCGGTGCAGTGATTATAGCCGTTTTCTATGCACTGCTTGGAGGGCGTGCTTTTTGTAGCTATGTATGTCCTGTCAATATGGTAACAGACCTAGCCAATTACTTGAGGCGAAAATGGAATCTTGACAAATTTGAAAAGAAGTGGTGGGCAAGCAGAAATATCCGGTATTGGGTTATGGGACTTAGTTTTATTCTTTCCTTTATCCTTGGTACCGCGGCCTTTGAGCTTGTAAGTCCAGTCTCTATTACCCATCGAGGCATCATCTTTGGTATGGGTTTTGGATGGGCGGCGATTGTTACCATATTTTTGTTTGATCTGTTCATACTAAAAAATGGTTGGTGTGGCCATATCTGTCCATTGGGCGGTTTCTATTCTCTCATTGGAAGGTACAATCTTTTTCGGGTAAAACATATACAGCCTAACTGTACACTTTGTATGAAGTGTAAAGAGGTGTGCCCAGAAAAAGAGGTGCTTTATATGATAGGGAAAAAGAGCCAAATGGTTGATATGGGTGAATGCACACTGTGTGGTCGATGCGTGGAAGTGTGCGATGATGATGCACTCCATTTTGGAATTCGTGATTTTGTGAAAAAAGGAGAGTGAGATGAAACTGAAAAAATTGGTAGGAGTATCTGCAGCAGTAGCTATCTTTTTGGCAGCTGGCTGTGGAGCGGCTTCACAAAAAGTGGTGAGTGAGCACGAATTGAGTTACGGTAGTAAAGGTGTTCCACCAAAAGTGGAATATAGCAAAGCGGCACCAGGGACTTCTCAACGATTTCAAAGGAGTTATGAAAACGCTCCCCCTATGATTCCTCATAGTATTGATGGTTTGGTTCCGATTACACTCAATAACAACGCATGTCTTGGATGTCACATGCCAAATGTTGCGAAAAGTATGGGTGCGACACCATTGCCACCAACGCATTTTAAAGATTTCTTCTTCAAAACAAAAGAGAAGTTGATCAAGCAAAAGCTCTATGAAGATGTGAAGGCATATAAGCAAAGACTATCTCTTATGGCAAAAAAAGCGGATATTGCTCCACAGCGATACAACTGTGTTCAGTGCCATGCGCCTCAGGCAAATGCAAAACCGCTTGTTGCCAATACGTTTAAACCAGATTTTCGAGATCCAAATGCGAAGCATAAGTCGAAACTCTATAAAAACTTGATGGAAGGTGTAAAATAGTGGAAAGAAGAGAACTTTTCACTGCACTTTTGAGAAAAAAGAGGGGACAAGAGGAGCAAAAGCTCCTATACCCTCCCTATTATAACGATGTGTCCGACTTTGAAAAATGCAAAGAGTGTGAGTCGAAACCTTGTATTGAAGCATGTGAAGAGAATATTATAGTGATATGCAACGACAAACCCACTTTGGATTTTTCTGAGTCGGGATGTACATTTTGTGATGCATGTGCCGAAGTATGTGAGAGTGGCGTATTGGATATGAAATATAAAAGTAATATAGAGCCTCCAAAACTGAGTCTGTTAGGATGTTTGGCATGGCAAAAAACAATTTGCAGTATGTGCAAAGATATTTGTGAAGTGAATGCCATCGATTTTGTTGGTCTTTTTAATCCCGAAATCAATGAAAAATGTACAGGATGTGGATTTTGTCTGGCAGTCTGTCCAACGAAAGCTATAAGGTGGGAGTGATATGAGATTATTTTTGATTCTTTTGGCAACTGTCATTGCCCTGATCGGGTCAAATATTCAGCCTATAAAAGGTATCGATATTAAAGCTTCGGTCCTTGATATGGTAATCGACAATGCAAAAATTTATGTTGCAACAGATGCAAGTAAAGTTATCGTATTAGATTTGGACTTAAAGCAATTACAAGAATATAAAGTACGAAAAATAAAAGATTTTATGGGAACATTTAATGATGCAGATATTTATAGTATCGATGTTTTGAATGGCAATATCCTTTTTTTGGCCCAGGCAGAGGAGGGGTATGCGGAACTTTTTTTTGTACAGAATGGAAAAGTTGCGAAAGTTCTTGATAAATCGTTGGGGCTGTATGCAAAAGCTGCAAAATTTGTGGATATGGACCATGCCGTTTTGACTCTTATGAGCGATGAAGTGGTTCTTTATGATATAAAAAACCATACTATCGTAAAAAGAGCAAAAGCAGGGGAATACTTTTACTCCGCTATGGCTATCGATAAAAAAAGAGCAAATGTTGCAATCGGTGATGAGGGGGGAGAGGTCATTGTCGTTGATGCGAAAACTCTTCAAAGAAAAAAACTGATTAAGGATGTCAACAAAGATAAAATTCTCTCCATCGATATCAATGAGGGTGTGATTGCAGCTGGAAGTAGAGCGGACAAAACCTTGGCAATATACTATTGGAAAGAGAACCGTCATAAAAAAATACAAAATCCAGATTTTTTCATCTATGTTGTCGGTTTGAGTCCAAAGAACAGATTTGTAGTGTATGGAGACAATGAAAAATATAACCTAAAGGTGTTAAATATGAACCAAATGCAGGTTGTCTACCGGCTTGTCGGACATAAAAACATTGTCAATGTTGTTCGATTTGCGGATGAAAAAACTGTTTTTACAGGTAGTGAGACTGGAGAAATCAAAAAATGGAGGTTACCATGAATGTGAGTAGTTGTGTTGTCAGATGCAATCCCGAGGATGTAGAAAGTGTAAAAAAAAGAATAGAAGAGAGTGGTGTATGTGATATTCATATAGTGGATGAAAAAGGTTATATTATTGTGACTATTGAAGGTGATGGCATTGAGGAAGAGATAAACAAACTCAAAACATTACAGTTTTTAGAAGGGGTTTTGAGTGCAGAAATGGTCTTTTCCTATAGCGAGGATGAGTTGGAAGCGTTACGAGAAGATCTGGATATTCAAGACCCCGTGCCGGAAATTTTGGAAAAAGATGTTCCGGCAGAGCAGATTGTCTATCACGGTGATCTGAAGAAGAAGTATATCTAAAGGCAATACATGGATATTACATGGGATATGTTTATCGAGACCGAAGTTCCAAAAGATGAGCTTATCATCTCTCGAACGGATATGAAAGGGATTATTACCTATGCAAACGAGACATTTGCCAAGATTAGCGGCTACACTCCAGAAGAGCTCATTGGAAAACCTCATAATATCCTTAGACATCCAGATATGCCCAAAGTAGTGTTTAAAGATTTGTGGCAGACCATACAACAGGAGAAAATCTGGAGCGGCTACGTAAAAAACCTACGCAAAGATAGGGGGTTTTACTGGGTATACGCAGAGATTAGCGGTGTATATAAAGATGGAAAACTCGTCGAATACAAATCGATGCGTAGTTGGGTACCAAAAGAAAAGCGTATCGAAATGCAAAAGAGGTATGATCAGATGCGTATGGAAGCTGGAGAAAATGTACGTTGCGTGAGTTATATGGATAGTGATACATATAAAAAACTGTTGGAAAAAGCGAAAGAGTTGGGTGAGACTCCGGAAGCGCTCATTAAAAATCTGATCCATGCTTGAAAATTTTGATTAAGATCAATTATTTTAAGTATAAATTTAAAATATAATAGGTATGATAAAAAAAGATTTACCTCAAAAAAGGAGTAAAAATGAGAAAGATTGGCTTAAGTATAACTGCTGCTATGTTGTTGGCGGCGGGAATGAGCAGCGTAGCGAGCGCGAGTGCATTGGAAAATATCGTCTCCAATCCAAAAGTCTCTTTGGAAGTGCGACCGCGATATGAGTATGTGGATCAAGATGGGATAAGTGAGGAAGCAAATGCGGTAACGGTTCGAACGGCCCTTGGACTCAATGCACAGCTTTTTGAAGTGGAAGGACTTGGAGCACAGTTTCAGGTAATGAATGTGACAGCTTTAAATGATGATTATGCTCCAGAACAAGCGGGATATCCTGTTGTGGCAGATCCAGAGCAAACACGAGTCACCCAGGCAAATATCAGTTATACCGTAAACGGATTCACTACGATTGTTGGTAGGAAAATGGTTACATTGGACAACCATCGATTTATCGGTAACGTTGGCTGGAGACAGATGCCGCAAACCTATGATTTGGCTGCGGTAGTCTATAATGGCATAGAAAACCTCAATTTGCTCGGCGCATATGTATGGAATGTCAATAGAATTTTTGCTACTGATGGTGATGGCCCAAAAAATAAACATCTCTCAACAGGAAGTGTATTACTCCATGCAAGCTATAAAGTGATGCCAGAACTCACTATTACTGCATATGACTATATGATAGAAAACCTTATGGATCATATAGGTTTGAGATTGACAGGGAAAGTGGATCTGAGTGGCGTCAAAGTTGGATATACTGCAGAATATGCAATCCAAGATGATCCAAGTCTGGATGATAGCGATGATCCTTTATACAGTCCTACGAGGAAACAGGATACCGAATATTATAATTTGGCTGTAGACGCTTCTTATAACGGTTTTATTGGTGGTTTGGGATTTGAGCATTTGGGTGACAAAGGTTCTGGCGATATGGCATTCAGTACCCCACTTGCAACACTTCATGCAATGAACGGTTGGGCGGATGTGTTTTTGAGTACACCAGATGAAGGTCTTGAAGATTTTACCGTAAAACTAGGGTATAACGCTGGAGAATATGGGAAAATTGTAGGTATTTATCATAGCTTTTCATCAGATACCAATAACGCTGCAGGAGATGATGATCTTGGTGATGAACTCGATATTGCCTATAACTATAAAATCAACAAAAACTTGGGACTACTTCTTAAATATGCGGATTACAATGCAGGAGATACATCTTTTGGGAAAAAAGATGTAACAAAATATTGGGTACAGCTCGACTATAAATTCAGCGCTGGCCTCTAATCTCTCACCCCTTCGGGGGGAAAGCGAAGGAAGAATCAGTTTTGCCAGTTTCATTCCCTCCTTCGCTTTTTATAAATCGAAGTTATACATTACTCCAAGTGTAATCATATCCCCTTTTGGCCCTTCGATTGTGGATTTTTCGTATTCCCCTAATATTTTCCATGTCGAATCGAATGCATACTCAAAACCTGCGGCATATACGAGTCCGGTGTCATGACCATTTTCGGAATCCGTTTTTTCATATTCATACTCATAACCGACTTTAAAAAGAATGCCTAACGATTCACTCATTTCGTAGGTATACGCTACATCAAGAGAAGTTGTCCAGTACTTGATATTTTCGCGCAGAGTTTCTGTCTCCTCGAAAACAGTTACTTTTGTCTTTTCGTAACTTCCATCGATTTCAATCGCAAAACCGTGACCGAGTCGATAGCCCAAATCTACACCTATACCGTTACCATGATCACCTTTTTCGTTTCCGTTGCGATCACCATAGTTGTGAATACCTTTGACAACAACGTAGTACGGCTTTTCAGATTCATGCACAGAATCCTGTTCATGTGCAAAAAGCGTTGTACCAAGTAGTAGACCACTGACAATGATCGATGTTATTCTCATAATACTCCTTCTGTAAAGATTAATTATTCAAAGAAAGATCGAAACTCCTCTTTCTTGAGAACTCTGTATTGAGAGCGATTTTTTTCGAGAAGTCCCAGCTTTTTAAATTTTGATATGATGCGAGAGAGGGTTTCTGGGGTGATATTGAGTAGTGTCGCGATTTCGTTTTTTTTCAGATCCATAAACTCTTCTTCATGTTCGTAAATAAATTTTGCCACTCTTGCAGTGGAACTCAACACAAGATCGTTGGTGATGACATGTTCAAGATAGCGAATCTTATTGGTCAACGACTTGATAATTGTAAATGCAATTTCAGGATTTTTTAAAAACTCTTCCTCAAATATTTTATAATCGATTAATAAAAGTTCTCCATCGGTAAGGAATTCGCCTGATGCCGGATAGGGAATCTGTTCAAAATTGACGATTTCAGCGATCAAATTTGGCGGATAGAAAACATGCAATACGATCTTATTGCCTTTATGATCGCTCTTATAAATTTGTAAAATTCCCTTCGTCAGTAAAATGAGATGTTTGGCAATCTCTCCTTCGTAAAAAACGATACTCCCTTTTTTGTACTGTTTTAAAACGGAAATCTCTTTTAGACGCTGAAACTGCTTGTCATCGAGATTGTTAAAGAGATAGAAACTGCGTATTCTTTCCATAATTTGGCCTTTTCAATAAAAAGAGATACAATTATAAATTGCCAAAAATTAAATGGAGCTAAAAAACTAAATTCAACATTTATTGATCAATATCAAAGTAATGGTTCAAAAAAAGACATACAATAAAAATGTAAATTAATTTTTAGGAGGGATCGATGGAGTATTACATGCACGATATTCCAAGCCAAGACTTTTTACCAATCTTCGTCATTTCTGCCTGGGTAATCCTATTCGGGATGATGTATGCAGGTTTTTTTACATTGGTGAAGCTGAGATTGGTAAAAAAATATTTCATGGTCTTGGCATATCTCTCCTGGGGTGCATTGGTGGCGTGTATCTACTATCTAGGTGAGCTGCTGCGGGTGGAACCCTATACGCAAAAGGTTCTTATCGGTGCGATGGTGGGGTATCTCATATTTCCACACATCGTCTATTTTCTACTCGAAAAGGTGCATAACCGTTTCGAGCATAGTGAAGTTACATCTTAAGAAGGAGGCGATATGGACAATAAGCCATCAGTTTGGACCAGTAACAGGTTCTGGCGTAGATCTGCGACATGGGTTACGGGTGTGTCTGCAGTGCTGTTGATATTTTTGACATTTGATTCAATGGCACAGATGCAGATGGGTACGGCACAAGATATTAAAAACAAAGTGGATAAACGAATACCATCGCCGGTAGTCATCAACTATAAAATCGACTATCAGCTCAATAGAAAAAGAGGCCATGAAGTTCCAATTATAGGTGGTATGGATGCGAATGGCAACAGCAAATATGAGGAAAAAGAGAAATTTTTCGGCCGAGACGATTATAGTGAAAAGGAAGCCAGAGCCCTTATCCATAAAGGGAAACTGACCATTCAGGCGAAAAACTGTATGGATTGCCATACGCTTCTAGGAAACGGTGCCTACTATGCGCCAGATTTGACAAAAGCTTGGCTCGATCCAACATGGGATACTCTTGCTCCTGCATATGGAGGTAAAGAGCATGCCATTGCAAAATTTTTACAAAACCCTCCAGCTATGGCTATGCATGAGCGTAAGATGCCAAATCTTGGCATTACAGAGGATGAGGCAAAAGCGGTTGTTGCGTATCTGAAATTCATGTCTGCAATCGATACCAACGGATTCCCGAGAAACTTTGGAAAAATCAAAGGAGCGGTCGATGCAAGGAAATAATGGACAACTCTACGAAGGGCAAAAGTTAGCGCTCAAATATTTTACGGTTGCGATAGTTCTATTTGGTGCCCAGCTTCTTTTTGGGCTGATTGCTGCGATACAGTTTTTGTATCCAGGATTTTTGTTTAATACGCTCGATTTTTCCATTGCGAGAATCGTGCATATCAATGCACTTGTTGTATGGCTTTTATATGCGATGATTGGTGCGGTATATTGGCTTTTACCAGATGAAGCCGGCAGAGAAGTTGTTGGCGTCAAACTTGGTAATCTAGCGTTTTATGTTTTGACAGCAGCCGTTGCTGTTGTTGTTTTGGTCTATCTCTTTATCCAAGTTGGTCCTGGTAATGAGATGACAACATGGCTGATTACAGAAGGTCGTGAATATATCGAAGCACCACGATGGGCTGATATTGGTATCGTTGCAGTAGTGCTCATTTTTCTCTACAACGTGTATGCAACGGTTATCAGCGGTAAGCGATCAGGTATTTTGACTGTATTGATGGCAGACCTAATCGCATTGGCAGGTTTGTATCTTGCAGGAATGTTCTATACAGACAATATCGCTGTTGATCAATACTGGTGGTGGTGGGTTGTTCACCTCTGGGTTGAAGCGACTTGGGAAGTATATGTTGCAGCCGTTGGTGGTTATATCTTGATTAAAACCCTTAACGCCAACAGAAAAGTGGTCGAGATGTGGCTATGGATCGAAGTAGCCATGATGTTTGGATCTGGTATTTTGGGTCTTGGTCACCACTATTTCTGGATCGGAACACCAGAATATTGGTGGGAAATCGGAGCGCTCTTTAGTGCACTTGAGCCAGTTCCACTCGTAGGTCTTTTCGTACACGTCCTTTATGACTGGGGTAAAGAGCGAGGAAAAGGGAATACTATCAAAAACGTTCCGGCATTTGCATGGTTGACAGTCGAAACATTTGGTAACTTCTTGGGTGCCGGTGTTTGGGGATTTATGCATACGCTCCCTCAAATTAATCTCTATACACACGGAACGCAATGGCCAGCAGCACATGGTCACTTGGCATTTTTTGGTGCATACGTAGCAATTATGATTGCTGCTATTTATCTTGCAATCCAAGGAAAAGCAGGACTCAAAGAGCTTAAGATGACAAAAGCTGGATGGTGGGCAATTTCATTGATTACCGTAGGTGTCCTCTTCATGACAGTGGCTCTTACGCTTTCAGCATACGTGCAAACTATGGTAGAGCGAGGAATGTATGGCGGAACATGGGAAGGCTATTTTGTCGCTCAAGCGAACCAATGGTTCGTGCAAGGTATGGGATGGAGACTTGCAACTGGATTGATGGTAATCGTTGGTTATGTGTTCTTAGTATACGATCTATTGACATGTGCCAAAAAACAGCCAGAAGAGGTGTATGAGGCAAGTGGTGCAGCGGCTGCTGCTTAAATAAGAAAATATTAATAATAACTTCAATATAATTGATATAAGGAGCAACTATGTTTGAGCCATGTACCGATGTGGTCTGCAGTTTCTGGTCCATACTCAATCAAGGACCGATGACATTGACCATTACACTCCATACGTTGATCGTCTTACCGATGATCTGGATCTATTTTGACGAAAAGAAAAAGATGGAACGAGGAGATATCCCGGAAGAGTAATCCGGGCCTCCTTTAAAGGGAGAGGGGTAATCTTTGCAAAGGAGAAAACGATGAAACTAAAGATTGGAATCAGTGCATTCCTTGCCGTTGGATTAGTGGGTGCTTTACAAGCCTCTTCAGATATCAAGTTGAGCCCTGAAGAGATGAAAAAAGCGACGCAAATCTATTTCGATCGATGTGCAGGATGTCACGGGATGCTGAGAAAAGGGGCTTTGGGACCAAACCTTCTTCCTAAAAAGACTCGTCAAATTGGCACAAAAACACTTGAGTACATCATCTACAACGGTACCCCGGGAGGGATGCCAAACTGGGGTTCTAGTGGTGAAATGACAAAAGAAGAGACTGCATTGATGGCTAAGTTTATCCAGCTCCCACCAGTTTCCCCTCCTGAAAAAAGTATGGCGGATATGAAAAAAACCTGGAAAGTCTTGGTTCCACCTGAGAAGAGACCTAAAAAACCAGAAACAAAAAGAAACTGGGAGAACTATTTTGGCGTTGTTCTCAGAGATGTGGGTAAAGTGGCCATTATCGATGGTGATACGAAAGAGTTGGTCAGTATCGTGAAATCTGGTTTTGCAACCCATATTCTACGAACCAGTAAGTCTGGCCGATATATGTATGCAATAGGACGGGATGGTAAAGCAAGCGTTATCGACTTATGGATGAAAAAACCGCAAAACGTTGCCGAGATTCGAGTCTGTAACGATGCGCGAAGTATCGATACATCTAAGGCAAAAGGGTATGAGGATGAGTATGCGGTAGTTGGATGTTACTGGCCACCATCAATCGTAACGCTCAAAGGTGACACATTAGAGCCTATTCAAATTGTCTCAACCGCGAGCTATACTTACGATACGGGTGAATTTACAAGAGAGGCTCGAGTTGCTTCCATCGTTGCGAACCACCATAAGCCAGAATGGGTTATCAATGTCAAAGAGACCGGCCAGGTATGGCTCTACAACTATTCTGATCCAAGAGATCCTAAGATCCATATGCTGATGGCGGAACGGTATCTGCATGATGGTGGTTGGGACCTGACTAAACGATACTTCCTCGTTGCAGCAAACGCGAGAAATAAAGTTGTCGCAGTGGATACGAAAGATGGTGAGATCGCTGCAATCATTCCGACAGGTGGAACAAAACCGCATCCAGGGCGTGGTGCGAATGTGAGCCATCCAAAATATGGCCCAATCTGGTGTACAGGACATATCGGTAGTAACGATGTGGTTTGTATCGGAACAGATCCAACATACCATCCGCAATATGCATGGCGAGTCGTTGCTGATATTAAACTTCCTGGAAATGGTGGTGGTAACCTTTTTGTCAAAACACACCCAGCGTGTAAATATATCATTGCAGATAGACCTGTCAATCCTGACAGAAAACTGCAAACACAACTCTATGTTATTGACAAGAACAAACTCAAAGTCGTCAAAACAATCAAGGTACCTAAAAAGTTTGTCAAAGAGCATACCGTTACGGTCAATGGCAAAAAAATCAAAGTTAAACCAAGAGGTCCTGTTCATATCGAATTCAACAAAGACGGTGATGAATTTTGGGTCAGTGTTTGGGGGAACAAACTCGTTCCAAGTGCGATCTTGGTATACGATGCTGAAAAACTCAAACTCAAAAAAGCGATCACAGGAGATTGGGTACGAACTCCAACAGGAAAATTCAACGTCTTCAACACGAAATACGACATCTACTAAGATTGCCCGGGCTAAGGCCCGGCTAATCTTGCAGTGTTATAATATCGATGAGTGAGAAGTGCCAAGAGTTCTTGGTAGTTCTTGCTCCTCATAGAGGAGTTGTCATGAAACAGATTGTATTGCTGCTTTTTTTGCTCACTTTTTTACCCGCTTCACAATTGATCCATGAGCTTGAGGCAAAAAACTTTCAAAAAAATGGGTACGATAGTTATCAAAAATATTGTGCTGTGTGTCACGGGAAAAACAGAGAAGGCGTTTCTGCACCACCCCTGTTGCCACAATTTATCAAGAGAATAAGCGATAAAAGACTTCATAACATCATTAAAAATTCTCTCCCACAGACTTTGATGCCAAAATTTTCTTTTTTGAGTAATCGAGAGATCGAAGCCATTATCCGCTATCTCAGAACACCTGCGAAAAACATCACCTGGTCAAAAGAGAATATCGTGCAAAGCAAAACGGTATTCTCCAGTTCTAAAAAAAATCTGGGTATCAAAAATATAGAAAATGTCACGTTGGTCGTAGAACGAGGAGCTAACAGGGTCTGGGTGATGGAAGATGAAAAAGTTTTAGATAAGTTTACTTTCAAAAATGTGCATGGCGGTCTCAAATATACTCTCGATGGAAAAAACTTTTATGTTCCTACACGAGATGGATGGATCGGCCATTACAGTTTGGAAAATGGAAGATTGGAAGAGAAAATCAGAGCATGTGTGAATCTAAGAAATATCTCTTTAAGCCGTGATGCAAAATATCTCTTTGCTACCTGTTTATTGCCGGAGCGGGTAGTGGTATTTGAAAGAAAAGATTTAACTCCTGTCAAAATGTATGATGTGAAGGGAAAAATAAGTGCTCTGTATGAGTTGTACAGCAAAGATGAAGCTATTTTTACACTTCGAAATAGCCCGAAGCTTTATAAAGTGAATACAAAAACGCTTCAATTTACTTCTTATACATTAGATAAGCCGATCGAAGACTTTTTCATCGATCCCTTTGAAGAGTACATCATCGGAACCACAAGGCATGGAAAAGATTTGAGAGTCTATGACATACATAGTCTTAAAGAAGTGTTTATGGCACATATCGAGGGTATGCCCCACCTTTTTAGCGCAACCTACTGGTATAAGGATGGAAAATTTTACTTTGCCACCCCACATCTAAGAAAGCCTTACATTACGATCTGGCAAATGTATGAGTGGAAACTTGTCAAAAAGATCGATGTTGGCGGAGACGGTTTTTTTGTCAAAACCCATCCACAAAGCGATTATCTTTGGGTCGATAACGGAAGCGATCAGTTAGTACTTGTGGATAAAGAGAAGTACACGATCAAAAAGCTTGTACCAAGAGAGGGGAAACGGTATATCCATACCGAGTTTAGTGGAGATGGAAAGTATGCCTATTTGAGTATCTACGAACCAGATGGCAACCTTCTTGTATGGCAGACAGATACTTTTAAAGAGCTCAAGGACTACAAGGCAAACATTCCCGTCGGAAAGTACAACTTCATCAATAAAAACAGGAAGTTCTATCCAAGACTTTTTGGACTCTCCATATTTAAAGAGAAGTGCTGGGGATGTCATCATCAAACTGCCATGGCTTTTGGGCCGCCATTTGCCCAGATTGCGAAACAAAGAAGCGATGAAGAGATAATGGCGCAAATAACCGATCCAGCGAATACCTATAAATTTTTGGGATACACAAGAAATGCTATGCCAGCCTTTCATCTAAGCCCTAAAGAGCTTCGCTGTATTGTCGATTACATCAAAAGTTTTAAGGATAAGTAGTGTTTCGTCTTAGCAATTTGATCAAATCTTCCATCGAAGATCTGCCACAGCGCCGTTTGAATGGTGCCATAGCCATCTGGAATTTTACTAATAGGTGTAATCTTAGCTGCCTGCACTGCTATTCTAAAGCTGGACTTGAAGCCCAGGATCATCTAACTACCCAAAAGATCATGCAGACAATTCCCCAGCTTAAAAAGGGTGGGGTGAAATTTGTGATCTTTAGTGGTGGAGAGCCGCTGACGAGAAAAGATATTTTCGATATTGCTGAAGCTATGAGAGAAGAAGGAATTGCCACTTACCTCTCTACCAACGGCCTTTATATCCATCACTCCAATGTAAAGCGTATCATTGATACCTTCTCCTATATCGGCATCAGTATCGACGGGACACAAACTATTCATGACAGGTTCAGGGGACTAGAGGGAAGTTATGCAATGAGCCTCAAAGCGATCGATCTTATTCATGAGCATGGTGGAAGAGTTGGCATCCGCTTTACGATAACCAAAGAGACCATCGATGCGTTAAAGCATATATTTGAGTTGGCTGAAACAATAGGAATCGACAAGATCTACATCTCCCATCTTGTGTATAGTGGTAGAGGTCTGGATAATCTCAAAATGGATTTAACGAAAGAGCAAAGAAAAGAGGCGGTTACCTATATCATCCAAAAAGCCTTTGAATATTATGAGACCGGAAAAGATATCGACATTGTTACTGGCAATATGGAGATGGATGCAGTGATGCTTCTAAACGCTCTTGAACAAAAAGATGCTGAAGCTGCAAAGAGACTACGAAAAAGACTCCTTGCATGGGGTGGCAACAGTGCAGGAAGAAATCTAGTCAATATCGATAGCGAAGGCAATGTCAAGCCCGATCCCTTTTTTCCCGAAAGAATCGGCAATATTTTTGAAAAACCTTTTGATGCCATATGGTTAGATAATGAAAATTCACTTTTACAAAAACTTAGAGAGTTTCCAAGAAAAATATGTGGAAAATGTGAAAATTGTGAGTGGATAGAAATATGCAATGGAGGAAGCCGTCCCAGAGCATGGGCGATTCATGGCGATCTGTGGGCGGAAGATCCAAGCTGTTATGTACAATAGGAATAAGGAATAAGGAATGAGTATTTTTAAGGCAGTGACTAAATGCGCTCAACAAGAGTGTAAATTTTATAACGCTACAAAAAAGCTAAAAAGTGCAAACAGCTACGCTGCCCTATGGGTAAAATCCACTTTTTTTAACGCTTTTTCTTCACTAAAATTTACAACTGTTTCGCTTTATTTAGTCAATATCTTTTCTACTCCAATTCCTAATTCCTATTTCCCAATTCTAAAGGATGAAGTATGAAAATAATTGTAGCTTTTTTATGTATAGTGTTAACGGTTTTTGCTCATGAGAAAGTTTTTGTAGTAGAGCGTGAAAACAGTGCATTGGCTGTTATCGAAAATCATAAGCTAAAAAATGAGATAAAAAATATGCACAATTTCAATCATGCTGTCGTGAAGTTCATCGAAAATGATGGCTATGTGATCACACGGGATGGGTATTTGATCAAGTTTGATCCAATTCATGAAAAAAAGATCGCCGAAGTTCAAGCGAGCAAAAGTGCTATCGGTTTTACCTTGGCAAAAGATTTCATCGCCGTAGCCAACTATGCAAACAAAACGGTAGAGATTTTTGACAGGGATTTGCATCATCTGCAGACCATCAATACGGGGTCGAGAAATGTTGGCATTAAAACCTATAAAGATTATCTTGTTTTTGCGGCAATGGATAGTGATAGTATCTGGGTGATGAAAAAGGTCGTACGAACTTATTTTGATCAGTATGGTACTCCTCGCCAAAAACTATTTTTTCAAAAGGTAAAAATCGTTCAGAATGCAGGAGAAGTTCCATTTGATGCAATGATCAATAAAAATCTTTACGTGGTCGGTTTTTTTAACTCACCCTTCGTTGGTGTTTTGAATCTTGATACCTTTGAATATAAGCAGGTTCCCTTGAAACTGGAAAAAAGAACGATGGTCCTCAAAGTGCCTCACTTTGGATTCTGGTCGATTATGAAAGATAAGTTTTTCATACCGGCAGTAGGAGACAATAAGGTCTTTGTCTTTGATAAAGATTTTCATTTTATAAAAGCGATAGAGGTAGAGGGAAATCCTGTTTTTACCTCACTGAGCCCTGATAGACGTTTTTTAGCCGTGACATTTAGCGGGAAAAAATTCCCGATTGTACAGATCGTTGATACGACGGATTTACAAGTCATCAAACGGTTCGATTTTGGAGGTATGGTGCTGCATGTTCGCTGGAGCAAGGAGGAGCCGCTCCTGTATGTTTCCAATAACGGTCTTAGCAAAGTAATCGGTATGGATACGAAAAAGTGGAAAAAATCTTTTGAAGTGGCCGTACCAAAACCGTCAGGAATTTTTATTTTTGATATGAGACAAGGAAATAGGCTAAAAGAGGCGCTACAATAAAGAAAAAAAGGCAGAAAATGGGGAAGGTCTACTTGACTGGAGCAGGTCCCGGTGATGTGGAACTGTTAACGCTAAAAGCCGCAAGAGTTATCAAAGAAGCAGACATTATCATCTATGACAGATTGGCTAACCCCGAGATTTTGAAAATGGCAAAGAACGGGTGCGAATTTATCTATGTGGGAAAAGAGGATGGCAAGCATATTTTGCCCCAGGATCAGATCAATGAGGTGATCTACCAAAGTGCTTTACGGGCTGATGTAGTGGTTCGACTCAAAGGTGGCGATCCTTTCGTTTTTGGACGAGGGGGCGAAGAAGGCGCCTATCTTCGTGAGCGAGGAATCGAATTTGAAGTTATTCCAGGAATTACATCCTCTATCAGTGTTCCAGCCTACGCCGGCATTCCCGTAACACATAGAGGCGTGAGTGTAAGCTTTCGGGTTGTGACTGGCCATGAGGCGCCAAATAAAGAAGCGAGCCAGATTCCATGGGAAAATTTTAGAACGGACGATACCATCGTCTTTTTAATGGGGCTGCATAATCTTCAAAATATTGCACAAAAACTGATTGAAATAGGAAAACCGAAGGATTTTCCGGTAGCAGTGATCTCCAAAGGAACCACTCCAGAGCAGCAAACTGTAATTGGCACGTTGGGAAATATCTACGAAAAAGCGAAAGATCTTCCAACCCCCGCACTCATTGTAGTGGGAAAAGTAGTGGAACTTCGTGATGCATTGAACTGGTTTGAGTAAGATTTAAATTACGACATAGAGCTTCTGTTTTCATATAGTTTAATAAAAAATCCACTAAAGTGCTACAAAACGGCGTAATGAAAGCCAAAGGAAAATTTTTATTCATTTAATTATTTGTTTTAAGGTATTGTCTAATAGTAAAAATCCCAATTCTTCCTCTCTTTTTTAAATATATCGATATTATCGAGTTTTAAAATCAGTGAAAAAGTCACAAAAATGCCACAAAACCTTAAACAAGATTTCAATACATCATAACAAACCCTTCACATTTTTATAAAATTTTTAAAAATTTAAGCTTCTTTTCAAGCAATAGCATCTATAATTTATAAATGTTAACCCAGTGTTAATCGCTTATTAAAGGAGGAAAGAATGTATCGAGTCATGAAAAGGCTGATAAGCCTTGTGGCGGCGGCGGGACTGGTTTCTACTGTTTCACTTGCGCAAGGTGAGCTAGAAAAGATTATGAAAGAGCGGGGGTTGACGCAAGATGATATCCTCGCGGCGGCAAAAACCTATACACCATCAGGTGGAAGAGATAAATATATCGTATTCAGCTCCGGCGGACAATCTGGGCAGATTATGGTGTATGGTGTACCTTCCATGCGGATTTTAAAGTTTATCGGTGTTTTTACTCCTGAGCCTTGGCAAGGTTGGGGATATGATGATGACACGAAGAAGGTCTTGAAAGAGGGTTGGCGTAACGGTAAAAAGATTACCTGGGGAGATACGCACCACCCGGCACTCTCTGAAACAAACGGTGTATACGATGGAAAGTGGCTTGTTATTAACGATAAAGCGAATCCAAGACTCGCAGTCATCGACTTAAAAGATTTCGTGACAAAGCAGATTGTTGTCAATCCGGTTTTTAAGTCCGATCATGGTGGAGCATTTTTTACGCCAAACAGTGAATATATTTTAGAAGCGTGTCAATATGCAGCTCCTTTTGACAACAACTATCATCCTATGGAAGAGTATGTAGATGTGTACCGTGGTGGTGTAACGGTTTGGAAGTTCGATCATGAAAATGGACGTATTATTCCAGATCAGTCGTTCACTATCGAGATGCCGCCTTATATGCAGGATTTGAGCGATGCGGGTAAAGAGTTGAGCTATGGATGGGGCTTTACCAACTCTTTTAACTCTGAAATGTATACTGGTGGAATCGAAAAAGGGCTTCCTCCATTTGAAGCTGGTTGTAGCCGAAACGATACGGACTACTTGCACGTATATAACTGGAGAAAACTAGCAGAACTTGCCAAAGATCCAAAAAATGTGAAAATCATCAATGGGCACAAAGTTATTCCGATCGAAGTAGCGGTGAAAAACGATTGTCTCTTCTTGATTCCTGAGCCAAAATCCCCACACGGTGTGGATGTAAGCCCGGATGGTCGCTACATCGTTGTGTGCGGTAAGCTCGATACCCATGCAACGGTATATGATTTCAAAAAGATCATGGAAGCGGTGAAAAATCACGATTTTGCAGGAAAAGACCCATATGGTATTCCGATTATCGACATGAAAAAAGCAATGCATTGTCAAGCTGAACTTGGTCTAGGACCACTGCATAACCAGTATGGTCCAAAATGGAAAACCGAAGGAGAAATCTATACCTCACTCTATGTTGACAGCCAGGTTGTCAAGTGGGATTATCTCAACTGTGAAATCAAAGATAGAGTCAATGTAAATTACAATATCGGTCACCTTTGTGGAATGGAAGGTAAAACGGAAGATCCACAAGGCGAATATATTATTGCTTTGAATAAACTTGCAATCGATAGATTCAATCCAATCGGACCACTTCATCCACAAAACCACCAGTTGATCGATGTAAGCGGTAAAAAAATGAAACTGCTTTATGACATGCCGGTACCTTTGGGTGAACCGCACCAAGCAGTAGCGATTCGGGCAAGCAAACTTCACCCAGAAGTTCGATACCCAATGGGGACGAATCCATTTACAGGAAAAATTCATAGAGGAAAAACGCTTGCTGGACAAGAAAAAATTGTTCGCAAAGGAAACCATGTCTATGTTTACGGCACTCTTGTTCGAAGCCACATCAATCCTGAGCACGTAACTGTCAACAAAGGCGACATCGTTACATTCTATCTCACAAACCTAGAGAGAGCAGAAGACGAAACACACGGATTCACAGTAGATTGGTACAATGTCCATGCATCACTTGAGCCTGGTAAAACGGTAGCGGTGACATTTAAAGCAGATCAAGAAGGGGTCTTCCCTTACTACTGTACAGAGTTCTGTTCTGCACTTCACCTAGAGATGATGGGATACTTGCTTGTAAAAGATCCGAATAAAGTCTACAAATCTGTACGAAAAATCAAACTCAAAAAAATGAGCAAAGAAGAGCTCATGAAAGAGTACAAAAAAACAGTCGCTCTCAACGAAGCAACCAAAAAAGTTATCCAAAGCGTTGTGAAATTCTTGAAAGAGAATCACTATGAAAAATATCCTGTTGTGAAACAGCTTGTAGAAGATGCACTCGATCAGTTCAACAAAGTGCCAGCTGAAGAGAAAAAAGCCGAAGAGGCACTCAAAAAAGGCGATATAGAAACGGCGATCAACTTCCAATACCAAGCATGGCAATATCTTGTAAAAGCTGCCGACGTTGGAATCCGTGCGAAAGATTTGTTAGTGAAAAAACTTGCAACTCCAATGAGCGAAGCTGCAAAACGAGGAGAGATAGCCTTTGCTGAAGGAGGTTGTAACGGATGTCACGTTATCGGTAAAGTAAGTTCCGGACCAGACCTTGTAGGGGTACTCCAACGTCACGAAAATGGTGAAAAATGGGTTGCAGAATTTATCAAAAACCCATCTAAGTTCTACAATGATCCGTATGTGAAAACATTGATTGACTACTTCAACCTCCGAATGCCGAATCAGCATATGAGCGATCAGCAAATCAAAGATATCATCGAATATCTCAAGTGGATCGATCAAAACGCTCATCTCTTCTAATCATAATGGGGCCCCTTTGGGTTCCATCTATATTTTAAGATTATTTTTATTGTTGCAAGAGCCTCACGGCCCAATTTATATAATTAAATGCAATAATAAAAATAATCTAGAGTAATTTTTGATGTAGATCATCTGTTTTTATAACAATTAGTGTTATGATATGAATAATTTCTGTTGAAGGATGAAACAATGAAAAAGTATCAGATCTATGCCTTGATCGCATTGGCCGTATTGCTCTACTGGTTTGTTATACCGGCTGTACTGACACACGATGTCAACTATCTAGCCAAGCAGGGAAAAGCAGATAAAATTCCGGCAATCGCTTACAAAGTGTGGGATTACTATATGAAAGGGCGGTATGTGAGTCCAAATACGCCGCCTGAAGCGTTGGATAAAGATAAGAATCCGATTTTGAAAAAAATGATAGAGTACAATGCGGAGATAGGTGTAGCAAGCGCCCCGATTTGGTACGTTTCACTAGAAGCACCGAACTACCCGAAAGATGCCTTTCCTGAAGGCATCCCTGTTTATTATCACTTCGATGGGTTTAGCGGTGACGTGCATGAGATGAACACGATTAACCATTTCATCGGTATGGATCCGATGGAAAGAGGTGCGCCGTATCTTCGTATGATCGCACCCTATGTTCTTGTTCTTTTGGCCTTTGCATATGTTCTTTTCATTCTGTATGATTGGAAGTGGTTGAATTATATTATGTGGATTGCTGTAGCGCTTCCACTAATCTTTTTGGGATTTTATGCATATTGGCTCTACTGGTTTGGTCATCATATGCATGATTGGGGTGCATTTAAGATTAAACCATTTATGCCCACGGTATTTGGAGATGGGAAGGTGGCGCAGTTTACAACCCATTCCTATCCTACCATCGGGTTTTGGTTGTTGCTGGCTATCAGTTTCTTTACCCTCTTAGCCATCATATCCAAAAACAGATACCTAAAAGAGAGAAAAGTTTCATGAAAAAGATGGCCCTAGTGTCTCTCCTTGGCTTGATGTTGCATGCTGGGATCTTGCAAGATGCTATTCATAAAGCAAAGCCAGGATCCAGGCTCGACTTGCCAAAAGGAGTGCTTAAAGGGCCGATAGTCATTGATAAACCGTTGATGCTTGTTGGACATGGAACGGTTATCGATGGGGGAGGACATGGAACTGTTATTGCGATTAGAAGTTCCAATGTTATCTTAAAAGATCTTACTATCCGAAATAGCGGTAGTGAGCATGAAAAGATAGACGCTGGAATCTCTGTGAAAGATGCTTCTTTTGTACAAATAGATCACTGTAAAATTATCGACTGTCTGTTCGGTATTGATTTACAAAATGTAAAAAATTCCAAAATCATAGGCAACTATATCACTTCAAAGCCGTTTCCTCTGGGAATACGGGGAGACGGTATTCGCCTTTGGTACAGCAACGATAACATTTTACAGGACAATCATCTGTATAAATCGAGAGATTTTGTGGTGTGGTATAGCCATGGCAATAAAATCGTCCATAATAGAGGCGAATATGGCAGATATAGCCTTCATTTTATGTATGCCGGCAGAAACTTTGTAGAAAACAATGTCTTTAAACACAATAGTGTCGGGATATTTTTTATGTATTCGAAAGACACTATTGCAAAAAATAATATTATCATGAGTTCACTTGGAACGACCGGAATTGGAATAGGCTTAAAAGATGCATCCAATTTTACCTTGCAAAACAATACCATCTTATATTGTGCAAAGGGTTTGTATATCGATCGGAGTCCTTTTGAGCCGGGACAGACCAACAAAATTGTCGGTAACGAAATACTGTATAACTCCATAGGAATTCATTTTCACTCCCTCAGTACAGACAATCTCATTACGAAGAATGTATTCAAGGGAAATATGGAAAATGTCTATGACGATTCGGGTCAAGGACGGATCCATGCAGTCATGAATAAATGGTATGAAAACTACTGGGACGATTATCAAGGTTTTGATCAAGATGGTGATGGGATAGGCGATGTACCGTATACACTTTATTATTATGCGGATAAGCTTTGGCTTCTCAATCCCAATATCAGATTTTTTTACGGATCACCGGTGATTAGCATTTTGAATTTTTTGTACAAACTGGCACCTTTTTCAGAGCCTATTAAACTACTCACAGATCCTAAACCGCTGATGCATGAAGAGGGGGTATCATGAATGATAAGAAAAGAAGAGAATTTGTGAAGCAGATGGTTGGCCTTGGTGTTCTTGGCCTGGCTGCTGCTGGAACTGTATGGGGAGGAAAAGAGCTTTTAGAGCGTGAAGAGTCTCCTCTTCGTCCTCCAGGTGCGATGCCCGAGCATCAGTTTTTGGCCCTCTGTATAAAGTGCGGACAGTGTCTGCAAGTATGTCCCTACGATTCGATCATGCTCGAGGATGTAAATGGTAAAGCCGGACTTGGAACAGCTTATATCGATCCAGACAAAAGAGGGTGCTATCTATGTAAGGCACTACCATGTATATTGGCTTGTCCAAGTGGCGCGCTTGATCACTCCAAAGCAGACGATGTACGAAAAATACACATGGGAGTGGCTGTCATAGCAAACGAGAGTGCGTGTCTGGCGTTACACAATAAGCCAGTTCCCGAAAGCGAAAAAGATCTTATCTATGAACACACGAAAGTTTTGACTCCGGCTGAAAGACGAGAGAAAAAGATCTATGATCTGCCATCTCCAAGCGAAAAAAGAGTTTTACAGACAGAACTTTTGAAAAAAGTGGAGAAATATGTTGGGAAACAATGTACTATCTGTGCAGATCTATGTCCTTACCCTGAACCTTCTCTAGCGATTGGTATGGTACGAAAAGGGAGCGGATTCATTCCAGAAATTCGGGATAAATGTGTAGGATGTGGCGCGTGCGTAGAGCTGTGTCCTACCGATGTATTAAAAATAGTCCCACGAAAAACCTATGAAGAGGTTTACGGGAAAAAGGCATAACGATGAGAGTATTACATGTAATAGTAGCTATTGTGTTTATTGTAGGTATGAGCGGTTGTAGTGAGAAAAAAGAGCAAAAAGAGACTGAAGCGAATGCACCGGCTAAGATTACTGTAACAGAAGGTGCGGTGCAACAACGAAAAGAGACGGGTTCTCAAAGTAGTGACAGCGGGAAGTTCTACTACTCCTATAATAAAGCAAAAAAGAAAAAGCAAGAGGTCGAAGATGAAGGTGCATATACAGAGCTTGGTGCTTATCGGCATATTGTAAACAATTACCAAAAAGTCCAGATTTCACTCTGGGCAAATAAACTGAGTAAAGATTTTCTGATTTACTGTTCTGCATGTCATGATGATTATGCCAATGGAATCATTGGACCATCTTTGCTTGATAAAGATGGATCCTATATCTATGAGCAGTTACAAAAATTTAAAACAGGTAAACGCAAAAATGTATTGATGCAGCAGCTTGTGCATAGATTAAGCGATGAAAAACTTCGAGCTTTGTCTGAAGAGATTGCAGCATTCAACAAAAAGGTAAAGAAACTACTTGAGCAACATGGACAAAAGGATAGAAAATGATACGACACATTATTGCAGCAATAGCAGGTGCACTCACTGTGGCAGCCATTTTGTATATGGCCAATCTTGACAGGGAAGTCCATAGACTTCAGATGATTCATGAAATTATTGCTAAAAGCGAGCAGGAAGTGCCTATGAACAAGAAGGTGCAGGCAACCTCGAGGCAGCAAGTCCAAAAAAAAGAGGAGAATCAGGAAGAGGCCAAACTGAAAGTATTGAAAGAGAAAGCGGGACGCTTGAGTGCTTTTGATGTGAGTCCACTCTATCGTAGAAACTGTGCTTCTTGTCATGGTATCAATGGAGAGGGCGCAGTAGGCCCGAAACTTATCGGAAAAAGTAAAGAGTATATCCTTCAAGCCCTCCACGATTTTAAAACAGGCAAACGGAAAAATTATGTAATGTATGGACTCTTGCAAAAACTGGACGATGCAAAGCTGGAAGAGTTATCAACAGAAATCGCCTCTTTCGCACAAAAAATGAATCAATCCAAATAAGGGGAGAGTCGTGGATAGATACAACTGGAGTGTACGAGAAATTATAGGTGCCCCCTTATGGTCGACACTCTACTACAAAACAAGGGATGGAAAGATTCGTCCCACCTGGCGCTTTTGGCGCTGGCTGAGTATTATCATAATCAATTTGGCCTTTTTTCTCTCGTATCATATCGATATACAGTTTCTAGAAGGTACGCTGACAGGCTCAAGACTTTTGGGCTTTCATTTGATCGATCCTTTTGCGGCTTTGGAAATTTTGGCAGCCGAGCATCATGTCCATACCAATATCATCATTGGTGTATCGACGATTGTTGCTTTTTATTTTTTTGTCGGGGGAAAGGCATTTTGCGGATGGGTCTGTCCCTACGGACTTTTAAGTGAAATTGGGGAGTATTTTCATCAAAAATTGGTCAGCAAGCATATCATTAAAGAGCATAAATTCAATCCAAGAGTACGATATATCTTTTGGGCTATTTTTCTTGCTGCAGCGGCAATTGATGGCTATATGGTGTTCGAAGTGATCAATCCTGTCGGAATTTTGAGTCGTTTCATTGTGTATGGATGGAGCCTCGCAGTAGTTTGGGTCCTCGTTGTTTTGCTCATAGAGATCTTCTATTCACGAAGAGCGTGGTGTAAATATGTCTGTCCGATAGGAACCACTTACAGCTTTTTGGGATGGGCGAGTCCTATGAAAGTGCAATGGGACATGGAAAAGTGTGATCACTGTGCAGCCTGCTTTATCGCATGTCCCGAAGAGCATGTTCTTGAACGGTTCAAAGCAAAATATGACCCAGAGCGTCAGGAAAAGGGAATCACAAAAGAGTTCGTTAAAGATGGTGATTGTATAATGTGTGCAAGATGTTTTGACGTATGCCACGAGGATGCGTATAACTTCGAATTTCGATTGAAGAATCTAGTATGATAGAAGTATGCCAAGCTACAAAACGTTTTTTAGATGTCAATGTATTAGATGGGATCGATTTGACTATCAAAGATGGTGACAAGATCGCTTTGATGGGGCCTAATGGAGCCGGGAAGACAACGCTTGTACGCTCCATTTTGGGATTTTATCATCTTGATAGCGGTTCCATTCGCGTCAATGGAGCCGATCCTATCAAGGAGCGGCAAGAGGTTTTACGCCATATCAGCTTCATTCCACAAACCCCTCCTCCCATCAAGCTTAGTTTAACAGAACTGATGGAGTATGTCTCAAAAAGTTCCGGGGTTAACAAAGAGTATATAGAGCAAGAGGCTAAAAAGATGGATCTTGCTTTAGAGAAAAATCTCTCCAAACCTTTTTTTAAATTGAGTGGCGGTATGAAACAAAAAATGCTTATTTCCATTGCCTTGGCGAAACGAAGCGATATTTTGATATTTGATGAACCTACGGCAAATCTAGATCCAAAGGCGAGAGAGCGATTTTATGGATTACTTGAGGGTTTGGATCCAAAAGTGACTACGATCTACATTACGCATCGATTGGAAGAGGTGGAATCATTGATCAATAGAAAGATCTATATGGATCTTGGAAAGGTGGTGGAAGATGAAAGGATTTAAAGTTTGGAGTTTTTTATTGGCACAACTCTTGATGGTTGGACTCTTTTTTGTGACAGGCTGTTCGAAAAAGGACTATACCAAAGAACCGCCACCGATTCATTGGGATAGAGATCTATGTGATCGCTGTAAGATGGCAATCAGTGAGCGAAAGTTCGCTGTGCAAGCTGTGGATGATCACCAAAAAGTATATAGGTTTGATGATATAGGATGTTATGTTCTTTGGAAGCGTTCGCATCCAGATATCCATATCGTCAAAGTTTGGATTACCGATGCCAAAACCGGGAAATGGATCGATGCGAAAAAAGCCCGCTACGTTAAAGGCTATACCACACCGATGGATTTTGGATATGGAGCACTTTTGCCGAGTGAGGCAGGGGATAAAGGACTTAGCTATGAAGAGATGGAAAAAACGATCAAAAAAAGAAAAATGCACAAAATGCATATGGAGCAACATTGAAAAATCTATTCCTCATTTCTAAACTGGATATCAAAGAGTCAACAAGAAGCCGGTGGTTTCTTGTCTACCTGTTGGTCTTTGGCGGTTTGATGGCCCTCTTTTTCATCACAGGCATTACCGATAGCGTCGTGATGGGTTTCACTGGACTTAGTAGGCTACTGCTTGTCTATATGCAAGTGACTATCGTGATATTGCCTATTTTTATTTTGATCACTACAGTAAAATCCATTTCTGGCGATAGAGAGAGTGCGATACTGGAGTATATGCTCTCTTTCCCTGTATCGTTGAAAGAGTATTACTGGGGGAAAATGCTTGGTAGATTTTTTATCGTTTTTGTTCCAGTTTTTTTGGCGCTCATTTTAGGTGTGGTATGGGGAGTCTTTAAGGGTGGTGAATTGCCATGGAAAATGCTTCTGGTTTACAGTGCATTTCTTTTTAGCATGTGTGCTGCCTTTTTGGGAATAGCCTTTTTCATCTCTACCATTGTAAAATCGCATGATGTAGCTCTTGGAGCAAGTTTTGTTGTATGGATTATGCTTTTAGCCTTTTTGGATATTGCATTGATCGGACTCATGCTTGCCAACAGATGGAGTGATGAGGTGATCATATCCATAGCTCTCCTTAATCCTTTGGAAGTGTTCCGTGTAGGAGCGATGAGTCTTTTTGATCCAGAACTTACTGTCATGGGACCGGTGGCGTACTTTTTACTCGATAATTTTGGCCATACGCCATTTATTTTGTATGCTTTTTTTTATCCGCTGTTTGTGGGCTTTTTCTTTGCGGCACTTGGGTATTACTTTTTCAAAAAACGAGATCTTTTATAAGAGGAGGGGTTATGAAACGTATCGTGGTGCTTATTCTGTTTGTCGTTGCACTTTTTGCTGAGGTTGTCAAAGACCCCGTCTATCATATCGATGTGAACAAATATCCCAGGTTTCAAGCAAAAATAGAACTTGCAAATGAAAAATCGGTCCTGTTTTGCTGTCCTAAGTCGATGTTTTATTTTTATCTGCGACCTTTTGAGTTTCCTGAATACAATATCACAAAAGAGACCGATTTTAAAAAGTTGATGGTAAAAGACTACATTAGCGGAGATTGGATCAAAGCCGAGGGTGCCACCTATGTTTTTGGCAGTCGTCTCCAAGGGCCAAAAGGTGACGACCTGATTCCTGTGAGAAATAAAGATGCACTCAATATCTTTCGATTAAAATATGGTGGTACAAAAATTTTGACATTTCCAGAGATCGTCCATAAGGGCATTGGGCTTATCAAATATCTTGATATGCCATAGTTTTAGAGTCCAAAAAACTTTCGTACCCATGCAACCTCTTTTTGGGTATGAAGGGTGATTTGTCCGATCTCTTTTCCTGTATCGTCCAAAACGATGAGATTGGACCCTTTGAGCCGTAAATGCGTTTTTCCCCACTTTTTCAGCATCGCGTCATACGCTAGGTAGACTTGAGCATTGGCGATATCAAGATCTTTACCTGTTCGTTTATCTACGATATCGATGCCGCCAAGTTCTTTTTCGATTTTATAGGGAAAATATTGCAAAAGTTCGGTGTAGACTCTTTTGTTTTTTGGCTCGGGTAAATTGGAATAAAATGCGATGAAGCTAACAAACAAGAACGCGAAGAAAAAGGCCCATAAGATTTTTCTACTAAACATCAATTATCCTTTGTAAAATAGTTTTGAATATACTCTTTGGCTTTACTATCAAGGAGTTGCATGCGTTCCTTGCCTTTAGGCAGTTTTTGGCGTAAGGCTTTTATCTCTTCGATAAATCGAGCGATATCTTTAGGCAAAAGCTTTTGGATGGCTCGCCTGAGATATTTGGACAGTGCAGGAGAAGCTCCACTGGTAGAAAAAGCGATGATGAGATCACCCTCTTTGATATAGGAGGGAAAGATAAAATCGCAATACTCTATGCTATCCACTGCATTGCAAAGAGCCCCTTCTTGATGACACTCGTTGAAAACCTCTTTTTGTACCTCAAGATCATCCACTGCGACGATAACGATAAAAAAACCTTTGACATCCCCTTTTTGGTACTCTCTTTGGATGATCTGCAGACCATTTTCTTGAGCCATCTGCAACACTCGAGCATCAATATGAGGGGCGATGATGGTGATGTTTTGTGTGAAATCCAGAAGATGCGAAATTTTATCGCCTGCAATCTTCCCACCACCGATAACCAAGATACGTCTGCTTTGCAGTTTGAGTAAAGCGGGGAAAAAGCTCATATTTCTCCTTTATGTAATGATAGCCAAACTTGAAAGGAAGGATTTTGACAGCTATCAAGGAAACCAAAGTATAAAACAAATACAATAAAAGAAAAAAGAGGCTTCGGATGGAAAAAGAGCTGCTAACTCTCATACAAAAAGAGTTTCCCGTTACGAAAAGACCATTCGCACACTTGGCCAATGAGCTGGGTGTGACAGAGGAAGAGGTCTTAGATACATATAGAAAGCTCAAAGAAGAGAGAATCATACGCCAAACTTCAGCGATATTTGATACAAAATCTTTAGGGTATCGATCCAGTCTTGTGGCATTTCAAGTAGATGATATTGAAAAAGCAGCAGCATTTGTCAATACCCATCCAGGCGTTTCGCACAACTATGAAAGAGACCACGATTTTAATCTTTGGTTTACCATAGCCGTAGAGCCCGATAGCCGTTTGGGGCTTGAAAAGACGGTTGCGCTTATGGCACAGCGAACCAATGCCAAAGAGTACATTATCCTACCTACAAAAAAGATGTTCAAGATACAGGTGCAGCTCGATGTTGCTGGCAAAAAATCCAAAAAGGAAAAAGTGACAAAAAAGAAAAAAATAGATTTCGAGCTTGAACCAGTCCATTATAAGCTCATAAAAGAGCTGCAAGAAGATATCGAACCGGTTGCCGAGCCTTTTGAAAAGATTGTACAAAAACTCGGGTTGAGTTATGAAGAGCTGCAGCAGGAGGTACAACGATTGCAAGATGGTGGCTATATGCGCCGTTTTGCCTCGATTTTGTATCATAGAAAAGCTGGATTTAACGCCAATGCCATGGTGGTTTGGAGTGTGGATGAAGAAAAAGCCCAGGAGATTGGCCAAAAGGTTGCCGAATTTAGTGCGGTGAGTCACTGCTATCTTCGGCCTACCTATCCCAACTGGCCCTATCCGCTTTTTAGTATGATTCATGGTAAAAGTAAAGAAGAGGTGGAGGCTGTCGTAAAAGAGATAGAAGCGGAGATAGCGCCCAAAGAGTATCGATATCTCTACTCGACAAGAGAATTTAAAAAACAGCGTATTCGTTATTTTAGCGATGCGTTTAAAGAATGGGAGCAGCAGTATGGTGGTTGATTTTTTTAAAGAGGAGTTTGTCTATATTCTTATTTCACTTTTTATCTTTGGTATTGCGCTATTTATAGTAACTAGACCTTTTGTTGAACTCAATGCGAAGAAGATATTGAGTGGTTTGGGAATTTTTTTGGTCGTTGCATTGATCGCTCATTACAATTGGCGTATGCATCACATAAAAACTGTACAGGAAGCCTTTGAAGCAGGGAAAAACATCTTATGTCTTGATAAGACAAACAAAATAGGGTATGTTTTGATCAATAAAGGTGAATGGAAGATAAAAAACGGCGAGTTTGTTCATCCTGATTTTCCAAGAGGATACAATATCAGAGAATGCGTAGTGGAGTGAATTATGGAGAAAAATGAAGTGATTATTACAGGTTTAAAGGTGCCATTTTGGGACCTTGTCTGGTTCATGGTGAAGTTGGCACTGGCCTCCATACCGGCTATGCTTATATTATATGTAATTTTTTGGTTCTTTTCGTTTATTTTTGGAGCTATTTTTACCGGATTTATGATACCAATGCATATGCGTATGTACTAATTGATGAAATAAACCATAAATTTTTGCCATTTCACAGGAGCTAAAAATTACAAACACTAAAGTCTCCTTACGGGGCTAGTCTATTTTTCTAGCGCTCTTGTATCATTAAAATTTGTTAGTTTAGTTATATCTCAACCACTCGAATCATATTTGTGGTCCCCTCTTTCCCTACGATACTCCCCATCGTGATGATAACTTTATCGCCCAAAAAGAGAAACTCTTCTCTCAAGGCTGTATCGAGAAACTTTTGAATGAGATGCTCTGGATTTTTGATTTTTGGCATCTCCAAAACGGTTTGTACTCCCCATACCAGCGAAAGTTTATGGGAAGTCTTTTTATCGTGTGTAACAGCGATGATAGGAGCATTGGGGCGATATTTTGCAATGCTTTTGACCGTTGTACCGCTGCTTGTAAAGGAGACGATCGCTTTTGGGTTTATTGAGCGGCATAGATCAGCAACGCTACCGGCGATGGCATCGACATCTTTTCCTTCATAGCGTTTGTAAAATGGATAGATGCTCATGGTCTCATCGATGACTTTTCGTAGGGTCTGTACCGCCTCAACCGGATATTTGCCTACAGTCGTCTCGTCACTGAGCATCACCGCATCGCTTCCATCTATCACTGCATTGGCCACATCACTCACTTCCGCTCGTGTTGGAAAAGGGGAGTTGACCATAGAAAGTAACATCTGTGTTGCAGTAATGACAGGTTTTCCTAATCGGTTGGCCTCTTTGATGATACGTTTTTGAATTACGGGAACCTTTTCGATGCCCACCTCTATGCCAAGATCGCCTCTAGCCACCATGACCCCATCGCTTGCTTGCAAAATCGATTCAAGGTTTTCCACCGCTTTTTTCGTTTCTATCTTGGCAACAATCCATGGATTTGCTTCCTCTTGGGCTAGAATGGAACGCGCTTTTTTGATATCTTGAGCACTGTTGACAAAACTGATTGCAACGATATCCACACCCTCTTTGGCTCCAAATCGTAAATCTTTCTCATCTTTTGGTGTAATGGCGCTAAGACGCAGATTGGAGTGGGGAAAGTTGACACCTTTTCTGCTTGAAAGGACTCCTGGATTTTTGACAAGGAGTGTAACGCTGTCGCTATCTTTTTCGATCACTTTTGTCCGGATGGTTCCATCGGCGAAGAAGACATACTCGCCAACTTCTAGATCATCGATAATTTGCGGATAACTGAGTGTCAGGTCATATTTTGATTTTGGATGTGTTTTGACAAGGCGAATTTTGTCGCCTTTGCTGAGTTCCAAAATGCCATCAACCTCGCCGATTCGAATTTTAGGACCGCTGATATCTTGTAAAATGGCCGTTTTTGTACCAAGTTTCTTAGCCGTTTCTCGAATTTTTTTGATAGATGCTTTATGGGTTTTGTGATCGGCGTGACTGAAGTTGAGCCGAAAAACATTGACTCCGGCAAGAATGAGTTTGTCTATTTTTTCAATTGAACTTGGTCCAATTGTCGCAACGATTTTTGTCATTTTCACTCCTTCTTGCACTATAATATCCAAAGATTTTAACAAGAAGGTTACAAATGATCAAAATAGCAATCGATAGAGGGGGAACATTTACCGATATCTATGCCATTGTCGATGATGAGAGAATTGTAACAAAAAAGATTCTGAGTGAAAGCCCTTTGTATGAAGACTCCAACAGTTACGGAATCAAGCTAATTTTAGATGAGCTGGGAAGAAGTTGGGAAGATATCGAGTGGATACGACTTGGAACGACGGTAGCGACAAATGCGTTGCTTGAACGAAAAGGAGTGGATCTAACCTTTTTGGTCACGAAAGGATTTAAAGACATTTTAGAGATACGTTATCAAAATAGAAGCGATCTTTTTGCACTGGATATCAAAAAGCCGAAGCCGTTATATAAAGAGGTACTGGAAGTTGATGAGAGACTTATTTTACAAAATGGCGAACCAGTGGTTGCAATACCTTTACAGCATATACCGACTCCAACATATAAGCATGTAGCGGTGATGCTGCTGCATAGCTACTTACATCCTATCCATGAAACAAAGATAAAAGAGCAATTGAATGGCTATGAGGTAACGCTCTCCGGTGAAGTGATACCTTTGCAAAAAGCGATCGATAGAGCCGATACAACGGTGGTTGATGCCTATTTGACCCCGGTTGTTCGAGAGTATGTCCAGAAAATCTTAAAGGGTGTGGAAATTGATCAAAAACGAATCCTTTTCATCAAAAGCGATGGAGGCCTTTGCACTCCCGAGGAGTTTCGCGGCGTCAACGCTCTTTTGAGTGGTCCAGCAGGTGGTGTAGTGGCACTCTCTAGTATCTATAATGGGGAGCCTTTGATAGGCTTTGATATGGGTGGGACCAGTACCGATGTGAGCCGTTATGACGGAAAGATTGAACTCAAAATGAGCGATGAGGTGGCAGGATGCAATATTTTTTATCCGATGGTGGATATCCACACGGTAGCTGCCGGTGGAGGAAGCAGGCTTTTTGAAAAGGAGGGGATGTTCGTCGTAGGTCCCGAGAGCAGTGGAAGTGACCCAGGACCCGTGTGTTACGGAAAAAATGGATTTTTGAGTGTGAGTGACGCCAATGCCGTTACCGGAAGACTTAATCCAGAGTTTTTGCCAAAAATTTTTGGCAAAAGTGGCAAAGAACCATTGGATGTGGAGGCTGCGAAAGAAGCTTTTGTACCTTTGGCAAAGAAACTTGGCAAATCGATCGAAAAGGTGGCTTTGGGATTTATCGACGTGGCCAATGAGCATATGGCAAATGCCATCAAAGAGATTACCATCAAAAAAGGATACGATCCAAAAGAGCATACATTGTGCGTCTTTGGCGGAGCGGGAGCGCAGCATGCTGTGGGAGTTGCTAGAAAACTTGGTATACGGAAGGTTTTCATCCACAGACATAGCGGTATATTGTCTGCTGTGGGAATCGCATATGCCGATGTCAAAAAAGAGCTTGTAGCGATGGCCCGTGCGGATATAGATAAACTCTTTGAAGAGTTGGAGCAAGGGTACGAGGATTTTCAAAAGCAGCGATCCGTTTTTGTTCGCTTTAAAGGGACGAACAACTCCATCGAGGTTCCCTATGAAAACTATAAAGAGCATTTTAAAAAGCGCTATCGAGAGATTTTCGGCTTTTTGCCAACTTCAGATATCGAGATAGAGAGCGTCAAAGTGACCCTCATAAAACTCACACAAAAACCAAACCGTCCCACAGTTGCTAAAGGTGCAATGGAGCCAGTGAGGGTTGCAAGAGTCTATTTTGATGAGGGATGGCGAGATGTTCCGGTTTTTAACGAACTCAAAGCAGACAATGAAATCGCCGGTCCGGCCCTCATAGCTTTGGAACACTCCACTATCGTTTTAGATGCAAAAAGCAGCGCATCGATCGATGCGTATGGAGATATTGTGATCGATGTTGAGAGCAAAGAGGAAAGAGTGATTGAAGCAGCAAAAGTGGCTCTTCTTTCCAATCGTCTCGAGTTTATTGCCAAAAAGATGGGTGATATTTTGCAAAAGAGCGCCAAAAGTGTCAATATCAAAGAAAGGGCCGATTTTAGCTGTGCTATTTTTGACGGCCAAGGGGATCTGATCGTCAATGCACCGCATATTCCGGTTCATCTGGGCTCTATGAGCAGTGTAGTCAAATCTATCATAGCCAAAGGCTATAAAGATGCTACCTACATCACCAATGTACCCTATGAAGGGGGTTCGCACCTACCGGATATCACCGTCGTAACGCCTTATATAGAAAATGGCAAAACCCTTTTTTGGGTGGCAAGCAGGGGGCATCATGCCGATATTGGTGGTAAAGTTCCCGGGAGTATGCCTCCATTTTCAAAGTTTTTGCATGAAGAGGGTGCAATCATTGAAAGTTTTCCTGTAGTAGAGGAGGGAGTCTTTAATGAGGAGGTCTTGCGATCTATTTTTGAGAGTGCCGGTGCAAGAGACATTGAAGACAATATCAGCGATATCAAAGCACAGATTGCCGCCAATAATGAGGGGATAAAGAGTTTGCTGCCTTTAAAAAAGGAGCTTCCACGGTTTTTTGAGTCGATTAAAAGCATTAGCCGAAGAAGCGTTGAAGCATTTTTCGATTCGATCGATATAGCCCAGGCCGAGGATTATCTGGACAGTGGTGCAAAGATCGCTTTGAAAGTTTACAAAGCTCAAAGAGTCATTTTTGATTTTAGTGACTCCAGTCCCGAGCTTCTTGGCAATCAAAACGCCCCTTTTGCGGTGTTAAGAAGTGCAGTTTTATATGCAATTCGGGTAATGCTACAAAAAGAGATTCCCCTCAACGATGGACTGCTTCAAGATATTGAAATAATCGCACCAAAAGGGACTCTTTTAAATCCGGATAAGGAGCTCGCTGTCGTTGGTGGCAATGTAACGACCAGTCAGCGTATTGTCGATGTGATTTTCAAAGCGTTCAATGTAGCTGCGGCAAGCCAAGGGTGTATGAACAATGTGATCTTTGGAAATGAGCGCTTTGGATATTATGAAACCATTGCAGGTGGGGCTGGAGCGACTCCAAACGGTGACGGGGCAAGTGGAGTGCATACTCATATGACCAATACGAAAATTACCGATGTTGAAGTGATAGAGAGCAGGTTTCCTATGATGATAGAGGAGTTTAGCCTACGAGCAGATAGTGGTGGAGATGGAAAGTACAGAGGTGGAGAGGGTGTAAAACGGGTATATCGCTTTTTGGAGCCGGTTGAGGTGAGTTTGCTGACGGAGCGCAGAGCTTTTGCTCCATATGGACTTGCAGGCGGCCAAGAGGGGAAAAGAGGAGAAAACTATCTTGTTCGTGAAGGTAGAACCTTGAACCTTGGAGGAAAGATCCACTTTTTTGCAAAAACTGGTGATAGACTCATCATTAAAACACCCGGTGGAGGGGGCTGGGGAGAAAGAGACTAAAAGCCACAAAATAGCCATAGTTTTGCCTCTTTTTTGACATTCTCCTTCGCTACAATGTCAGCAAAGGAGTAGCGATGGAGCTGAACTTTCCAAAAGTTATCATCAAACGAGACGGAAGTGTTGAGTCATTTAAACCGTATAAAATAGAAGATGCCATCAAAGCGGCATTTGACAGCGTTTTGGTTCCGTATGATAAAAAAGTGTATGAAGCGGTACTCATTCGCATTAGCTTTGATACCGTCAAAGCCGTAGAAGAGATTCAAGATATTATCGAGTACGAACTCCATCGAGCCGGCTATTTTGATGTGATGAAATCCTTCATCACCTACCGCTTTTTGCACAAGATGCAACGAGAGCGTATTTTAGGACTCACTCCAGACACCACATTTGTCGATACTACCCATGCTGTAGAAGAGTATATCAACAAAAGTGACTGGCGGATCAATGCCAATGCCAATACAGGTTACTCCAATGCGGGACTTGTGAATAATTTGGCCGGAAAAGTGATCGCGAACTACTGGCTTGATAAAGTCTACAGTCCCGAAGAGGGAGCTGCGCACAGAAATGCCGATATCCATATCCATGATTTAGACTGTTTGACAGGATACTGTGCCGGTTGGAGTCTGAGGGTTTTGCTCAATGAAGGTTTTAACGGAGTACGTGGCAGAGTAGAAAGCAGACCTCCAAATCATTTTCGAACGGCCCTTGGACAGATGGCAAACTTTTTGGGGATTTTACAGAGTGAATGGGCAGGAGCGCAGGCTTTTAGTTCCTTTGATACCTACCTGGCTCCCTATGTTTTTAAAGATGATCTGAGTTACGAAGAGATAAAAGAGGCGATAAGAAGCTTTGTATACAACCTCAATGTTCCGGCACGTTGGGGACAGAGTCCTTTTACAAATATCACTATCGATTGGACCGTTCCAAAAGATCTGGCCGATCAGATTCCAACAAAAAATGACAGGCATCTTTTTGAAGATATTGCGGATGATCCAAAAATGGTTGCCAAAGCGAAAGAGCTGGGAGTAGACAGTCCAACCTCTTTGACATACAAACATTTTCAAAAAGAGATGAATCTTATCAATAGGGCCTTTTATGAAGTGATGACCGAAGGCGATAAGTCGGGACAACCTTTTACCTTTCCGATCCCGACAGTCAATATCACGGAGGATTTTGACTGGTATGGAGAAAATACCGATATTTTGTTTGAAAATACCGCAAAAATTGGCAGCAGTTATTTTCAGAACTTTATCGGCAGCCAATATATCATCGATCCTGTAACAGGAGAGAGAAAAGAGAATCCTGACAGCTACAAACCAAATGCAGTACGCAGTATGTGTTGTAGATTGCAGCTGGATTTAAGAGAGCTTTTGCGAAGGGGGAATGGTCTTTTTGGCAGTGCAGAGATGACTGGAAGTATCGGAGTTGTGACTATTAATATGGCAAGGCTTGGGTATCGGTTCAAAGGAGACAAAGAGGCGCTGTTTCAAAAGCTTGCAAGACTCATGGATATTGCAAAAAGCACGTTGGAGAAAAAACGAGCTTTCATTACGATGCTGTTCGAAAGAGGGCTGTATCCCTATACGAAACGGTATCTCAAAAATTTTGATAACCATTTTTCCACTATTGGTGTAAATGGCATGAATGAGATGATACGAAATTTTACTGATGATAGATACGATATTACCGATGAGCGTGGGATCCAGTTTGCAATAGAGATTTTAGATTTCATGAGAGACCGCTTGAAGCGTTATCAAGAAGAGACGGGCAATCTGTACAACCTTGAAGCCACGCCTGCAGAAGGCACCACCTATCGTTTTGCCAAAGAGGATAAAAAGAGATATCCAGATATTATTCAAGCGGGATTTGGTGAACATATCTACTATACAAACTCCTCTCAGATTCCAGTGGGCTATACAGACGATCCATTCGAAGCGCTGGAGTTGCAAGATGAACTGCAGTGTAAATACACTGGCGGAACGGTACTGCATCTGTATATGAGTGAGAAGGTAAGCAGTGCTGAGGCCGCAAGAAAACTTGTGAAAGCTGTCATTACAAACTATCGTTTGCCTTATATCACCGTGACGCCTCTATTTAGTGTCTGTCCAAAACATGGCTACATTAGTGGAGAGCATGAGTATTGTCCAAAATGCGATGAAGAGCTCATTCAAGAATATCTACAAAAGGAGGTTTCATGAGAGGAGAAGAGATTTTAAAACACCTAGAACACAAAAGAACAAAATGTATGGTCTATACGAGAGTCATGGGGTATCACAGACCGGTAGAGAGTTTCAATATCGGCAAGAAGGGTGAGCATAAAGAGAGGAAACAGTTTAAAGAGAAGCGATGTCTAGAAGTAGTATAAACATCTATGATATAACTCCATTCACTCTCTTGGATTTTCCCGATACACCGGCGGCCATCTTTTGGCTTGCCGGTTGCAATATGTACTGTCCCTATTGCCACAATGCCGAAATCGTTCATGGAAAAAATCGCTACCCTTTCCAAAAGGCTTTGGAGTTTTTACAAAAAAGAAGAGGTCTTTTGGAAGGGGTTGTGATTAGTGGAGGAGAACCGACACTGCATCCAGAGCTGCAAACCATTTGTTCTTCGATCAAAGAGCTCGGATTTTTGATCAAACTCGATACAAATGGGAGCAGGCCTGAAGTTGTACAGAGACTCTTGGATGCCGATCTCCTTGATTTTGTTGCCTTGGATCTCAAAGCTCCCCCGTATAAACAGACTCTTTTTGCCAGTTTCAATCTGTATGACCGGGTGCTTCAGACTCTCCGCTTTCTTCTTCGCTCCTCCACCCCCTTCGAAGTACGCACGACGGTTCATACAGATTTGTTAGAGGAAGGGGATATCCAATATCTCGCAGCACTCCTTGAAAAAGAGGGGTACAAAGGACCCTACTACATTCAAAACTTCCGCAACGCTCCAAAGACTCTTCAACCTATTCCCGAACAGAACCGAACTTTGTCAACGGATATCCCCTTTTCTATCGATGTTCGATACAGAAACTTTTAAACTTTTTTCACTTATCATAGAAAAAAACAGGATCTGTTATGGCGCTTCAAGAAGTGCAAAAAGAGCTTTTCAGAATCATTGATGGGCTCAAAGACAAAGTTATACATGTTCGAAGAGATATCCACAAACACCCTGAACTCTCGCACCACGAAGAGCACACCAAATATCTTGTCAAAGGGATTTTGGAGATTGAAGGGTATGTGATCAAAGAGTTCGAGACGCATCATGGGCTCGTAGCCGATTTGGTGGTGGATGAAAATAAACCTTTTATAGCAATTCGAGCCGATATGGATGCTCTGCCGATTCAGGAGCAGACGGGCAGACCCTATGCCAGTGAAGTACCTGGAGTGATGCATGCATGCGGACATGATGCACATACGGCAATTGCAGTAGGAGCCGCTATCGCTTTTGCACATGTAAAAGATGAGCTTCCTTGCAATGTTCGCTTCATCTTTCAGCCTGCTGAAGAGGTGAGTGACGGTGGGGCCGAGGAGATGATACGTGATGGGGCACTGGAAAACGTCAAAGCAATTTTTGGACTACATGTCTATCCATACCTGATGACCGGACAAATCGGCTATAAGTATGGTGTTATGATGGCAAGTGCCGATACTTTTGAGATCGAGATTTTTGGCAAAAGCGCTCATGGAGCAAGACCCCATGAAGGGGTGGATGCGATTTTGGTGGCTTCCATGTGTGTGAACTCACTCAATCATATCATATCACGCCGTATCGATCCGCTCCATCCAGCAGTCATTACCCTTGGGACGATTGAAGGTGGGACTGCACCCAATGTGATTTGTGATCATGTAAAACTTACCGGGACTGTTCGAACGGTGAATGAAAAGGTAAGAAAAAAGATTCCAGCGATGATGGAAGATACCATTTATGGGATATGTCACTCCATGGGAGCGAAATATTCGTTTCACTATACCTATGGCAATCCGGAACTTGTCAATGATGATGCGATGGTAGACATAGTGGTAGAAGTTGCAAAAGAGATCATTGGCAAAGAGAACGTGATCGATCTAAAAGAGCCGGTCATGGGAGGTGAGGATTTTAGCAGATACCTTGAGATTGTACCAGGTGCTTTTTTTCGTCTTGGAGTATGTAATCCTGAAAAAGAAACTTGCGTAGCGCAGCATAATCCAAAATTTGATGTAGATGAGGATGCCCTGCCAATTGGCATGAAAATTTTAAGCGCAGCAGCTTTGATGGCCATGGAAGTGCAGTGTGAAAAATAGATTTTTTATCAAAACCTATAATGATATCGAGTTTTTCAAACCGGTACAGAAGTTTTTACAAGAGTTGTGCGAAATTGTCTCTTTCCCAAAAAAAGAGCGTGATGAATTGATTGAAGCAGTCCGGGAACTTTATGAAAATGCTGTGGAGCATGCCTATGAGAGAGAGGAAGAGGGAATTATTGAGATTGAGTGTGAAATTTTTCACAACGGTATCAAAGTGGATATAAGAGATATGGGGATTCCCTTTGATCCAAAGCTTTTTGGACGAGTACCAGTGGATCTAAAAGAGAAAAACAGAGGCCTTAATCGGGTCTATTTGCTTGTAGACAGCTTTAAATATTTCAATCTAGGCTTACAAGGCAAAAAGTTTTCTGTTGTCAAATATGTTCCGATGCATCTACGTCTCAAAGAAGATATTCCTTTTTACAGCGATATAGGTGACGATTTGGACAAAACAGCAAAAGAGCATCTCAAAGACAAACTCACAATTCGCAGTTTCCGAGAGGGGGATGAGGTAGATATCGTAAGGCTTATCTATAAAAATTATGGCTATACCTACTTCAAAGATATTTTCTATTTCCCAGAAAAGATTGTGCAAAAAGAGCGAAGCGGCGCAATTCACTCTATAGTTGCTGAGGTTGATGACAAGATAGTGGGACATTTTGCTCTTGTCATGGTACCTCATTCCAATACAGCCGAAATTGGCATTGCTGTTGTGGATCCCCAGTTTAAAGGGATGGGGATCATGAAGGCGATGTTTGAGAAACTCATTCAAAAGGCAAAAGAGCTTCATCTTAGTGCTCTTTTTGGAGAGGCAATCACTTTTCATCCCTTTAGCCAAAGGGCAAATGCCAGATTTGGATTTGTTCCTACCGCTTTGCAGCTTGGAGAGGTGCATCAGATGGTCCGCCTCAAAGGGCATAAATACCCCTTTCGCAATACAAGAGGAGCTGTTGTTGTAGAGTATCTGGTTTTTAATAAGCAAAAGCGAAAAATATTCGTCCCCAAAAGATATAAAGAGTGGATCGAAAAGACCTATAGATTGTGTGAAGTTCCTTTTGAGACAGCAAAAGAAGGGGAAGAAAAAGAGCAGATTGCCATTGAACACAATCCTATCTTTAATATCGCCACCATTGTCATAGATGGGGCAAAAGGATTGAAAGAAAAAGTTACAGCAATCTTTGAAGCGGCAGTGAAAAAACATCCCGATATGGTATACGCTGATATCTGTTTGGCAAGTGTGGCAAATATTGATGAGGTCGTTGAGGTATTACGAAAGCTTGGCTTTTTTTATTGTGGTGTTTTGTTTTTACGCAGGAACGAAAAAGATTATTTGAGGATGCAGCTGGAGCTGGCTGAAAATATCGAAGAGCAAAATATCGTATGTTATAGTGACTTTTGCAAAGCGTTGCATCATTTTATATTACAGGATAAAAGAGATGTTTAAAAGAGTAACCATTTTCTGTCTTTTTGGGTTCCTGTTAGAGGCTTCTGAATGGAAAAAACTGTTACAGCAGTGTCAAAAAGGTGCAGGAAGTGCATGTACGCAAATTGGCTATATGTATGATAAAGCCTTTAACTTGCCAAAAGATGACTACCAAGCGGTCAAGTACTACTCACTTGGCTGTGAACTTGGTGATCAAAGAGGTTGTGTCAATCTAGGTGTGATGTGGGAAAAAGAGCAGGCCAACCTAAAACGAGATCCAAAAAAAATCATGCAGCTTTTCAGCGATGCCTGTGAAGAGGAGTATGGAGTTGGATGCTATTTTCTTGGTTTATCCTATGAAGAGGGAAAACTTGTCAAAAAAGATCTTACAAAAGCTTACCATTACTACCATCAAGCCTGCAATCTGGGAGTAGAGGAGGCGTGTGTGAAAGAAGAGGAACTCAACTTCAAAAGTCATAAATGATTTACATCTTTAAAACATAGAGATTTGGCAGCTCTTTTTTAAGTTTTTGCAGCTCTTCTTGAAAATTTTCCAAACCTTGAGCCCGAAGATATCGTAGTTTTTTACATTGCCGGAGAGGCTCAATAGATGCAACGGGGTTGTAGGAGATATCTAGATAGACAAGGTTGTGCATCTTTGCAACCGGTGTAATGTCACAGATTTGGTTGTATGGAGCTACAAGCTTTTTGAGTTTTGGCAAATTTTGCAGAGGCGAAATATCGGTTATCCGGTTTTTCCCGATGAAAAGATATTTAAGATTATGGAAGTTTTGAAGAGGTGAGAGATCTTGGATCTGGTTATTCGTCAGTGCCACTTTTCGAAGATGCGGGATAGTTGCCAACAGTTCGATGTTTTTTATATGGTTGTTGGATAGAGCGATGTTTTCTAAAAATTTCATTTGCGCTACCTCTTGCGGGATAACTTCGAGATCCTGCCCACGCAGATCGAGATAGTATCGTCTCAATTCCATCGTCTCTTTTAAGATTTTTTCGATCATTCTTCCTCCGTATTGTATGCTCTATCACCTGCATCGCCAAGACCTGGGATGATATATTTTTTATCGTTGAGATGATCGTCGATCTGTGCGATATATATATCTACATTTTCATTAGCACTTTGGGCATACTCCAGTCCCTCTTGGACACCAACGATATTGAGTGTTATGATTTTAGCGGGATTTTCTTTACCAACTATCTTGATGGCATCATGCAGCGATCCGCCTGTTGCCACCATAGGATCACAGAGAAAGACGGTTTTGTTTTCAAGTTTTGGGAATCGCTTATAGTAGACAATCGGCTCAAATGTGCTTTCATCTCTTTTCATTGCCAAAAATCCGGCTTTTGCCTTTGGAAAAAGAGGCAATACCCCTTCCATCATGGGAATGCCCGCTCGAAGAATCGGGATGAAAACGAAATTCTCTTCATCCAAAAAGCCAAACTCCTTTGAACCGATCCATGTGGAGATGGTTTTGGGGACAAGCTGCTGATTACGCAGGGCTTCGAAAAGAAGAAACTGAGCAATAGTGCCGATATACTCTCGCATCCGCTGTGCGTCGATGGAGATGTCGCGGATGGAATTGACAAGGTGTTTGATAAGCGGATGGGTTGAGTGATATATCATAGATAGTCCTTGAATCCTAAAATAAGAGCAACCTGTTCCTCAAGAATAAAAAGCTCTTTTTGTGTGAGCAGAGTAAGAGGTTTTGGGATAATTCTTTGTGTATCTATAGCACGAATTTGATCACATAAAATGTCTGAATCCTGTTCAAGATGGTCTCGTTTATTGAGTCGAAATCGCAAAGGGTAGGCATCATCGACAAGCTTGGTGCTTAGAGGAAGTACGATTATTGTTGGGTGTTCGATTTCATTGAGAAAATCTGTTTGAAAAATAAGAACAGGTCTTAACTTTCCTACTTCTTTGCCTTTTCTTGGATTGAGATCGGCAAGATAGATTTCCCCTCTTTTATACACAATCTAATCCATCATTGATGCTGTTTTCAAACTCTTTTATTATAATGTTATCTTCCCTTGTTTTGAGTGAAGCTTGCTGCATTTTTCTTTTTATTTTTTCAAGATAGATCTTTTTTTCATACTCTTTAATGGCTCTACGAATAAGCTCACTTTTGCTGAGTTTAAGTGTTTTAGAAAGAGTTGTTATCTCCTCAAAAAACTCCTCATCTGTCTTGAGTGTTATTGTTTTCATAATTACTTCCTTTCGTAATACTATTATAAGTAATTACACTCTTTTTTGCAAGTTTTGTTGCATTTCTATGAGAGAAGCTTTGATATAATCATTGAAAACCCAAGGAGGTCACTATGGCCGAAGCAAACAGCTATCCAAGCTATTATCATGAACCGGAAGTTGTCAAAGAGAGTATCTTCAAAGGCTCCGAAGCGCTGCAAAAGGCTCCGGAAATTGTAGGAGTGCCCACGGGGATAGAAGGTTTGGATGACCTTTTTTTCACTCTCAAAGAAGAAAAAGGAAAACTCAAGCAGGTCCCACTTGGTGGCATTCCGAAATATAGCGTTTTCAATCTAACGGGAGTCAATGATACGGGGAAGAGTCTGATGGCAGAGCAATTTGCGGTAGAACAGGCGAGGAAAGGCGAGAAAGTCGCTTTCATTACAGTGGAGACTCCGGCAAATTTCGTGATCTCTTCCATCAAATATCGTGCACTTGCCATGGGGTACAAGTTTGAGGATTTTGAAGACAATATCATTTTGATCGATGCGGCAAGTCATTCGAAACTGAGAGAAAATATCCCTGATCTTTTGGCAACTCTTGCCTATGCCATCAAGGAGTTTAAGATCAACTACACGGTGATCGACTCTGTAACGGGTCTTTTTGAGAACAAAGAGATGATGGCAAGAGCTATCGTTAGACGGGTCTACAACTTTTTGAAAAAGTGGTACCAAACAGCCATTTTGATCTCACAAAAAAGAAGCGGTCACGAAGAGCTTAGCAGTGAAGCGGCAGGTGGATATGCGGTTGGCCATATCGTTGATGGAACGATGGTAGTGGCAAAGGAACTGATTGTCAGCCAGTATGCTGCCAGGATGTATAAGGCAAAACTGGGTGATTTGATACGCCTATTTCGAATCGACGGGTGTCGAATGAGCGGGCACGATACGAAAACCCATTTTATGGAGATTACCGAAACGGGACTCGTTAGGATTTTGGGTCCTTTGGGTGAATAAGAAGTGACTACATAGGCTCAACATCTGCTTGTATGAGTCACTACCAAATAAAGGAGGAAAAAAATGATTATTTTAAGTGGAACTGGATTTAATATTGACGAAAAAGGGTTGGAGAGACTGGTTGAGCGGGTTTTTTTCAAATCGATCGATCTTTTGGGAGGCCTCAAAAAGTTGGCGGAGTTTCGAACTCTCACATGGCTGCCAAGTCTTGCCAGATCTGCATTTGCCGTGGTTTTACGAGAAGAGTATCTCAAGAGTGAAGATGAGATCGCCGAGTATGTAGGGCTGACAAGAAACACGGTGCGAAATATCTTAAGGGCCGATCCGGATCAGGCGATGTACAAGATAGAGCATCTTGATGAGTTGAGTAGTGAGGAGAAAAAAGAGCTCAAAGTCCATACAGCAGGCGGTGTGGCAAAACTAGCCTACAAGCTTGTAAAAGAGGGACAAGATTCTCAAACGATGCTCGATTTTTGTCATGCAATGGCGGCAGAATCACTTAAAGAGGCAAGTTGTGAGAGTCCATGGGCCTATATAGTGCTTAAAAAGAGCAAAGGCATCACCTATCCTATTACGGATAGCCAGGAGCTGCAAAGTAGACTTGCAGGAGTGCAGATTAAAGGAGTAGATGGAAGCGAGGTGGCAAACAACATCGCATACCCTGTCAAAACGCCTGCCGAGCTTCTGCATGAGATCAAGCTCTACCTCCAAGCTCAAGGAAAAGCGTGATCGATCTTGTCTACAAGGGGCTTTGCCCCAACTGTGGCGGTGATATCTGTAGTGATCGCTTAGATAAAGGGCTGCTGTGCAAGCGCTGTATGCCAAAGGAGGGTGAGCCTTGTGAAGTTTTGAAAGAGGGGGAATTTGTCAAGGTATGTGAAGTAGAGCAAAGAAGTGTGGAGTTTGAAGCTTTTTTCAAAGAGAAAAATGGATTTTTGCTCCGTCAAATTCAAAAAAGCTGGGCAAAGCGATTTTTTCTTGGACACTCTTTTGCTCTACTGGCACCCACGGGAGTTGGAAAAACCACATTTGGTTTGAGCCTGGCTTCCTTTTTGGACCAAAAGAGCTATCTTCTTTTTCCAACACAGCTTCTTGTCAATCAAGCAGTAGAAAAGCTGCGTTTGCTTGGAATTGAGCCTCTTTTTTACGATTCTGGCTTTTCAAAAAGCAAAAAAGATGAAGTCAAAGCCAAGATCGCTTCTGGCGATTTTGAGATTTTGGTAACGACGACCGCCTTTTTTTATAAAAATTTCGATTCTATCCCAAAAGCGTTTGGTTTCGTTTTTATCGATGATGTGGACAGTATTTTAAAGAGTGCCAGAAATATCGACAAAGTGATGCTTCTTTTGGGATTTAGCCAAGAGGATATAGATGCTGCGATGCAGTTTATCGATCATAAAATAAAAGGTGATCTCAGCTATGAAGAGTTTGAACAGTGGCAAGCAAAGATAGAGGCTATTCGCTCACATGCCAAAGCACAGTTGATTGTCTCAAGTGCCACCGCAAATCCAAGAAGCAGACGAGTGGGACTCTTTCGAGAGCTACTCGGATTTGAGGTGAGCAGGCCCTCCATTACCGTTAGAAATGTTGAAGATCTGTATGAGAAGCCAGAAAAGCTTTGGGAAAGAAGCGTAGAACTCGTGGAGCGTCTTGGCAGAGGCGGACTTCTTTTTTTGCCGGGCAACGAGACAAAAGAGAGGCTGCAGGAGTTTTTGGCCTTTTTGGAGCAAAAAGGGGTCAAAGCACAAAGTTACGAGGATTTTGACGCGAAAGCTTTTGAAGAGGGTGAGGTTGAGGTTCTAGTCGGGTTTGCCAGCTATCGCAATCCCTTGGCAAGAGGGATCGATATGCCGGCAACCATTCGATACGCCCTCTTTGTTGGCGTGCCAAAACTGGAATTTACGCTCGATATTACAAAGCACACCTCTTTATACTTTTTTCTGCTCGCTTTGTTGCCTGTGATAAGAAACCATCCAAATTTTCATCAGTTTATGCAATATGTAAACTACCTCAAACGGCTGGTGAGGGTTCCTACTGAGAGACTCAACGAAAAAGCGAAAGCTAGAGTCCAGACCATCTACCATGATATTCTTGCGATTTTGGATGAAGAGCTCATAGATGCCATCAACAAAACCCCGGATGTCTCTTTGGTCAAAGAGGATGAGTATTTCAAAATCATCACTGCCGATGTAACAGGCTATATACAGGCAAGCGGAAGGACCAGCAGGCTCTATGTAGGAGGACTTTCCAAGGGACTCAGTTATCTGCTGGTGGACAGTGAAAAAACCTTTTCGAGTTTGCAAAAAAAGGTGCGGTGGTTTAGTGAGGAGATCGTTTTTAAAAGTGCAAAAGAGGCAGATATTGATGCAATCCTCAAAATCATTGACGAGGATCGAAAAAAGATCGCTCTGGCGCTGCAGGGAAAATTTCAAGAAGCAAAAGAGTTTTTTACCACCTCTTTGGTTATTGTCGAATCTCCAAACAAGGCAAGAACCATAGCAAACTTCTACGGAAAGCCGATGGTGCGAGACCTTGGGGGTATCCGAGTCTATGAAGTGGCAAAAGAAGGCAAGATCTTATCCATCACCGCTTCCAAAGGGCACGTTGTAGATTTGCAGAAGCAAGAGGGTGTGTATGGTGTTTTGCGCCAAGAGCATTTCATTCCTCTTTTTGAGCCAATCGATGAGAACAAAAGGCGTATCATAGAGGCTTTAAGAAGGATCGGCGTGGAAGTACAGGATGTCTATATCGCTACTGATCCCGATGTAGAGGGAGAAAAGATCAGTTACGATTTGCAGCTTTTGACAAAACCCTACAATCATACTGTTCAAAGAGCCGAATTTCACGAAGTGACCAAGAGAGCTTTCGATGAAGCCCTGAGTCATCCAAGAGATTTCGATGAAAACCTGGTCAAAGCCCAACTGGTTCGACGCATTGCCGATCGATGGATTGGCTTTAGCCTCTCACAGATGCTGCAAAAAAAGCTTCAAAAGAGCTGGCTCAGTGCCGGGAGGGTACAGAGTGCCGTGTTGGAGTGGATAGTACTCAGAGAAAAGGAGGCAAAAGAGAAGATTTTTGTTGTTCATGTCAGTTTTCGAGGCTTGGAGGCGGAGTTTGTTTTCGATGAGAAGCAAAAGGCAAAAGATTTTTATGAAAGGCTCGAAGTTGTTGAAGTCAGATTCATACAAAAAGAGACAAAAGAGCTTTTTAGAACCCCTTTTACAACAGATGCGATGCTCTATGCAGCCTCCAGCGAGCTGCACTTTTCTCCGCAAAAAACGATGCAGCTGGCACAAGATCTTTTTGAAAGCGGATTTATTACCTATCACAGAACCGACTCTACGCGCATCAGTAGCGTGGGTATCGCCATAGCAAAAGAGTATATCCAAAGCCGTTTTGGTCAAGACTATTTTGTTCCAAGAAGCCATAGTAAAGCCGGAGGGGCTCATGAGGCGATCAGACCTACAAAGGCGATGGATGCACAGGAGCTGGAGCAGTTTTTGCAGATGCAAAACAGTAACCTCACACAAGATCATCTGAAACTGTATGATCTTATCTTCAAAAACTTTATCGCTTCGCAGATGAAAAGTGCAAAAATAGAGGAGATTGCGGCTCAAGTAGAGGCATTTGACCAAAAAACCACGATCCGTTTTTATGATGAAATAGTTGAACACGGTATCGACTTGATCCTTCCTGTGCAGTTGCACCAATTGCAAGAGGGCAGGTACGCTGTACAAAAAGAGCTTTTAACCAGATCCAAAGTTCCAAAATACAGCTATGCCGATGTTATTCGACTGATGAAAGAGCGAGGAATAGGAAGACCGTCTACCTATGCTATAACAATTCAAAAACTGCAAGAGCGTCATTATATTGTTCAGCGGCGAGGTATTTTATATCCAACCAAATTGGGACAAGAAGTGTATGAAGAGCTCAGGAAAAATCCTGAGGTGTATACATTTGTCAATGAACATTATACAAAAGAGCTTGAGGCTTTGATGGATAGGGTGGAAAAAGGGGAAGTCTCTTATGAAGAAGTAGTGGAGAGTTTATATCTCCAGCTCAAAGAGCGGATAGAGTTTTAAAATTTTTGTAAAAATTCAAGCATCTCTTCAAAAGGCATCGGTTTGGCATAGTAGTAGCCTTGGATATAATCGATTCCAATCTTCTCTAAAAACTGGGCTTGCTCTTTTGTCTCCACTCCTTCGGCAACGGTATCCATTCCAAGTTTGTCTGCCATTTCAATAGTGCTTTCTACTATTGCTTGATCTTTATTGTCGTTTATAATGTGATCAATAAAAGTTTTATCGATTTTGATAGTATCGATTGGAAGTTTTTTGAGATATTGGAGCGAAGAGTGTCCTGTTCCAAAATCATCAAGTGCAACTTTGATACCAAAGGAGTGGAGTTTTTGGAGGTAATGCATTGCTTTGTTGATATCCTCCATGACTGCGCTTTCAGTTACTTCAAGCTCAATGAGCCCTTTTTGAATGTACTCTTTTTTAATGTTTGTAGTGATTTGCTCAATAAGTTTATCGGTAGCAAAGTGTCGTGCTGAGATATTGATAGCAATTGGGCTTTCGATGCCATTTTGCTGGAGTTGATCCAAGAGTCTATCGACCTCTTGAAAAATCCATTCGGTCAAAGGAATGATCAATGCGCTCTCTTCGGCCAGTGGGATAAATTTAGAAGGGGGAATGAATCCTCTTGTTGGATGGTTCCATCGAATTAGCGCTTCGAACCCTTCTACTTTCTTTGTTCGTACAGATATTTTTGGCTGCAGATAGAGCATCAGTTCATTCTTTTCTATCGCCTTTTTGAGTTCTTGCTTAAGCGTCACTTTTTCCAAAGCCTCTTGTTGCATATTTTCTTGAAAGAGGACGCAACGGTTCTTTTTCTCTTTCGCTTTGTACATAGCGATATCGGCAGCTTTTAATAGTTCATTTGCATTTTTGGCATCTTGAGGGAAAAGAGCGATACCGATACTCATCTGTACAGTGATAGGACGATCATCCACCATAAGAGGCTGTTGAAAAGCGTTTTGCAAGCGGCAAGCCAGTTCCAGTGCTTTTGATGGTGAAGAGATACCTGGTGCAAGAACCACGAATTCGTCGCCTCCAAGACGTGCAGCGATATCCTCTTCTCGCAAAAGCGACTTGAGTCTTTTTACAAAGGCTTGCAAGAGTTTATCTCCTGTATCGTGCCCAAGGGTATCGTTGATCTCTTTGAAATTGTCCAGATCGATAAAAAGAAGTGCAAAAGGAAAGGATTCTCTTTTTCCAAGAGCGATGAATTCATCGAGAGTTTGAAGAAAACTGACTCGATTGGCAAGTTTTGTCAGTGGGTCGTAAAACGCCAGTTTTTGGATCGTCTCTTGTTTTTTGGCCAGTTCAGTGATATCTTTTGTAATCGCGGCGTAGTGGGTGATTTTGTTCGTTAAAGGATCTTTAATGGCAAAGATACTTTGCAGAGCATAAAAAAGAGAGCCATCCTTTCTTTTGTCTACTATCTCGCCAGACCACTCCCCTTTTTTCAAAATATTTTTCCACATCTTTTGGTAAAAAGAGCTATCTTGTAAGCCCGATTTCAAAAACTCTTCCGGCTTTTTGCCTATGATTTCCTCTTTTGTATATCCGCTCATCTTTTCAAAAGCCCGATTGCAATCTACAATATTTTTTGCATGATCGGTTATGAGCACAGCATCGTCACTATTTTGAATAACATTTTTCATCACTGTCGCTCGTTCGATCGCCTGTTTTTGCGCTTCGATCAACCTGTTTATAGGAGTAAAAAAGAGGCATTTTGTATTTTCGGTTGGCAAGAGAAGTTTTCCAAGCTCTTGATATTTTAAAAGAAAAAATCGATACAGGAAAAAGAAAAGAAGTGCGAGTAAAAGTGCCATAATGGCAAAAAGAGTAAAAAAGAGTTTTTGAATGGCATAGGTCCGCTGCTCGATCAACGGTAGCAGATCGTATACGATAATCATAACCCCTTTTTCGATTCTTCGTTTGTTTGGATTGTATAGATAATGCAGCGGAATCACCGCTTCGATGAACCTACCATCCTCTATATGGACATTGTATCTCTTTTTGTCAATCTCGTTTAAAAGATGTTTTGCTCTTTGTGTGTCGATGGCTTCTTCAAATCTTTTTCCGATCCATTTGCGCCTGTTCGCATAGCGTACAACTTTGTTGGGACATAGAAGGAAGATCTGCTGAACATGTTTTTTGGTAGCAAATCGAACCAGTTCTCTTTGAATGAGACGCGGTTTTTTTTGCAAGGAGTACTCTTCGAGAAGACTTTTCAGCAAAAAGATATCCTCCTTAGCGTGTTCCAGCTCTTGCTCGAGGGTGACTGTTTTGATTTTATCGATCGTTACAAAGTAGATTGACCAGAAGGAACCAGCCAAGAGCAGGAGAGACAAAAGAGGATGGATAAAGATTGATTCCAGCCATTTTTTCATCTGCTCTCCTCGCATGAATCTATAAGAGCAAAAGAGAAGAGATTCTGGATTTTTGGAGTATATTGTACATATCCTTCTTCTTGTACAATAGAAGCGACTTTAAAAATATGTTTTTGCAATGCCTTGCTTCTATAGACGTGCTTATTTGTACTACACCCCGGTAGTTGAACGCCCATCAAAGCGTCTCTTGCTTCGCGAGGTGTAATATGCAAATAGTTTGCGACTATTTGCATACTTGAGTCGGGGTCTGCTTGTATAAATGTGACTCCTTTTTGGTATGCCTGGATCAGCTTTTTCAATGTGAAAGTTTTGATCAAACTGTTATGCACTACAAGAAGATCGATAATTTCATAAGGAATTTGGCTGCTGTCGAAAACCGTATGCATGCCATTGTTTATAAGCTCTGTTTTAATAGGCTCAAAAGTTGCTGCTGCATCGACTCTTTTTTGCTTCCACGCTGTAAGAGCCTCATCATATTTCAGTGGCTTCGGGATAATGTCGCCTCTTGTAAGGTTGCCTTTTTGCAATGCTCTGTCTAAAAGGTACTCTTGTACACTTTTTGGCTCAAAGGCTACTCTTTTATGGCGTAGATCTTGCAAACTCTTAATCTCTGGAGCTGCCACGATGGCATCGGCTCCATTAGAGTAGTCGATGAGCCAGACGGCTTTGTAGCTGTTCAGGTCTCTATAGTTTATAAGCACTTCATCGAGAGTCAAAGCGGCGCTTTCCAAAGTACCAAGCTTCAATGCCTCGATGATGTCGTAGTTGGAAGGAAAGTCGACTATTTTAATGTTGTTTGGAAGCCATCCTTTCGCTTCTGCCACATACAGTGGTGCGTACCCTATCCAGTTTACGAGTCCTACGCGGAGTGTTGTTGAGGGTTTGTGCGTACATCCCACTCCAAACAAAAAAATGACGAACACAAGAAGAGCTTGTACTCTATTCATGATATCTATCCAAGGAATATGCCATAATTATGATTATATAATAAGGTCTATATGAACAATCTTTTATGTATAGTTTTTATTGTGTAATAAAGCATAAGTTTGTAAAAAAATTGAAAAGAGGTATGACGATGAAGATCTTGATAACAGGGATTGGCAGTGGACTTGGTGAGGCTTTGGCGAAGCTCTATTTGGAAGCTGGCAAGGAGGTGTACGCTTTAAGTAGAACGCTTCCAAGAAGTTTGGTAAACTTTTCAAATCTTCATTTTATATCTCTTAACCTCCATGCTCACGAAAAGATAGAGCATGCTTTGACAAAGCTTTTGGATGGCGTGGAGCTCGATTTGGCTATTTTAAATGCCGGTATAGTGGGAGAGCTCAAAGATATGAGTGAAATATCTCTACATGAGATTTCAGCAATAATGGATCTCAACGTCTGGGCCAACAAAGTGATCCTGGACGTTTTGAAACGCCATACCGTCCAGCAGATAGTAGCCATCAGCAGTGGAGCAAGTGTAAGTGGGGCAAGGGGATGGAACGCCTATGCGCTGAGTAAAGCTACTCTCAATATGCTTGTCAAACTCTATGCAGCCGAGATGCCAAATACCCATCTGACAGCTTTGGCTCCAGGGCTTATCGACACGCCAATGATGGAGCATATCTTGAAATATGGTGATAAAGAGAAGTTCCCCGTAGTAAAGAGGTTGGAGGAGTCTTCCAAAATGAGTGCCCAAGAAGCTGCCTTGCTTTTAAGTGATAGTTTTAAGAGACTTTTGGAGTATCCAAGCGGTTCATATATCGATATAAGAAATTTACCTTGATGTGATACAATTGCCTCAAAAAAGAGGAGGGGGAGATGAGAAGTTTTTTGATGTATTTGGGGGCACTGGCCGTTATTTTGGGTCTTTTGCAATTTATTCCGACCTATGAAAAAAAAGATTATCCAACAGATCCGAAGTTGGAGGTAAAAGCACCAAAAAAAGTGATGGCAATCTTTAAAAGAAGCTGCTATGACTGCCATTCCAACAAAACAAACTGGCCTTGGTATGCAGATGTTGCACCGATGAGCTGGGTGGTGAGAAGAGATGTGGTTGAAGGAAGAAAAGCGCTCAATTTCAGTATCTGGAACAGCTACAGTGATACAAAGAAAAAAGAGCTTAAAAAGCAGATTTACAGAAGTGTCGTTCTTGCTATGCCACTGCCACAATATCTTTGGCTCCATCCTGAGGCGAAACTCTCCAAAGAGGATAAAAAAATCATACAGGACTGGGCGAGTGATGGGAAAGGATATATCGATCTAGAGGTTCGATAATGAAACCAAAAATTGTAATCATCGAAGATGAGCGAGATTTACTGGAGCTTTTGGAGTATAAGCTTTCCAAAGAGTTTGAGGTGGAGGGCTTTTTGTCCACCAAAAAGGTGCGTGAATTTTTGGATGAGGAGGATGTGGATCTTTTAATAGTGGATCGAAACCTTCCTACGGAGGAGGGAAGCGAGTTTGTCGCGTCGCTTCGCAAAGAGGGGAACGATATTCCTGTGATCTTTTTAACGGCAAAGGATCAGGAAAAAGATGTGGAAGAGGGATTTATCCGAGGAGCGGATGATTACATCACGAAACCTTTCAATTTCAATGAACTGATTTTACGAATCAAGGCGGTTCTCCGCCGTTACAAACCGCAGTTGCAAGACCATATAGAGTATAAAGATATTGTTATGATCCCCTCTTCCAATGAAGTGTTCGTGGATGGCAATCCTATTCATTTGACAAAACTGGAATTTCGTCTTTTGATGGAGTTTGTAGCAAACGCGGGAAGAGTTTTGAGTCGTGATCATCTTTTAGAAAATGTATGGGGCGATATGAAGCAAGAACGCAGCGTCAATGTCGCCATCAAGCGTCTAAAGGAAAAGATCGATCCGAACAAAGAGAAAAACTATATCGAATCGGTGCGGGGCGTTGGATATAAATTATGCTAAGACTTCATAAAATTTTTTTTAACCATCTGTTGCTCCTTTTAGTTCTCCTTTTCGTAGCCCTCGCTTTTGTGAGTTACTATGGCATTAAAAATATCGAGCTAGACAATTTCAGAAAGCTACTGGAAAATGAGATCATTCTAACTGAAGAGATAATAGCCTCTCGTGGAGTTGATGATGATCTGGTCCGTCAAATCGATAAAAAAATAAAAAGCAGGATTACCATCATAAGCGAAGATGGTAAAGTTCTGGCAGAGAGCCGATACGATAAAAAAGAGATGGAGAACCATAGACTCCGACCTGAGGTGCAAGAGGCTTTAAAAAAAGGATGGGGATGGAGCGAACGCTACTCCTCTACCGTTCATCAAAATCTTTTGTATGTCGCACACCGATCTGGTGACAGAATTCTTCGTATCGCCTATCCAGTGGATGAGATCCAAAAACACTTTATGAGATTATGGATCCAATTTTTGCTCATATTTTTGGGACTAATTATTGTTACTTTGATGATCTCTTATCTGATGAGTCAAAAGATAAAGCAAGAGATCGACGGTATTGTTGAGTATGTAAAGAAACTCTCACACAAAGAGTACGATACGCTATACCAAGCGAAATTTGCTCAAGAATTTGAAACCATCACGAAACATTTGCAAAGATTAGCCCAAAATCTCAAAAAACGAGATGCAAAGAAGAGAAAGTTTACGCAAAAAATCAAAGAGATATCCAAACAGCGTAACGATCTCATATCTGCCGTAAGTCATGAGTTCAAAAATCCGGTAGCCATTATTCATGGATATGCTCAGTCACTGTTAGATGAACCGGATATGCCAAAAGCATTACAGCAGCGCTTTATCCAAAAAATTTACCAAGCCAGTGAAAAGATATCTTATATGATAGATAGACTCGCTTTGGCCATGAAATTTGAAAGTAGTTCCATCGAGCTACAAAAAAGTAGATTCGATTTATGTGAATTGGCTCAAGAGGCCGCTACGTTTTTACAGCAAAAATATAAAAACAGAGAATGTACTTTTGAGTGTGGGTCTTGTGAGATCTATGCCGATAAAGCATTGATGGAAACGGTTGTTTTAAACCTTTTGGATAATGCTTTGAAGTATTCTGAATCGGATGTAAGGGTAGTGTGTAAAGATGGAATTTTTTGCGTGGAGGATAGAGGTATCGGCATTAAAGAGGAGCACCAAGAAAAGATCACCAAGAAATTTTATCGAGTCAAACACAGTTTTGATAATTCAATGGGTCTGGGATTATATATAGTCTCATATATTCTCGATTTGCACGGTGTACAACTGCAGATTGAGAGTGAATACAAAAAAGGAAGCAGATTCTGTTTTGAAATAAAAAAACTACAGGAGTATTCATGAAAAAGCTGTTTATGTTGTTGTTGTTTGTTGGGTCTATGTTTGCTGCCTCACCCGATGCGATATTGCAAGATAGTTACTATACTTTGAAAGAGTTTTTGAATATACCTGAAAAGAAGATTCCCAAAAAGCTTTTGCAAAACGCAAAGGCCATAGCCATCATACCTGGTGTAATACGCGGGGGATTTGTCATTGGCGGAAGATACGGAGAAGGGATCTTGATGGTGAGGCATGGTCGAAACTGGAGCGATCCCGTTTTTGTCAAACTTGCAGGAGGGAGTTTCGGATGGCAGATAGGGCTTGAGAGTATCGATGTGATGCTCGTTTTTGAAACACACGAGAGCGTTGATAGACTCGTGAGTGGCAAATTCACCCTTGGGGCCGATGCTTCAGTGGCAGCAGGTCCTGTCGGAAGAGCAGGAGAGGCCAGTACCGATATAAAATTCAGAAGTGAAATCTACTCCTATTCCAAAAGTAGGGGGATCTTCGCAGGACTTACCCTCAAAGGAGCCGTTTTGGACATAGATTATGAGAAGACAAGAAGTTTCTATCATGCTTCATCCAAAAGTGTGATTTTGGGAAGAGTGCATAAAAACAATCGATATATTCAAAAGATAAAAACGCTTTTGAATCGATACCGATGATTCATGTATGAACTCTTTTTTGATTGGTTTTGCCATTTTGTTGTAAAAAAAGTTCAATCGAGGATATTTGATCGAGGGTGTTTCGTAACGATTTCGTAAAACTCTTGCTTAAATGGTAGTCGTTGATGGCAATGGTGAGCCTTTCTGAAGCGATATGGGGGTTTTTGGCGATGTCACTTATGATTTCAAGCGTGTTACGATAGGAGTTGGCTATCTTTTTATAGATTGCTTCAATCTCTTCTTTTGCATGCTCGTCTCCTTGTAAAGCGTAATGGAACGCCTGTACGCTGCGAATGATCTGATAGCGCAAATTTTGTAAAAATTCTCTTTCTTCCAAACTCTCCCCTTCATACCACTGCTCTAGGTCTGGAAGCATATCTTTAATCGCTTTTGCAGCCGTTGCCAAATAGGTAGTCGTTTTTGCGATAGCATGGATAATCTCCTCCATCTCTTTTGTCGTAGCATTCGCAGAGAGCTCATGGGTAAAGCGTAAAATCTCACCTTCTATTTTACGGATATGGTTATATTGGGTCATAAAAGGCACATCTAAAGGATCACTATATTTTTCCAGGATTTTATCGATAGAACCCTCTTTTTCTAAAATATCGAGGCTTGGAATGCCTACAGCAAAAAGAGCGAAATTCTCCACCTCTTGGTTTAAGTGGTTGATCTCTTTCAAGGATGCATCCAGTGCCACATCGACCACACTACTTGAAACATTATGGATATACTTGGTAACTATATTTTCGGGTTGGTCAAAAAGCGTTTCCAACCATTTTGCCAAAGGCTCGATAAATGGAAACCATATGAGTACACCAAAAACGTTGAAAAGAGTATGAAAAAGAGCTATCTGGATAACAGGATCGGCAGTTGGCATAATCAATCGTGTAGCTTGCAGAAGCCAAGGAAGAGCCAGATAGGCAAAGACTCCGGTGGAGAGATTGAAGAAAAAATGGGCCGTAGCCGCTCTTTTTTTATCCGGGGAACCTCCGATAGCTCCAAGGATGGCTGTAATGGTCGTTCCTACATTGGCTCCTATCACGAAGGCGGCTGCTTGCTCCAAAGAGACGATTTGGGCAAAAAGAGCACTTTGTATGATGGCAATTGACGCAGAACTTGACTGGATGATAGCGGTGATAGCAAACCCGAGCAGTGTATACCACCAAAGATGATCAAAACCTTGTAAAGAGACCTTTTGACCGAATTCTGAAAAGCTCTCCTTCATCCCCTCCAGTCCCATAAAAATGAGCCCAAATCCCACCATAGCATAAAAAATATTTCTCCATCTGCTCTCTTGTGGCGCCAAGACGCTTCCAAGTCCACCAAAGCCTACCATGAAATAGGAGAGCAGTTTGATATCCATCTTGAAACCGACAAGTCCTACGATCCAGGCTGTTACGGTGGTTCCTATATTTGCTCCAAAAATGATGCCGATAGCACCTTCTAGATGGATAAGGCCTGCTCCAATGAGTGAGAGTGCCATGAGAGTGACCACGGAAGAGCTTTGAAAGATTGTTGTTGTGAGGATACCGGCCAAGAGACTTTTTAAAGGGGTACTGGTCATCCAGCGAACAATCTTTTTGAAAAATCTTCCAGCGGCACTGCGAAGCTGCTGCTCTAGATAGAGCATTCCAAAGAGAAAAAGTCCAAGTCCAGAAAAAGCTTCTATAAAAAACTTAAAATGTTCTATTTCCAAATCCCCGGTATAAAGGTGTTGCATTTTGGACACCGTCCATCTACTAGATGGTTTCGGACCTGCTGTCCGATATGGCCGCTTCGCTCAATAACGGCATATCCGCAGGCCGGGCAGTAGGTGGTTTCAAACTCAGGAGCATTAAAGTTACCCACATAGACAAACTTGAGTCCTTCCGCTTTTCCTATTTCATACGCTTTGAGCAGTGTCTGGGGTGGTGTGGGATGGGTGTCGGTCATTTTGTATGTCGGATAAAAACCGCTTACATGCCAAGGGATCGAGGTATCGATGGAAGCGATGAAATTAGCGATTTGACGCATCTCCTCTTCGCTGTCGTTCTGATCCGGGATAAAAAGCGTCGTGATTTCGATCCAGATATCCTTTTTATAGGCGTATTCGATCGCTTCAAGGACAGGTTTGAGTCTTGCACCACACTGCTCTTTGTAAAATCTGTCCGTGAAAGCTTTTAGATCGATATTCATCCCATCAATGACACCAGCTAATTTATCCATCGCCTTTCTTGTCTCATATCCGCTGGTGACATAGATGTTTTTCAACCCCTTTTCGTGTGCCAGTTTAGCCGTATCGTAGCTGTATTCAAACCAGACAATCGGCTCGTTGTAGGTATAAGCGATGGAGCTGCATCCATGATGCAGTGCAAGCTCCACTGCTTGCTGGGGCATGAGATCATGACCAAAAATCTTGTGATCGTGCTCTTGAGGAAACTGGCTTATCTCAAAATTTTGGCAAAAAGAGCAGCTGAGGTTACATCCAACTGTTCCAAAGCTGAACACTTTTGTATTGGGCAGGAAATGAAACATCGGTTTTTTTTCTACTGGATCCACATTGACTGCAGCCGCTTTGCCATAGACAAGAAGTTTTAGTTCCCCGTTTTCTACTTTTCTTACGCCACAGATGCCATACTCGCCCTCATCCAGTTTACAGGCTTGCGCGCATGCTTCACATAAGATTTTCCCAGAAGGGAGTTTTTTGCTCAGCCACGCGTGCACTTTCATTCCCAAACTCCTGCTATTGTTTCTCCACATTTTGGACATTTTCCATCCACAAGATGGTTTTTTACCTGTTCCCCAAGATAGCCAGCTCGCTCGATCACTTTAAAACCGCATTTTGGACAGTAGGTGGATTCAAGATCTTCATCGGGATAGTTGCCTATATAGACATAGTTTAGCCCTTTTTCTTTTCCTATATCGTAGGCTCGTTTGAGGGTTTCGTATGGAGTTACAGGGCGATCGAGCATTTTATAGTCCGGATGAAATCTGCTTACATGCCAAGGCATGTTTGGATCGATATCAACCATAAATTTTGCGATATTTCGAAGTTCTTCGTCGCTGTCGTTGATACCTGGGATGATAAGTGTAGTGGTTTCTATCCAGATTCCTTTTTGATGGGCATATTTGATGGCTTCAAGAACTGGCTTGAGTCTAGCGCAGCTAATCTTTTGGTAGCTTTCGTCTTTGAAAAATTTGATATCGATATTCATCCCATCGATATAGGGAGCCAACTCGTCAATTGCCCGTCTTGTCTCAAATCCACTGGTGACATAGACATTTTTGAGTCCCTTTTCATGGGCCAGTTTTGCCGTATCGTAGGTGTATTCAAAATAGACGATCGGCTCATTGTAGGTATAGGCGACCGATTTGCATCCATACCGTAAGGCAATCTCTACGATATCGGCCGGCATCAACTCTTGACCGAATACTTTATAGCCGTTTGTTTGTGGATATTGGCTTATTTCCCAATTTTGACAAAATTGACAGCAAAAGTTGCAGCCAACGGTGCCGATACTCATAATAGTTGAGCCTGGAAGAAAATGAAACATAGGCTTTTTTTCGATTGGATCGATATGCGCGGCTGCTGCCAAACCGTATACGGTCGATTTGAGCTTGCCGTTTTCGTTGACCCGAACCCCACATTTTCCAAATTCACCAGGATCGAGTTTACAGGCGTGAGCACATGCAAGGCAGAGGACTTTATCGTTTTTGAGCTCTTTTGAGAGCCATGCATCGGCTACCATGGTTTGCTCCTTGATTTTTTCCCATCATATCAAAAATAGAGGAAAAAGCAAGAACAAAAGTAGCTTATGGCTCTATTTTTTTCTCACAGAGACGATACTCTTTGCCAACTCTCGCAACTGTTTGAAACTCTATATCAAAATTTTCATTGGCGTACCGGTCCTCCACGTAGTAGGATTCTATCTCTAAGATAAGTGGAATGGTTTTACTTCCTTTGAGATCTATTTTTTGGTACAGACGACAGAAAAAGGCACTTGGGGCTCCTTCGATAATAGGAGGAAAATCGGCGAGAATCTTTTGTGTTGAAATATCAAACGTTTTGGCTTCACTTATCTCCTCGGGCAGCATTTCACTGCTTTCGTGCATTTTGGTTATCTGTTCTGGTGCTACGCTGCATATGGTGCACTTTTTCGTTTCAAGAATATTCTTGAGGGTATCTTTTGGCGAGCCATCTTTTTTATGTCCGATAGAGACGACAAGGGTAGCGGGGTTAGAGCTTAAAGCCATGAAGTAACTAAAAGGAGCGATATTGAGGGTTTTTCCTTCTGTTACGATCCATGCAATGGGCCTAGGAATAACGGAACGACTCATTATTTTATAACGATTCTTTAGCTCCAGATTTGCAAAATCAACAATCATATAATCCTCTCTATCTCTTCTTTTGTATTTTCCAAAATGAGAGTTGTTTCCAATAATAGGGCATAGTGTCTATTTTGCGGCATTAAAAACTTCTTCGACTCTTCGTAGCTGTTCCATAACGCTTCTACGTTATCGAAATCTCCCATTTTCAAAGCTTCCAGACAGGTGGCGGCACTTAGAAGTCCTTCTATGACCGGTGCACTTTCATCTTCACAAATTTCTAGCATCTGACGTGCTAACTCTATCGCCTCATTGAACTGTCGCTCACTGATAGTGTCCATGTAGTAAAACATATACTTTTCTAATTGCGCCATCATTTCCTCCTTCTTATGGTGCTATGAGACCTTTGTCATAACAGATTTGATCAAATTCACAGACGATATTTGGATCATATATGAGTAAAGACTCATCTTTATGTTCGTACTCTACTTTGCTTAAAAAATGTTTTATCGTATTGATGCGAGCGACTTTTTTGTCATTTGCCCGCACCACATACCAAGGAGCGTAGGCAAAATGGGTTCTTGCGAACATTTCATCCCTTGCTAAGGAGTATTGGTCCCATAACTCTTGGGCTTTTTGATCAATGGGACTTAGTTTCCACTGTTTCAAAGGATCTTTTTTTCGCTCTTCCAAACGCTTTTTTTGTTCATCTTTTGTGATATCGAGCCAATATTTGGTAAAAATGAAGCCGTCATGAACCAGGAGATGCTCGAAATTTGGTACCTCTTGCATGAATTTTTCATACTCTTCATTCGTACAAAAACCCATGACTTTTTCAACGCCTGCCCTGTTATACCAGCTCCTGTTGAAAAAGGCCATCTCTCCGCCGTGTGGGAGATAGTGAATGTATCGTTGAAAATACAAATACTTTTTATCTAGTTCTGTAGGTTTGCCCAGTGCAACCACTCTTGTCTCTCTTGGACTGAGGTGTTCGGTGAATCGTTTGATAGTCCCATCTTTTCCAGCAGCATCCCGCCCTTCAAAAATAGTGCATACTTTCAGATCCTTTTCGATGACGGTGCGTTGAAACTTTACAAGTTCCACTTGGAGGTAATACAGTTCTTTTTTATACTCTTTTTTATCCATTTTTCACCTTTGTTTCACTATAGTATAGTTTCAAAGAGATTAAATAAGATTTAAAAGAGGTTTTGTGGAACCAAAAAAAGCTTTCGGACTATGGAGTGCGGCCTTTTTGGGAATAGGTTCGATGGTTGGTATTGGGATTTTTATCGTTATAGGAGAGGCTGGAGCGATTGCAGGTAATCTGGTTATATATACTTTTATCATTGGTGGATTGATCGCTCTTTTGTCTGGGTACTCGTTAGCCAAACTCGCTCTTCGCTATCCTAGCCGAGGGGGTGTGATAGAGTATCTTGTTCATGAGTATGGTGAAGGTTTTTTTAGTGGTGCATTAGGAGTTCTTTTCTATTTTGCCCAACTCATAGGGCTTGCTGCAGTAACAAAATCTTTTGGAATTTATGCTGCTACCTACACATCATCTGGTATTACTCCTTTTACTGTCAATCTTTTTGCTATAGGGATATTGGGATTTTTCACTTTTGTTAATCTACTTGGTGCTTCCATAGTCGCAAAGAGCGAAAGCTATATTGTAATTTTCAAACTGAGTGCGATAACGCTTTTTGTAGTAGCCGCACTTTTTTATATCGATCCTCATAGACTTGTGTCTGATGAAACCCATAGCTTGATCGATATGCTGTATGCTTTAGGACTTGTCTTTTTTGCCTATCAAGGCTTTAGCGTTATCACGAACAGTGTTGAAGATATGGAAAGTCCTCATAAAACTATGCTGAAGGCAATGATGCTCTCGATTGGTATTGTCATTGTTTTGTACGTGATGACATCGATAGCGGTTATTGGCAATCTCCCTCTTTCGGAGGTGGTTAGAGCAAAAGATTATGCTTTGGCTGAAGCTGCTAAACCTATGTTTGGTGATTGGGGGTTCAAAATCATGGCTGCTGTCGCTTTGATCAGTGCGACCAGTGCTATCAATGCATCATTGTATGCAGCGACACAGATCAGTTACGATTTGGCAAAAAAGGGGGAACTGCCTAAAGTGTATGAATATAATGTCTTCAAATCCACCGAAGGATTGATTGTTTCTGCTCTTTTGATTGTGCCTATGATCATCTTTTTGAATCTCGAAGAGATTGCCACAGTTGCAGCTATAGTGGTTTTGTTGATTCAAGGCTTTGTTCATACCGGACACTTTTTGAAAATCAAGAAAACACGAGCCATGCCGCTTTTTGTGTTTCTTGCCTCCATTGGAACTTTTGCATCTGCCGGTTTTGCTTTGGCATATACGCAACAAAAACTCCCTTTGGTCGGATGGTACGTGTTATTGGCATTTTTGGGAGCGTACTTTTTAGAGATACTCCTTCGTCTTGCTACCAATCGAACTATAAAAAAACAGATTCTTTGGGAGCCAGAGGAGATTGAAGAAAAACTCAAAAAGATGTTGTATGATAAGAAAATAAAGGGTTCAAATGAATAGTATCGATCTTGGAACACTGTTTTTGGTTGCATTCTTGGGAAGTATCGGGCACTGTATCGGGATGTGCGGAGGATTTGTGATGGCATACAGTGCTGCGAAAGTAGACAATCAATGGAACCGATCCCACCAGGCGATGGCCCATCTTCTGTACAATCTTGGACGAATCACCTCTTATGTGATAATTGGAATAGTCTTTGGCTTTTTTGGAAAAGTCTTCTCTTTCAGTATGACCAGCAAAGGGGTGCTCTTTTTACTTGTAGGTATTTTGATGGTGTTAATGGGTCTTTCCCTCATGGGACAGATCCGGTTTTTGAGCAGTGTTGAGTGTTCTACGACGAACATCGGCTTTTTCCGTGCAGCTTTTCGTAAACTTATCGCCTCAAGAACGTTGCCAAGTTTCTTTTTTCTAGGAATGCTCAATGGTTTGATCCCATGCGGGTTCGTCTACTTCTTCGCCGCTTTTGCAGCGGCTACTGCATCACCGTTTTGGGGTGGTGTAGTGATGCTTGTTTTTGGATTGGCTACGATACCCGTGCTCTTTTTACTAGGGTATTTTTCATCGCTGATGCAGCAGATGAAGTTTCGCCACGTTGCTCTACAGATTGCGGGTATTTTAGTCGTTTTGTACGGTATCTATACAGGATATAAAGGATATATGTTCCTTGAACATCCCGAAATGGTCAAAAAGAAGATGATGCATATGAAACAAAAACTGCATGAAAAAATAAAACGAGCGCAGGGAGATTAAAGCCCCCGCTCTTTTTTCTTTCTCAAGATTCTTCTTCGAATCCGTTGAAATTTGCTAAACTGTTTTTTTTCCAGTTCCACTTCGGCTTTTTCGATCTCTTCACCTATTTTGATCTCAAGCATTTCGCTCTTTCGCATCGCCAGTATTTGTGAAGGAAAGATACTTCTATGTCCTGTAAGCAAGAAACTGATCACTGCACTTAATGCTGCATAGTGGGCGATCTCAAGACCAAAGAGTTCTACTGCCATGATAGTGGCTGCAATGGGAGCATTGGTAGCTCCTGCTAAAACACTCACAAAACCGAGTGCCGCAAACAAAGCGATATGTTGATAATCAAACCACATTCCAAAAGCATGCCCGCTGGTCGCACCTATATAAAAGACCGGGGTGATCACGCCTCCGCTTCCTCCGCCGCCTAAAGTGAGTGCTGAGGTAATGGTTTTAAGCAAAAAGGCGTACCATGGAAGATCTTTGGCAAAATAGGGATCTGGATTGAGGGTATCTTTGATCGTCTCCATGCCGAGTCCAAGATACTGGTCGCCAAAGAGTATACCGATCACCACCACTATGGTCCCGGCAATGAATGCTTTTATATAGAGATTGAGAGGAATTTTCTCAATCCCTTTGTGGATGAGGTTCATGAAAGTGACTATGATATCGCTTACCAGTCCAAAAAAGACTCCTGCTCCAATCACTTTCACAATGAGGGGGATATCGAGCGAAACGCTTTGATAGTAGTGAAAATCAAAATAGGTGTATTGGATGCCAAGAAACTGTGCAGTAGTAAAGGCGGCAAATCCGGCGATGAAAGAGGGCAGCAGCACATCATACAAGATAACGCCGATGATAAGGACCTCTACGCCGAAAATGGCCCCTGCTATGGGAGTTCCAAAGACGGAAGCGAAACCGGCACTAATACCGCAGATAACAATCTTTTTGCGATCTGCATCACTAAATCGCAAAAGATCGCTGAGTCCACTCGCGGAAGCGGCACCGATTTGACCTGCCGGACCCTCTTTCCCCACCGAACCACCGGCAACCAGTGTCAAAACGGTAGCGACAAGTTTGATAGGCACCACTTTAAGGTCTATTTTACCATGTCGTTTGTGCACCGCTTCAATCACTTTCTCCGTTCCGTGCCCTTCGGCACTGGGAGCAAATGTTTTGATAAGCCAGACAACGAAAATCAGGACAAAAGGCAGGGTGTAGTAGTAGGGGAAAGGGAGTTGGGAGCGTATTCCTTCGCCTAAATGGATCGTTTTTAGAAAAAGCGTGACGATGGCACCAATGATGATTCCCGTTACGGTAGAGAGAATCATCCATTTTAAAAAGGAGAGAAATATGGCTGTCTGTTCTGTAATATGTCGTCGTATCATGATGGAAGCTCCAAAAAGGTTTCAAACAGTTTTTTACAACACTTTCCGCTTGGATTTCGTATGCTGCATGCGCAAAAGTTTGATTTTTTGATCAAATACTCTTCAAAATGTTTTTGGTCCGCATCTTCGACTTTGTATCCAAAACAGAAACATATGGTAGCGTCTTTTTCGGTAGATTTATATGCCGTTTTGCGAAAAAGATCACTGTTGGTGAAAATTTCCAAACCACTGAAATAGACCACTTCACATTCCCTGTTCTTGCAAAAATAGTAAGTTTTGCCTCTATCCAAAGAGGCGATATCCTTGAGATTGCATAAAAGGTTTTCAAATTTTATCTTTTTGCCTTCACCTTGGCATTTGGGACAGTGGTTGGGTATGAAAAATTGCATATCGATCCTTTAAAATTTTTTCCAGAACTCACGGGAGAAGAGGATGATAAATGTATAAAACTCTAGCCTCCCTATAATCATGAAAATTGCCAAAACCACTTTATCAAATTCACTGAAAATGGTAAAGTTGTCGGCCGGTCCCACATGTCCAAAACCGGGACCGATATTGCCAATGACTGCTATGGAGGCACTCATTGCCGTTAGATAATCATATCCTTTCGCATAAAGATAGAATGAGAGTAAGAGCGTGGTGAGAATGTAGATGAAGAAAAAGCCACTGACACTTCCTAAGATCTTGCTGCCGATGCGTTTTTGATCGATATAGACTCCAATGACGGCATTTGGATGCAAAATCTGTTTGATTTGCGCTCCAAGGTTTTTAAGAAGTACCACGTATCGGATAACCTTGACACCCCCAGCGGTACTGCCTGCATTGGCGCCGATAAACATCGGAATGAAAATAAGAGCGATAGCGATTGGCGACCATTGTCCGTAATCGGTGGATGCAAATCCCGTTGTAGTGATAATGGAAGAGATAGTGAAAAAGGAGTGCGTAACGGCGTTGAAAAAAGTGTCATGTCCTATGTATATATGAATGACGCTCAATGCAAAAGAGAGGAACAAAAAAACGGCTGTATACCATAACACCTCTTCACTTCTATATCCACTGAAATCTTTTGAGAGAGCTTTTAAGTGGGCGATGAAGTTGATACCGCTCAGGAACATGAAAAGCGTCGTTACCCATAAAATGAATGTGTTGTTTTCCCAGTATCCAAGACTTGCATTTTTCGTAGAGAAGCCTCCTGTAGAGATGGTGGAAAATGCGTGATTGACGGCATCGAAAAGATTCATACCCCCGGCATAGAGCAAAAGAGCATCAAATAGTGTCAAAGCGATATAGACTGCCCAGAGCCTTTTTGCCGTATCTTTGATTTTTGGTGTCAGTTTTTCCAGGGTAACGCCGGTTGATTCGGCTTTGAATAGCGTTAATGACCCAGTTGGATTGATGATAGTCAAAAGGCCGACACCCAAAACGATGATTCCCATACCGCCTAGCCAGTGATAGAGACTTCGGAGCATCAAAGTTGTGTGTGATAGGGATTCGATATCGCCGTAAATTGTCGCTCCCGTTGTGGTAAAACCACTGATCGCTTCGAAAAAAGCCTGAGCGAATGTGACATTGGAGGTGAGATATAAACCGATTCCACCACCGATACCAAGCAGTATCCAGACAAGATTAACGGCAAAGATTCCCTCTTTGATGCTCATTTGTGCCGGATGCTTCCATAGCAAAGAAAAGAGTAGGTAGTGAAACAGGAAAAAGATGAGATTGAATATAAGATATGGTTTGATGGGTTCATGGTACACAAGTCCGGTCAAAGAGGGTATGGTCAGAAAAAGGGAGAGGACGAGTCCTATTGTAGATAGAAATTTTGCGATGTTTTTTATAGAGTGTAGATCCACTTTTTGACCTTCTCTTCAAGATAGGATTTTGAAAAAACGACGATCACATCAAGTGCTTTGAGTGTCGTTTTTTGTTTCAAAGGGTGGATAACGCTGTTTCGAATAATGAAAGAGAGAATATCCTCTTGCTGCAAAGGTTTGATTTTTTTATCGATGAGGGGAGAGTTAGGAAAGATTTTTCGCATAAATATCGTTCCTCGACCACCACAATAGTGGCGCTCTGTGATGACTGCACTCGAAGCAATTTTTTTCAAAATGGAGTAGTATGCACTCATTTTGGGACCACGGACGGCTACGATACCGAGTTTATGCATCAAAGAGTAAAACTCCATATCGTTGTTCACGGCCACTGTCTTTTTCACGCCATACTCTTTTGCTTCCAAACACCGTATGATATTGTCTTCATCGTCGTTGCTAGTCGATATGACCATATCGGCGTTTTTGACGTTTTCCTCTTCAAAGATCGTATGCTCTACGTAGCGGCTATTGATGATCGTCGCTCTGTTTTGTAAAATCTCTGAAGCTCTTTTGCAAAGCTCGGGATCTTTTTCGATGATTTTGAGTTCTACTTTTTGCTCCAAAAACGCTTTTGCGATCTCAAGTCCAAGAAGTTCGGCTCCAAAAATGGCGATTTTTCGAATCTGTTTTGGAGCATTCCGGTTGAGTCTGTCACACAACCTTTTGATCTCCTCTTTTTGCCCAAAAAGATAGAGTAGATCCTTTTGTTGAATTGCTTCATTATCCGTAGGTATATAAAATTTTTTGTCTCTCTCGATTCCTACTACGACGATATCTTGTGACTCGATCTCTTTTATTGAATGGATGTCACTCTCTTCCACCAAAACAGATACGAGAGTCTGGGGTGTAAAGATAAAGTTTTTTACATTGTTCGCTTTAGGAAAATCAAGAAGCAGTTTGATAGATCTTGCTGCGGCGATGAAAGGGAAAACCGCTTCGTAAATACCAATTTTGTGGGCTATTGAGCTTTTTGCGAAAAAAGGATTACGAAGACGGATGATCTTTTTTTTCACATCGATCACATCATCAGCTATAAGAGTTGAGATGATATTGGCTTCATCATTGTCTGTTACGGCGATAAAAATATCGTAGGGTCTCTCTATCAGGGCTTTAAAAGTGTCAGGGTCTTCGATATTGCCATATATCGGCATAACATCGATCGATTCTGTAAGACGAGAGAGTGCATCTTTGTTTTTGTCTATGATGATGATATTGTGTTTGACAGAGAGTGTTTGAGCCAGTTTGAATCCGACTCGACCAGCTCCGGCGATGATGATATCCATCCTGTTTAGCCTTCTGAAATAGTTTCACAACTGTTGCATACTATTATAACTATAAATTTTTAACGAATTTTGAGTCGATAAAAATTATTTATTGATAATTCAGTTTTTTTAAAGACTCCTCTTTTTATAATTGTTGTAATAATTGTAATGATGTGGAGAGTCGATGAAGTCATTCAATACTGTTTTTCATAGCGAAAAACAGTTGCAAACGTTTATCAAGGAAAAAGGTATCGTCAACAGTGAGCGACTTTTGGTGCAAGTCTACTCGGGTATTGTTCATAAAACTTTTATTGAAGATCTGCTTGCACTTCTTGCTTCACTTTTTCCCGATGCAACGATCATAGGTTCGACAACGGCAGGTGAGATAGTTGATTCAAAGATTTATGAGAAGAATGTGGCACTCTCTTTTACCAATATGGAGCATACTCGCATTAAACCGGATGTTGTGACATATGACCAGTTTTCATCAGACGATCCTTATTATGATGCAGGTGTCTATTTCAAAGAGCGTTTAGTCACTTCTGATACAAAATTCATTCTGCTTTTGGCCGATGGCATGAGAACCAATGGAGAGGAGCTGGTCAAAGGTTTCGGAAAAGAGACCAATATTGTCATTGGCGGTGGACTGGCCGGTGACTATGGCCAGCTCAAAAATACCTATGTCTTTTGTAAAAACAGAGTGATAGAAAACGGTGCGGTTGCTGTAGCCTTCGATTCAAAAGAGCTGCAGGTATTCAACTACTATACGACTGGATGGAAACCGATAGGTCGCTGTTTCGTTGTAACAAAATCGACAGGAAACATTGTATACGAGCTTGATGGAGAACCGATTTACGAAATCTATAAGCGATATCTTGGAAAAGAGATAGCAAAGAATCTTCCAGACAGCGCCATCGAATTTCCTTTGATGGTGGAAAAGGATGGGAAATATATCGCAAGAGCCTCCATCGCGATGAATAGTGATGGAGCACTTGTTTTTGTAGGTAATGTACCGGAGAGTTCATGTGTTCGATTCGGATTTGGGAATACGCTTTTGATTTTGGATACCGCTGGGAAACTGGTCAAAAATGAGATGTTCCAAAAGCGATTTGAATCTCTTTTTATCTTTTCATGCGTTGCAAGGAAAAGATTTTTGGGAGATCTGGTTCATGAGGAGATCCGTCCCTTAAAAAGAGTATCGCCAAATATCGGTTTTTTTACATATGGAGAGTTCGTAACGATGAATGATGGTCATGAACTTCTCAATGAGAGTATGACTTTGATTGCCGCTTCGGAAAGTGAAGAGAGCATAAAAGAGATTGACTTATACAATAAAGAGTTTGTTGATGACAATAGTACCATTCGTGCCATCAATGCATTGATCAATCTTGTGGAGAAGACTACACAAGAACTGGAAAGAGAAAAAAGTGAACTGCAAAGTGAAGTGCAAAAAGATGGATTGACAGGCCTTTTAAACAAAAAGAGCCTTCTGCGTCTGTTGAAAGCGAAGCTGACAAAAAGAGAGCTCTCTTTTGATGCTCGATATCGATAATTTTAAAAAAATCAATGATACCAAAGGCCATCTTTTTGGCGACGAGGTTTTACAAGCCTTCGCTCAAATTCTGGTGAAAAACACAAGAAAGTCCGATATTGTCGGTCGTTTTGGCGGAGAAGAGTTCGTTGTGGTCTATTTCGACCTGGATGAAAAGAAGGCAAAGGAAAAAGCGGAACACATCCGCCTCGAATTTGAAGCATTGAGTCAACATTTCGAGTATCCGTTGAGTGTGAGCATAGGTATGACGAACAAAAGAGAGGGCGATACGCTTTCTACCCTTCTGGAACGATCCGACGAAGCCCTCTACTTCTCAAAGAGAAACGGTAAAAACAGAGTAAGCTATCTATAATTTTTTCTTCTATTTGACAAAGGATGACAATTTATTCTACAATGTGATTAGAGCAATTACTCTAAAAGGGGAGGTTTGGAGACAAAAGAGAAAATCTTGTTTCAGGCACTAAAGCTTTTCAATCAATTTGGAACGAAAGATATAAGTACGAACCATATTGCCAAAGCAACAGGTATCAGTCCGGGGAATCTTTACTATCATTTTCGTAACAAAGAGGAGATTATTCGTTTTTTGTATCAGAAGATGAGAGAAGAGATAGGATTTGAAGATCTCGCACTCCCTGAAACGTTATGTGACATGATGGCATATTGTAAATATGTTGCCACTGTTTGGTGGCGATACCGTTTTTTGAAAAAGGAGCTCGTGATTTTGATGCAAAAAGATCCTCTTTTACAAAGAGAGGTCCAACAAGATACCAAAATGCAGTATGAAAAGCTTCTGCAGCTGATGGAGCATCTTATGGAAAAAGGGTGTATCGTCCCATTGACAGAAGAGATGAAACATCATCTCGCAAACACGATTGCACTCTATAGTAACTTTTGGATCCTCTTTTTGCAAACATTTGGGGAAGACGTTTCCCAAACAATGGCTCTAGATGTATCGAAGGAGGTTTCTAAAGCTCTTTTGCCTTATCTGAGTGATAAAGCCGTGAAAGAATTAAACAAGTGTGAAGGAGTCTAAATGGCACATATAAACTTGCCGGAATTTGAGCAGATGAGTCCCGCAATTCAGGAAAAGGCACGTCCTATTTTGGAAAAAACGGGAAAACTGGGCGAAATTTTCAAACTTTTAGCAATTGATGAAAATATCTATAACGCAACCGATGTAATGGTACAGAACTATCTGTTAAAGCAGACACACCTGCCCTATTTTATCAAAGAGGCTATTGCGCTGCTTATTTCAAAAGAGAACAGTTGCAAAATGTGTGTGGACGTACATAAAAATATCGCAAAAATGTTGGGTATCGATGAAGAACAGATCGCTTCGATCTTGGAAGGCATCGATGCTATGGATACGGAGGAGAGAGTGAAAGAGTTGCTCAGGTTTTGTATCAGGGCGAGTCGCAAAGACAACTATAAAATAACAAAAGAGGATATCGAGCATCTTAAAAATCTCGGTTGGAGCGATAAGGAGATTGTGGAAGCAGTAGCCATTACAGGCTATTTTAACTATATCAATACCTTATCCAATGTATTTGGATTGGGAGAGGAGGCTTAGATGGCACGTTTCATCATGGTGCTTTTGGTGCCGATTTTTGTTTTTGGGTATGGGGCTAAAGGGTTGAATGCCTATAAAAAGCTTTGTGTTCACTGTCATGGACCTGCTTTCAAAGGCGCAGCTATGCTCTATAGCGACGAATGGATGCAGATGTTTGCAGATAACGCAAAAAAGCTCCGTGAAGTGCATAAGGATGATCCAAAAGCGATGGAGTATTTGAAGTTACGATATTTCGAAAGACGTTCGAAATATCTCATGCGTTTTTTAAAAAACAATGCCAGAGATATGGGCGTAGTGCGTAGTTGTGATGGCCTGAATTGTGGATAGGAGCAGTTATGAGAATTTTTGTGAGTTTAATGGTCCCTTTTATACTGTTTGCAGGAATTCTTTGGCAAAAAGATTTTGCAACGGCACAAAAGATAGCGAAAAAAAGAAATCTTCCCATAATGGTCTTTTATGAGAGCCACGACTGCTCTTGGTGCAAGAAGATGCTCGAAACCACTTTTAAAGACCCATCGATCATAAAGCGAATGCAAGATATCGTAGCGGTTCGAGTTTTTAAAGAGGAGAAAAATTTTCCTTCGTGGATACAGTCGAAATATACTCCTACCATCTTCTTCCTTACTCCAGACGGTAAAGAGATCATCAGACCAATCCTGGGCTATCAGAACAGTGAGTATTTTCACTCCTATCTTGATGATGTGCAAAGAAGGAAAAAGCGGTTTATGGGGGAGTGATCACTCTCCCAACCGCTCCTTGATATGTTTGGCTATGCGGTATCCGTGATTGAGTGCAATGGCGATGGATCCTCCGGTCGGTGTGACGATATCACCGGCTGCAAAGAGTCCTGGTGTCTTTGTTTCATAGTTTTCATTGACTTCTACTCTATTGTCCACTACCTCGATGCCACATTTTTTCAAAAACTCCGTTGGTGTTGTTCCACCTATGGCGTAGATGATGCGGTCATACACTTCACTTGAACCATCAGTGAAGTTGACTTTGGGTTTTCCGTGTTCACTTTCTAGGCCCGTGATATCCACTCCAAGTTTGAGTCTCAATTTGTCCCCATTGGCATACTCGTTGATGATGCGTTCGTTTTCTGGGTTGAGTCTGGTAAACTTTTCTCTGCGGTAGTTGAGTGTGACATTGTTGGTATCGGCTAAAAAGTAGGCATATTCTGCCGCAGAATTTCCACCACCGACCACCAGAACCTTCTCACCTTTTTGGCATTTGTCCAGATTGAAGTTGACAAACTGTTTGATGCTTGGAGGGATTTTGTAGGAGGGTTTGTTTGGTTTGCCCATTTTACCGATAGCGATGACCACATTTTTTGCTTGAAACGTATCGTTGTTTGTAGTCGTTACGATAAATATATCCCCCTTTTTTTCCACTTTTTCTACTTCGGTGTTGAAACGTGTCTCGATTTTGTGCCGATCAAGCATTTTGTCGAAAAGATCGAGGGTGGTCTCTTTGGTTCCATCCATGAAAATGATCCGTCCTTCACACTCCACCTTTTGTCCCATCCAGTCCTTATCCACCCGTTTGTTGTCTTTATAGAACGTTCTGATGGTGGCAGAGTGGTTTTCGGCCTTTTCGATCAGCAAAATATTTTTGATACCAAAGATAAAACTCTCTATTGCTGTCCCGATTCCGGCAGGACCTGCTCCTATAATGGCGATATCGTAAAGGGCTTGCATAAATATCCTTTATATGAGTTGTCGTATAATCATTGTAAAGGTTCCTTCTTGAAAGAAAAATAAATTTTGGTTATTTTTTATTTTTTTGTGTTAAAATGTATTTATGAAGAGAGTATTTGTTTTACTACTGGTGTTTCTTTTTGGCTTTTTTAGTGGATGTACGACAAAGCCTACGAAAAAAGTTAGCATAGTAGCTAATAGCTGGATAGGGTACCTGCCTATTGCTTATGCATATGAAAAGGGCTGGCTAGATCCTATGAATATTCGACTCAAATGGACTAATTCGTTGAGTGAAAGTATTGTTTTATGTAAAAGCCATTTATGTGATGGCCTGTTTGCTACGCAATTTGAGTTACTCTCTCATGAAGAGTTAAAAAAGACTTATAAACCTCGTTTCTTTGTCGATGTATCCTATGGTGCTGATAAGATACTCTCCAATGTCTTTTTACAGGTACTGCAAAAAATAGACACTATTGATGTCTATTTGGAAGTTTCTAGTGTCAATCAAGCCTTATTGGAAGCTTTTTTGCGAGAAGCAAACATTTCAGCACAACTGAGGATTATAGACGGTGTGCAAGATAGCTTCTTAAAAGAGAAGTTCAAACATCCATCCATTGTAGTTACGTACGAGCCCTATGCAACGTTATTGAAGAAAAAGGGCTTTACGGAAGTAGCTTCTTCAAAAACGTTAAAAACAATCAAAGTAATAGATCTTTTCTTTTCCAATCTTGATAAGTCTTATGTGGAGTTTATCTTTCATCAATTCCAACGAGCCGTCCATATTTTACAAAAGAATCCAAAAGAGTTCTATAATGTAGTAAAACCATATACTGATGGTATAGATTATCAAGATTTTATAGCATCTCTTCAAGAAATTAAGTGGGTGCTACGCCCATCCAAAAATTTGATCAATTTTTTGAAACATCAAGGCTTTGATACAAAAAATCTCGTGATATGAAAACATTGCGTTTTAAACATTTTGCGATTTTTATTCTAATTCTCGGGTTTATCATTACTACTTCTTCTGTAATGTTTTATGCAAATGAAATCCAAAATTCTCTTTATGAGCATTACAAAGAGGATATAAAAGAGAAACTATTAGAGATTAAAATCTTTTTGGAAGATCCTTTAATGGATCAAAATCAAATTGCAACCTATTTAGATCGTATTAAAAATAGTTCACACTATATCGAAGCAATTTATGTATTGGATAAAGATAGAAAAATAGTTTTTAAAACGAGTGGAAATATTCAAAAATTCATTTCTTTGCCTACCTTATCCCTAGACCAACTAAATAAAAAACATCTTCAAAATAGACAGTGGATAAAGATTGATATACCGATAACGATGTTTGATAAAAAAACGCAAACTGAACAGGAAAAGAGTCTTGTAATCGTGCTTCGTACAGATTTTGTTCGAGAAATAATTGCACAATCGATGCAAAAACAGCTTGCTTGGCTGATCGGTTTCATTGCTATTGTTTTTTTAATAACCAGTTTCGGATTTTACTACTTTTACAAAAAGGTTTTAGCACTCTATCAGTGGACCAAAAAGCCTGAAAAAAGAGCGGATTTACTGTTTATTGAACTCAATGAAATCGAATACAGTATTTTCGAGAAAATCGAAAGAATAGAGAGGCTTAACAGGGAACTTCAAGAAGCTTTTCAAAAAGAGAACTATTTGAGAACATTGATGGAATTGGTTTCAAAAATCAATGAGTTGATGGTGAAAGAGGAAGATTTTGAGATCTTTTTGCAAGAGTGTATTCGATATTTTAAAGAGTATCGATATTTTATAAAAGTCTACATTAAGATTGCACAATATGCTGTTGGAGATAAAGATATTGATGTCACCAAGGCGGTCCATATCGATATTGCCGCCTTTCAAGAAATTTATGGGACCTTGTATATTGAGAAGGATGGGGTGTTTTTGGAAGAGGAATTGAAAATTTTAGAAGAATTGGCCGGAGATGTCGCTTTTGCCTATCATACCTTTTTGCAAAAAAAAGAGAAAGAAAATATTCTTTTTTACAATGCTATTACTCATCTTCCTAATATCAACTATTTTTTAATACACAAACGTGAGTTGATATTTCAAACGATTATTTATATTGATATACACCATTTCAAACTTTTTAATGATCTCTTCGGTATAGAGTTTGGCGATAAACTGCTAAGAAGATTTGCTGAAGAGTTGAAGCGATTTGAACTCCCTACATTTCATGCTTTAACAGATCAATTCTTTATGCTTTTTAATGGTTCGATAGAAGAAGCAAAGACATTTGCCAAAACAGTTGTTGACTTTTTTGATGCTATAAGCATCAAAGTGGATGGAGTGGATATTGATTTGCATATCCACTGTTCTATTATTGATGCAAATATTGATAATGCGTTACAAAAAGCCTATTTTGCAGTAAAGACTGCGACTTTAAATAATCCAATTGTTATATATGATTCTACACTCATTGAAAAAAGGCATGAGATTTTCAAACAAAAGTATATTAAATTAAAACAGTTAATCAGTGAACGAAAAGTCCTTGCATATAGGCAGAATGTGATTGATAATCATACGAAAAAGGTAGTATATAGTGAGATTTTGGCACGTATTGATGACCATGGAACCATATTGACACCATACCATTTTATGGATATTACTCAACAAAGTGGACTCTATTTTGATTTAGTACAACAGATGTATGAAAATATTTTCTCCTATTTACAACGCAATAAACAACATATCTCTATAAATCTTTCTTTTCGGGATATTGAACATGAAAAGATTAGGACATACCTTTTGAAGAATTTTGAATTGTATGGTAGATATATTACTATCGAAATTTTGGAGACTGAATATATGCAAACGCAAAGTATCGTTCAGAGCTTTTTAAATGAAGTGAAAAGATATGGTATACAGATTGCAATTGATGACTTTGGTAGTGGATATGCAAATTTTGATTATGTACTAAAGCTTGGTGCCGATTATATCAAGATAGATGGTAGTTTGATAAAAAATCTTACGAATGAAGTGAACTATACGATAGTAAAGCATATTGTCAGTCTTGCAAAAGACCTCGGTGTAAAAACAGTTGCAGAATTTGTTGAAAATGAGGAAATTTATCAGCTTGTTTGTTCACTCGGTATCGACTATTCGCAAGGATACTACTTTCATAGGCCAGAGCCACTTAGTTGACATGGTCCGATTTATGAACTGATATAGGAACTTCGGTATGGATCGACTTTATGTGCAGGTCTCTTTGCGGAAACGGTATCTCTATACCATTATCGTTGAGTGCTTCATAAATGAGAATCAAAAATCGTGATGTCGTCCGTTTTGGATAGAGGGCTTCTTTTCCCTTGATCCAGACAAGAAGTTCGAAATTGACGCTACTGTCACCCATGCCTGTCATAATCACTCTGGTTTTTCTTTGATAGTCTTCGTATATATCTCCAAATCCACTGGTTTTGACCGCATCTTTGATCACTTTGATTACCTGTTTGGCATCCGTTCCATAAGCCACTCCGAAAGGGATGCGAAAGCGGCGGATGTCGTCATTCATTGTCCAGTTGATGACTCTGTTTTGAATGAGGTCCTGGTTTGGAACGATAACATCGATATTGTCATTTGTGGTAATTGTGGTCGATCGCATCCGAATATCGGAAATCCTGCCTCGAAGATCCTCATCTATTTCTACAAAATCGCCTATTTTAATACTTCGCTCAAACATCAAAATCAATCCAGAGACAAAATTGGAGACGATATTTTGCAGTCCAAAACCGATACCCACCGAAAGGGCTCCGGCGATTAAGGCGATAGAGGAAAGATCGATACCCAAGACATTGAGTGTAACGAAAAAAGAGATGATGAGGATGGTATAGTATCCGATATTGCTGAGAAGTGTTTTTGTCGAAGGTGTGATAGAGTGGGAACTTTGGGCAAGTTTGTGAATACTCTTTTTGTAAAGAGAACCAATAAGATAGCCAAATAGAAGGATCAAAAAGGCTATGATCAGTTTCAGGGAACTGATGGGTGTTTGATTGATCGTAAAGAGAGGTCTGTTGAACTCTTTCCAAATAAGATCGATTATCTCTTTTACATGTTGGAGCGTGGCTCCCTTGATAGTGGCTTGTTTTCCCAATATTTGGATATCCAGTTTTGTTAGAAGTTTTTTGAGATTCTCTCGTACCTGTGTTGGATAAAGATTTTGTGCAAGATCAAGAATCTGTTTTTGTAAAGCAAAAACCTTTTGAGTCTCTTTTTTTTGTAATGTAGCAGCATAGAGTTCGAAGAGCTTAACGAGTTTGTTGTCTAAAAGCACTTGTCTCTTCTTTTCCAAAAGCATCAAAGAGTTTTCTATTGTTTTGGCTCTCTCTTTCCTTCCAAGAAGTTCAAGTCGCTCTTTCTCCACCTCTTTGGCTTCCATCCTTTTTTGGATAGCGTCAAGATCTTTTTGGATCTGATCCAGCTCATTTTGGATATTTTTCGTATCAAAGGTTATCTTTTTAATATTTCGTACCATTAGATTTGGAACAGTTTCTTCAAGAAGTTTTTGACGTTTTTGTAAATCTTTTTGCAAGGTTTGTATCGCTTTGCTATAGAATGCATATTGGAGTTGCAAAGTGAACAGCTGTGAAGAGTTGCTTTCACTAATTGAGCGTATCTGGTCTTTAACGGCTTGTTGCTTTTGCTGTATATGCTGAAGGGTTACAGTTTTTTCACTCGTTTCATTAAGAAATTGCAAAGTTTTTTGGATGAGTTTTTCAAAATCTTGGGAATTTTCTATTTTTGTATCAAAAGTTGTTGGTTTTGGTGGAAATTTGGTGATATTGATAAGTTTATACAAAAGTGCTTCTTGTAGAGAAGTTTCATCATTTTTGATTGAGATTTTTTGAGTGTAGCTAAAAGTGATTCATATGTTTTAACATCTGCTTTTGCCAAAGTGGTATTGATATCGGCTCCAAGAAGGAGTGCTGCCAGCATCAAAAAAAGGACCAGCTGTTTCACGTGTTTCCCTTTTGGGTACGAAGAATGAAAAGAAAAAGAAGAAGAAAAAAGAGAACGACCAAAATATTTTTTTGTACAAGTAAAATGATATTTATTGCGCTCTGTCCGAAAAAATAGCCGATAGAGACAAAACTAAAAGCCCACAGGATGATACCTATGATATCAAAGAGTATGAATTTTAAAATAGGGTAACCGCTCATGCCAAAGGTTAAAAGAACGGGGATATGGGTACCATAAACAAATCGTTCAAATATGATGACCGCCGCTCCCCATTTTTTGATCCATCGATCGATCATCTGTTTTTTATCAGGATGGGCATTGAGATAACGGAGCGCTTTTTTCTCAAAAAGCCTGCCAAAACTGAAAGTAAATAGATCACCTAAAAAGGCCCCGCAAATCGCGACTAGAACCACTTTTTCATAGGAAAAAAGCTGATGGATCGAAGCGAGCCATCCTGCCAGCATCAGACCTATCTCGCCCTCAAGGATGCTCCAGATAAAAAGAGCCAAGTATCCGTGTGACAGGAGCAGATGGACAGGATAGGCGAAGAGGTGAAAAAGCATCTAGATTCCTAAAATTTTCAAAGCTCCTCTGACCATAGGTACGGTCACCTTTTCTACGGTTTTATTGAGATTAAGCGGTTGCAAAAGCATCTTTATGGCCATATTGTATGGATAATATTTTTTTGCAAATTTGGCGACACTCTTTTTGTGCTCTTCATAGACTTCATCGGTAAATGGTTCATCGTGCGTACTTTCATAAATTGCTTTAAATGCAATCTTCCCATCCTCTCCGTCGACCATTTTGAGTCTGTCATATTCCACTTTGATAATCTCGTCTCGTCCAAGCTTTTCTGTTTCGTTGTACTCTTTATATGTTTCATAGAACACATCATAATGATACACCTCGTCTTTGGAGATATTGTGAGCAATTTCTCCTAAAACGGGAGCATTGAGGTCTTTTGAAAACTTCTCTATAGCTTTGTAAAAGGTGCTTGTCCCAGTCTCTACCACCATTCTTGCCAGCATCTCTTTTGCTTTTGTGGGCTGAAATTCATCCAGTGTACATAGCGGTAGATACTCGTTCTTAAATCGTTCATATGCTCCATCCCAGTCGAAGTCTGGCCAGGCTGTCTGGACATATTTGCGTAGGGCACGTCCGTGTTGCAGCTCCTCTGGTTCCCAGACATTTTCCAACCAATCCACAACTTTCTGGTTGTCCGCATAAAATGTTGCAAGATTTTTCTCGTACACGTCCGAAGTGATCTCTATGAAAGAGGCACTGGCGATGAGAAAAAAGAGAAAGTCATACTCTCGCACCTCTTTGGGATTTATCTTGGAATAGTCTATATCCTCATAATGCCATCGCATGCTTCTCCTTTACAATGAGATATTGATTCCTATCGTGATATCGGGTGCCCCTCGAAATGGAGCAAGGTTTTCATCTAAAAAAATTGTGGTTTTTTTACCAAACCAGTGGGTACCAAGCCCTAGTGTAATGATATTAGAGCAGCTATCGATACTTGAGTATGGTGAATCGTAGGCACTTGAAACAAAACGATATCCAAGTAAGAAGTTTCCAAATGAAACGGATTTTTGCCATTGTGCATACAAAGAATAGAGATACTCTTTACTTTTGGCGATGTTTCCTTGTGTATATCGTCCTATTTTTGCTGCTTGCATATTGAGAAGAATCGAGGAATCTGCCAATGCTTTACAGGCAGACCATCCCACCATCACATCTGTTTTACCTGAGCCAAAACCACTATTTTTCGTAGCGGTAGGGAGTTTGACTCCAAAATGGAGTGCCTGTTTTGCACCTATGACGTCCCATGGCAATCGGTGTGTGTATTCAAGCTGGACATTGCCGAGTGTAGCGTAGGAAGAGGTTTTATGGATAGAACCAAAGAAAAAATGGACTTTGTTGTTTCCGTAACGGTTGTGTGCAGAAGGTAAAGTGTCTGTGGCCCGGTGGAACCAGTTTAGAAACGAGTCTAGAAAACCGCCGTTTATATAGTAGGCGGGAAGAATGATACGAAATTGAGCGTTGCTGTTTATCTTTTTCGAAAGAGATAGCGTCAAAGCGGTTATTTCGTAATCGATCAAATAGGCTTTCTCTTCATCATAATCGTTCGTTTCACTGAGGTTGATTTGGGTATGCCATTTCTTATCTTCTTCTATCTCGGAGTTTTGTGGATAGAAAGAGTAAAAAGCGAGTCGAAATGGATGCATCGTCGTTGTGAGCAGAGGTTGTGTAGCAAAAAGGGTAAAAGAGAGTACGACAAGAGTGAGAATTTTTTTCACTTAAAACAACCTTCCGATTTTTTTATAACCATACCAAAAAGTTAGTATACCCAAAAGTGCGACACCCAAAAAATAGGGGAGCAGATCTTCCCATTGCGTTCCTCTAAAGATAATACTTTCACTGCCCTCGATATAGTATCGAAGAGGCGAGAATAACGAGAGTTTTTGAAGGACTGGATGCATGGAGTAGATGGGTGTCCAGGCTCCACTCAAGAATATGAGAGGCAGCATGATAAGCATAGATAATTGAGCGACTTGCATAACGGTCTTTGATACGGATGCGATAAAAAGACCAATACCAGAAATAGTCAAAGAGTAGAGGAGTGTCAAAAGCAAAAATGCCAAAAAAGATCCGTTAACAGGTGTGTCGAATACTGTAAGTACCACAAAACCAAGAGCCAAAATGGTTCCGCCCATCACGATGAGGACCTGGCTCAGAGCTTTAGCAAAGATAATGAGCGAGGACTCTACGGGAGAGAGTAGTAAAATATCCCAAGTGCCATCCTCTTTCTCTTTGACAAAAACCACGGCGGTCAAAATGATTCCGATCATCGTGATAATTGAGAGCATCTCCACAAAAGACATGAACATTCTTGAATCGGCATTTTGATTGAAGAGTTTATGAACACAAAGATCTACAGGAAAATTTTTGGGAAAAAGATTGAGTAGAACATTTTGCAAATAGACCGAAGTAATATAGGCTTGGCTTGCAGCGGTGGAATCGATGAGTAGATCTAGTTTGGCATTCCCGCCCAATGCTGTTTGCTTGGCGAAATCTTGATCAAAAATGACACCGACAATGATCTTTTTATTGAAAACGGCTTGCTGTAGTGCTCGTTGAGAGGGAAAGCGTATGGGTTTTTGAAATTCGGGAACATGGAGGTGTGAAAGAATTTTCGGAACCAAAGGGGTATGCGCATGATCCACATAGCCTATCGAGATATTTCTGGGCTTCACTTCGATCCCCTGTCCCACTATGTAGATATCCAACGTAAAAGAGTAAAGAACAACAGCCACTAAGCCCCAAGATCGTAAAAAGGTGAGTATCTCTTTTGCCAAAATTGTTTGGAAGGTTCTCATCGAAGCTCCTTTTTCAGAAGCAGTGATCCTATGATGAGCAATAGCAATGCATAGCCTATCATGATGGCGAAATAGAGGATATTTTTTTGAGAAGCAACTCCCTGACCGATTAAGAAAGTGTCATAGATGATATGGTTGTAATACATTACAGGAAAAATATGTGCTTCGATATAGGACTCTCCTACCATGGAGGAGATGGGCATCAAGATACCCGAATACAAAAATCCGGGAATAACGGTGATGATGATAGTAAGAACGACTGCAACGATCTGGCGCTTTGTGATGATAGAGACTAGCAATCCTATGGAGAGACTGATGAGAATGTAGATTTCCGATACGATCCAGTAGAGAAAAAAACTGCCTCGGAAAGGAACCTCAAACCAGGCCGTAGCCCAAAGAAATAGTATGAAAATGTTGAGTGAATGGAGTAAAAAGACGGGTGTTAATTTTGCGATTAGAAACTCACTTCTTTTCACTGGTGAGGCGTAAAAGTTGAATATAGTGCCCATCTCTTTTTCTTTCACTATCAAAAGAGCAGACAGCAATGCAGGTGCAACTAGTAGAATGAGCCCGATAAGACCCGGAACGATAGCGTTTTCATCTCGCATGGACTGGTTGAAAAGATTCCTTGGGTTGATCTCGATCAACCCCTTTTGCATCCCGAAACGCTGCGCCAATTTTTGTGCTTCATGTAGGATCGTTCCTTCTACATATCCTTGCATCGTCATGGAGCGAAGAGGGAATGCGGCGTCGATGAAGGCAGCGATTTGCGTTTTTTGTCCATGAAAAAGCCTTCTTTCGAAGTTGCCTGGAATGATGATAAGAATATCGGCATTTGCTTTTTTTATCTGCTCGAGTGCTTCATTGTAGGAGGTATAGCTTATTTTCGTATCGAAATATTGTGAGTGTGAAAAGGCCTCGACGAGGCGTTTGGAGAGCCGGCTTTGGTCCTGGTCTATGATAATGGTTCTTGCGTGTTTTACTTCTAGACGGATACCGTATCCAAAAAGTAGCATAATCATAGTGGGAATAAGATAGACTAAAAAGATCATTTTCGTTCTGATAAGATCTTTAAACTCTTTGAGCATATAGGCTTTGATAACGGAGAGTTTCATCTGCTTGCCTTGTAGAGCCGAAAGAATATCTCTTCAAAGTCTTTGGCGTCGGGGAACTTTTTGTATAGATTAGCAACGGTATCATCGGCTATCTTTTTACCCTGTTTCAAAAGTACCACACGATCACAGTAGTCTGCTTCACTCATATAGTGTGTCGTTATGAGAATGGAGATATGCCATTTTTCCTTGAGCTCATGAAGCAGTTGCCAAAACTGCGATCTTGCAATCGTGTCGACACCACTGGTGGGTTCATCCAAAAAGAGTACCACCGGTTCGTGCAGTATCGCTGCTGCGAGGCTGAAACGCTGGTTTATTCCAAGAGGAACATCTTTTGGAAAAGCATCGAGATAGCTTGCAAAGCCGAGGGAACGACTGAGTTCATCAATCTTTCGTAAAGTTTTCGTCAACGCAATTGTATGCATGCTGGCGAAATAGAGCAGATTTTCTCGTATGGTAAGATCTTTATAATAGGAGAAGTTTTGACTCATATATCCGATTTTATTTTTGAGTGTTTTTCTATCACTGGCGCTTTGGATTCGTTTTCCAAGCAGATACAGTTCCCCTTCATCGATTGGGAGTAGACCTAAAAGCATTTTGATAAAAGTGGTTTTACCCGCTCCGTTTGCTCCTAGAAGACCAAGAATCTCACGGGGTTTTAGCTGCATGTCGATATGATCGTCGGCGACAAAAGAGCCAAATCGCTTCGTAAGGCCTTTTGCCTCCATGACGACGGGAGGAAGCTCCTGTATTGATTCCCGCTCTACAATCTCTATTTTCGGAGGTATTTTATTTTTTTTCAGTGCATTGACGAAAAAGAGACTCTCGAGATCTGGCTCGGCATGGGGCACTTGCAAAGCATGAAGTGCATAGGTCCTTTTATTGAAGGTGAGGCACTCTCCCCAAGCACATGGGGTCTTGCGATAAGTGAAAGGGCGTACCGAGTCGATCAGTTCTTTGGTACTGCCTTGTGCTATGATTTCACCTTCATCAAAAAGATGGATTCTATCCATCTTGGCAGCTTCACTCATATATGCGGTACTCACTAACGTGAGTGTCCCTTCTCTATTTTGATCGAGTATTTTCCAAAGTTCCCGTCGGCTGAGAGGATCCACTCCCGTTGTCGGTTCGTCGAGAATGAGCAGATGGGGTTTGTGTATCATAGTACAGATCAGCGAGAGTTTTTGTTTCATGCCGCCGCTAAGATGTTTGGCGAGTCGGTCGGGGAAAGGTGCGAGTCCTGCCATTTCAAGGAGTCGATTTTTGAAACGAAAGTAGGATCTATCTTTCGAAAGACTCCTAAGATCAGCGAAAAACTCAAGATGTTCATCCACCGTGAGTTCGGGATAGAGAACGAGACCGATACCTTGAGGCATGAAGCCAAGGTGGGGTTTGATCTTTTCAGCCTCTTTGGGAGAGTGATAGGGAATATTTTGATAGGTGATCTCTCCCTGAAAGGGGATAACACCTGCAATTGCGTGGAAAAGTGAGCTTTTCCCCGCCCCGTCAGCACCAATGAATCCAAGGATTTCTCCCGCCTCTCCTGAAAAGGTGGCCGATTGTAACGCAACTGTCGATTTATATGAAACCGAGACCTCTTTTACTTCAAGTAGTGCCAAGTGCAGTCCTTGCTACATAGATGAGCCAAAGAGTGCAGATGCCTCCCATGGAAAACATCAACGCTGTATTCATGCTAAAATGCTGCCACAAAAATCCTGTGACCACTGCTCCCAATGCTCCAAAAAGGGCTATCCCCGCATAAAAAACACCATAAACGCTCGCTCTGTTTTCGGCATTTTGGGCAATATAGCTTCTATTGGCATTGAGAGAAAAGACACTAAAGAGTCCCAAAAAGATATAAGCGATCCATGTGCAAAGTGTACATTGTGCAAACAGCAGCCCCTGGGCTATAAGACCGAAGGTGTAGGCTAAGAGCAGTACTCTTGACGTACCAAATCTATCGATGCAGATTCCTGAGAGATAGCTCGTTGCCGTTTGGGCGAGGGTAGAGAGAACGAAAAGAAGAGGAATCCATGTGACAGAAATACCTACCGACTTTGCCTCCATCGTGAAAAAGGCATCACTGAAAAAGAAAAAGAGAAAGAAAAAATAGAATAGAAGCTCTTGAATAACCGCTTTATCCCGGGAAGTGAGATGAAATCTCTGAACTTTTTTCTTTTTCTTCACATCTTCTACAAAAAGAATGACAAGAACAAGACCTAACAAGCCGGGAATGGCTGTGGCAAAAAAGATGGTACGTACAACCTCTTCGCTTTTTCCAAACTGCCACAAAATCCAAAAGAGAAAAAGCGTACCGAAAAGCTCTCCTGCGATGTCGAGAGTTTTGTGAAAACCAAAGGTTCTGCCCATCATCTTCTCTTTCCCAAAGTACGCGAGCAAGGCATCTTTGGGAGCTGATCGAAGCGCTTTCCCGGTACGTTCGAGTGCTCGTAAAAAAGCAACGCTTCTATAGCCATCTGCAAACCCGATAAGTGGTTTGCTGATCGCTGAGATTGCATATCCAGCCACCACCAACGGTTTGACTACTCCATACCGATCGCTTATATAACCGCTCAGGAGTCGAAGAGCATAGCTGAAAAAAGTGGCAATAGCTACGATGAAGCCTAGCTTGTCCATTCCTTCGTGCAAATAAAGCACAACAAATATGGGAAGAATAGGATTGATCATTGCTGTGGCGAAATCTGTGAAGAAGCTGACAAGCCCGAGATAGAGGATGTTTTTATTCATTGTGTTCCTAGAGTGGAGGAACTTCATCAAGAGTTTTGACAAGCCCTTTTCCATCCAGTGAAACGATGCCAATAGCGGGAATTCCCAGTTTCAAGAGAGGGTTCGGTCTGTTTGGCATGAGGTGTATAGCATACACTTTTTGAATGCGGTCACTTCGAACTGCCACCTCTTTTGGTGTGAATTCCGCTTTTTTGGCGATTCGGGCGACATAGGCTTCAATGGGTCTATTCGGGTATGCATCGAGAAAAATTTCTGCTTTATCGCCAACTTTGATCTTGCCTGTATGAATCGTATCTACAAAAATTTCAAGATAGAGCGTTTTAGGGTCGATCAAATGTACGACACTCATGCCGGCTCCAAGAACTTCCCCGGGGTTCGCTATTTTTTGTGTTACATATCCATCTACGGGTGAGCGAAGGGTCAGTTCATCGATCATCGCTTCTATTTGCATCTTTTTTGCCTCTAAAGAGTCGATGGATTTTCGCAAAGCATCTATTGTATAATCCAGCATCGTGATCTTTTTCAGGTCGCTTCTTGCTTGATCCAGCGTGCTTTGAGCCGCCTTTAATGCGCTGACCACCTCTTTTTTTTGTTCTTGAAGAGCTTTGAGGATGTTTTTGTCTTTAGTAAGTTTGAGTTGTGCTTCTTCGAGTTTGTGTTTTGGGATGAGGTGTTGCTGGAAGAGATTTTGCAAACGCAAAAGGTCTTTTTTGTCTTGTATGACCACCTGTTGGAAAGTATCGATCTTCTTTTGAAGCTGTGCTTTGGCGAAACCTTTCGCTTCTTTTGCATACAGAGCTTTACGCACATTTTCGGGCAAAGAGGCTTGTGCTATTTCACGCTGGACCTCTGTGGCTTTTTGTTCCGCTTTTTTTGCCTGTATAAGCATTTGAATTTCCCGTTTTTGGGCTTGAAGCTCTGGTGATTTCAAAATGGCGACTACTTGTCCTTTTTCGACTTTCGAGCCATCGTGAACGAAAATCTTTTGTATGCGACCAGGATACTTTGTGTTGAGATTGATCTCATCCCCAAGAATCGTACCGACGCCCATGACAAGATTGGGAGGGAGTTGTTTGGGATGAGTTTTGAGATAGATCAGATATGAGGCGATAACGACAAGGGCTAAAAGAAAAAGACCTAGTAGATATTTTCGAAGGGTATGCATCTCACTCCTTTACGATACCATGCAAAAAAAGCTCTAAAGCTTCCTCGCTACATGTTTTAATGGGTTGGTCGTGTATGAGCCAATATTCGATGTATCCATACAAAAACGATTTGAACAGGATCGCGAGCTGTTTGGTATCAGATATCTTTCTGTTTTCCAGTTTTTCAAATTCTCTTTCTAGAAGTTTATAGATTTTTTTTGCGGGATTGTCTCGTTTCAGTGCCAGTTTCGCAAAAAAGAGCGGATCGCCTGCCGCCGTATCCATAAAAAGTCTTTTTTTGGAGGTGAAAGTATGAAACATCATGTCGATAAAGAGTTTCAGGCGCTGTTTCGGTGTTTTGACTACATTGAATCTCTCTTGCAATTGTTTGTAAAAGAGATCGATTTGATACTGGATATAATCGTAAAAAAGATCCTCTTTTGATGGAAACAGTTTATATAAAGCTCCCACCGATATACCGCAATATTTGGCAATATCGACCATTTTTATCTGATCAAACCCCTCCTTTTCAAAAAGTTCGCTCACCTTTTTTAAAAGAAGCTCTTTTTTGTACTCTTTGACTTTCTCTTTGATATTCATCTTTCAACTCCCTTTGCAAAAGTATAAGACTTTAATTCTTAAATAAGAATTAGTTAATAAAAAAGTGAATATAATTCACTAATAGAGCGATAAGAGGATTTGTATGAAACGAGTGGGAACAGCCCTTTTGATTTTACTGATAATACTATTTTGGTATGTGGCATACCGTTATGTTCATTTTCGAACTCAAAATGCCGTGAGCGATGCCGCTTTCCTCCGAACGGACTCACTGCTTACCCTTAGTTTCAAAGTTGGTGGGAAAGTGGTAAAAATGGCGAAAAAAGAGGGCGAGGATGTACAAAAAAATGAACTTCTAGCGTTGATAGACGATAGGGATTTTGTGATTGAAAAAAAGCGACTCCAGTCTCAGATCGACTCATTGAAGCAAAAATCCGAAGCTTTGCGGATCAAAAAAGAAAAACTTGCGCACGATATTGCAATTCAAAGAGAGATACTTGACAATACCCGAAAAAAATTGAAAAAAGATATAGAGGCTTTCGGATATGAGATAGCTGCCGATAAAGCAAAACTGAAACAGACGACAAGAGACCTCAGACGCTACCGGTCATTGTATCAAAGACATCTCATCCAAAAAGAGAAACTAGAAAAAATAGAGACCCAAAAGGATATGTTGGAAGATGGCATACGAGCAAAAACGGCTAAACTGATGGCGCTAAAGGTAGATTTGGCAAATATTGATCAAAAAGAGGCCCTGTTGCAAAATAGTCTTCAAAGCATCAAAGAGCTATCAAAAGAGATCGCCTCTTTACAAAAGAGAGTGGAGGCGTTGCAAGCATCCAAAAAAGAAATAGAAAACAAGATCGAATATTGTAGGCTCTATGCGCCGATAGAGGGTCGTATAGCCAAAAAGTATATCAATATTCAACGCGTTGTAAAAAAGGGAAGCCCTGTCTATTCGATCGTTGATCCAAAGGATCTTCATGTAGAGGTACTTTTGAGTGAAAAAAAACTGCACGGTGTAGTACCAGGCAATCCTGTCGAGATCTGGGTAGATGCCTTTAAAGATAGGAAATATCACGGAAAAGTAGAGAGTATTTTACCGGCAAGCGCAGCGACTTTTTCTCTTGTCCCAAGAGATATCGCAAGTGGAGAGTTCACCAAACTTGATCAGCGCTTTGTCGTTCGCATATCCCTGGAAAATCCTACTCCGGATCTGAAAGTGGGTATGGGCGCCGAAGTGGCAATCAAGAGGCGTTAGGTATGTCTGAACGAAGTCCCAAGCCCTACGATCTGACAAACAGGCAGCGGGCTTTATACACTTTCATAGTCATGCTTGGTGCCTTCATGGCAATACTCGATACCACAGTGGTTGATGTGATCGTACCCAAATTGACCGGTCCTTTGGCGACGGATATGTATGGTGTACAGTGGATTATCACCAGTTACATGGTTTCAGCGGCTATTGGACTTTTGGTGTGTGAATATCTGATAAAGCGCTATGGTGCAAAAAAGATCTATTTAATCGGCGTAGCGACATTTGCCATAGCCTCTTTCGTATGTGGTATTTCAAGCTCTTTGGATTCCATTGTTGCGGCAAGAATCTTTCAAGGGATGGCAGAAGCCCTTATTATGGTTACTAGCCATGTGATGGTTTTTAGCTATTTCCCTCCCAATAAAAAGGGGCTCGCTATGGGAATCTTTGCCCTTGGTGTCAGTTTTGCTCCCGCTCTTGGCCCGACAATCGGTGGTTATCTTACAGAGTATTACAACTGGCGTATGGTCTTTTTCATCAATGTCCCCATCGGAATCCTTTTGACCATTGCCGGCATTCTCTACCTACCGAAAGAGAAGTTTTTCGAAAAACTTCGTTTCAATCTTGTCAGTTTTATCTTTTTGGCTATTGCAACTGTTGCACTGCTTGTGATGTTGAGCCGCGGACAGCAGCTTGGATGGTTTAGTTCGCTCCAAATAGGCATACTCTTTTTCATCGCAATATTAGGGTATCTTATGTATGTGTTGAGTGAACTGTACTCCAAATATACGCTCATCGATTTTTCTTTGTTTCGAAAAAGCGATTTTACAAACGGAATATTGATCTACTTTTTTATTCTCGGTTTTAGTATGTACCAATATTTCTATCTGTTGCCTATCTATTATGAGCATATCAAAGGGTTGCCAACGCTTGATGCAGGGATAGCGGTGTTTGCTTTTGCTCTTTTCATCGGTATTTTTTCACCTGTGGCTGGAACATTGAGCGACAGGATTGGTGCGAAAAAGACGGTGGCGATCGCTGCAATCATATATCTCGTGACGGCTCTTTTTCTCTTGCCCCATCTCAATTATTATACGCCACTATCGCAAGCGATACTGATAACGATCCCTTTTGGCATCGGTATGGGAATGTTTTTCGCTCCTGTTACGGTACTGCTTTTGCAAAGTGCTCCAGCAAATAAAAGTGAGCTCGCTATTGTGTTGATGGACTATTTCCGGTTTGTCGGAGGAAGTTTTGGAACGGCTCTAGCGACGAACAATATGGAGTTTTTCAAAAATTTTCATTTTGATCGTATGAGCGAGATACAAAATAGAGAGTTTCTAAGCATAATGCTACACCGGTTTCAAGAACTGTTAGGAGTCTCTTTTGATCAGATCAAAGCGATTTTTCGCAATTACGAGCTTTTTATGAGTTACAATTATGGCTTTTACAATACATTTATGCATGCAGGATACTGGGCATTGCTTGGCTCTGTTTTCGTCCTCTTGCTTTTTATCGCTCCAAAAAATCTGCAAAGGAAAAGCGTATGAAATATTTGGTGACTATTTTGATACCAATGATTCTCAGTGCACAAAACTTTTTAGAGATTGTGAAATTGCTCGATCATAACAGGCTTTTGCAATCAAAAAAGTATGAAGTGATGGCACAAAAAAGAGTATATGAAGCTGCGAAAGGAGCGAACTATCCAAAAGTCGATATTGCCTTGCAGGGTATCTATCTTAAAGAGCAACCCACAATGTCAATCCATCTTGGCATTCCTACATTGCCATCATCTTTTCCAGCAGCGGCACAAAATCAATATTTCGGTGAAATTTCTATCAGTTACCCTCTCTTTAGCGGTTTTGCGATTACCTCACAAATTGCCTCGGCGAAATTACAGGAACAAAAAAGCCGCTTGGAGCAAAAAGATCTTGAACGCAGGCTCTACTTGAAGACTGCACAACTTTATGGAGCTATTTATGCAGCCAAACATACTGAAAAGGCTTTGCAAAAGGGTCTTGAAGCAATGGAACTTTCATTGAAAAAAGCAAAAGGTTTTTACGAAGAGGGTCTTATTCCTCTTAGTTATCTGTCCAATATCGAAGCAAAAAAGTATCAGATTGAGTCCAATTTGCAGATGGTGCGAGCGAATATGCAAGGACTCTTTACGCAACTCTCCTACCTCGTGGATACATCCATTACATCTATCGGTCCACTGATCGATTGTCGTCTACCATCACAGTATGATATCGAGCAAAGAGCTGACATAAAAGCGCTATACAAAGCTTTGGATATTACAAAAGAGAAGATGAGAATGGCAAAGAGCACTTTTTTTCCCCATATTTTCGTAAAGGCTGGACTGAAAGGGTATGGCGATGACCTGAGATTCAATGGAGATGGATATAGAAACGCAGATCAAAACTATGCCACAATTATCCTGCAGCAAAATCTTTTTAACGGTTTTTCCGATACAAGAAACGTCGAAGCTGCAAAGTATGCGAAGATGGCTACGGCAGCATATCTTTCCGACTATATCCTGAAGGTAAAAAGCGAACTCGACAAAGATCTTTTTACATACCATGCACTCCAGTCCAAAATCAGATGGGCTCAAAAACGGGTCGAAGCAGCGAAAAACTACTACAAGCTGACGAAAGGGCGTTTCGAGAATCAATTGGCAAGTGCAGATGAGTTAAGCAGGGCCATTGCGGATCTTGCAAAAGCGAGAGCGGAGTTGTCTCAAACACAAGCGCAGCTTTTTGTACAAAAGTGCAAAATTTTATTGCAGATATCTTTGGAAACCTTCGAAAAGAGTATGCAACTATGAGAGTCTCATTGGTTCTTGGAAGTGGTGGAGCGAGGGGATATGCTCATATCGGTGTGATTGAGGAATTGGTTGCGGCCGGCATCTCCATCGAATCTATCAGTGGCTCATCTATGGGTGCTTTGGTGGGAGGGCTCTATGCAGCTGGAGGTATGGAAGAGTATAAAGAGTGGGTATTGACCCTTGATGTGTTCGATGTTGCAACGTTGTTGGATCTGAGTTTTGACAAAAGGGGACTTATCAAAGGGGAAAAAGTCTTCAAAAAACTCGAAGAGATTATAGGATATCGAAAAATAGAAGATCTTCCCATCAAATTTACTGCTGTTGCTTCTGATATCAAGGCCAACAAGGAGATATGGTTTCAAGAGGGGGATCTTTTGCAAGCTATACGAGCCTCAATCTCGATTCCATCTTTTTTTACTCCCGTGGAGTGGAACGATACACTCCTCGTAGATGGCGGCGTTCTCAATCCCCTTCCTGTTGCGCCAACAATGAGCGATCATACGGATGCCATCATAGCAGTCAATGTATACGGAAAAGGAGAAAAACCTGCGATTGAACTACCAAAAGAGGTGCAGAAAAAGCAAGGGAAACTGGAAAAAGCGAAAGAGAAGCTCAAAAAATACTCTCAAAAACTGATCCAAGAGGGAGAGTATAACTTTTTCGACATTGTCGATATGAGTTATGATGCATTGCAACAAACGCTGATTCGCTATCGACTCGCGGGATATCCTCCAGATCATCTGATAGAGATTTCACAAAAAGTTTGTGGTACATATGATTTTCATAAAGCCTACGAAGTGATAGAAGCAGGAAGGGAAGCTGCAAAATCCTTTTTAAAGACCCTTTGATTTAGGCGGCCTCTTTTTTCAAAAGATTGAAAATCCCTACACTCTGTTCTTTCCCGGTCATAACGTAATGCAGTTCGTAATAGTTGTTCAAAATATATTCAAAATCCGATTTTGCCTCTTCGTCACATGCTACCAGTAAAGAACAGCCTATTTTGACCTCTACTTCATCTGAAGGGACCAAGATCGTCTCTTTGTGCTCTTCCTCCTCATAATAGTAGAGCAGGAAGAGTATTTTGTTTTTCTCTCTGTAATCTCTTCTGGATCGTCTAAGAACATCAAGCGTGATTTTTTGGCCTTGCTGCAAAACCTTACAGAGTGCGTAGGCACTTTCTTCGGTGATCTGAATCTCAAAAAGAATAGGGTTTTTCCCTATGGTAGCGCTCAATTTTCCTACAACATTCATAGCCCACAGATTATCTTTTCTGTGGATGAGTCGGATAAATCGGTTTGCTAAAGGCTTTGCGATGAAATTGTAGGTATATTTGGCCAAAATCCGCTCAAGAATGTAGATTTTGTCGATTCGCGCCGATTTGAAGATGCTGATATCCTCAAGAGAGTTTTCTCTCGCAATAGTATAGATCCCTGGGTTGAGTTTTTTGGCGGTCGATAAAATGGTGAGGTTGATCATATCATCTTTTGTCGCGGCAATGATACACGAAGCCGACTGTATGCCGGCATCCAGAAGTATCTTGATATCCTCTGCATCACCGTATATGGCGCTTTGCTTCATCTTTTTATATTCACTCGATTTGATATCGATAAAAACATACTCGATACCGGCTCTTTGCAACCCTTCTGCCAACGCTTTTCCCATACGACCGGCTCCGCAGATGATATATTTTCCTTTTGGCAAAAACTCTCTTTTGCGGATGCGTAAGATATGACCGAATATCCACATCTCCAGAAGCCAGATGTATGGGGCGGTGATTTCGAAATAGAGCCTATCGGAGATGATTTTAAAAGGGTTTTCTATATGACGGATACCGATGTTTCGAAGGTGTTCCGTGTTCTCTTTGGTTGTGGATTTGACAATGATATCGATCTTTTTATTGAGAAGCCGACACATAAGAGCGATTTTAGCGTTTTTGATATCGTCTTCAAAAAGCACTACGACCGCTTTACAGTTTTTTTGGTGAATTCCTGCAAGTTTAAGCGTTTGCGGTTTTGTGGTATCTGCACTGATGGCCGGAACTTCCGGGATGAAATTTTCAAGCTCTATTGCCTCTATTTTACTTTCATCCTTGTCCACGACGACGATTCGAATACCTTCTTGGCTGAGCCTCTGAATGATCTCTTTTGTAACATTGTTGTAGCCAAGGACAATGATGAAAGGCTCACTAAGCTTGGCCACTTTTGATCGAAATCTGGCAATTGCCAGCTCCCGTGCCAGTTTTTTGTCCTGAATCAGGGCAATGATATTACCGATGCCGTAGAACCATCCAACGACGGTTAAGTAGATACAAAAACTGACCCACAGACGTTGAGGATAGGTAAAGGTATAGGGTGCTTCGCCAAAGCCGATAGTGGTAGCCATATAGCTGACGAAATAGAAGGCGTCAAAGAAGCTCATATGGTATGGATGACCTTGGTCGTCAACACCGGGAATCAGTGTAAGTCCTATGATGGAGATGGCAAAAGTGAGTATGATGACAAGCAGAGGAATCCTCATCCTGTGGATGATGATCCATGCACTGTTGCTTTCCATGATTACCTTTTGGATTTGAGTGTATCGCCTACAAAAAGTAAAACAGAGACGATATTGGCAAGGAGCGCTCCACCGCTCATGGAGATGATAGCGACAGTAGATTCGGTATTGAGACCGCCTAGGACATAAACCGCCAATGCCCACACGCTTGCCGCACCAATCAGTTGGATATCTGCAACAAGGCTTGTTGCCAGCAAAACGGATCCAAGCTGCGTCTTGTCGCCTAGCTTCAAAATTGTTGCGATGAGGTTGACTATGATTGCTGCAAAGAGCTCATATTTGCTATGGAATTCGATATCGGCGGGATTACCGTAAAAAAAGCCAAAGTTTGTGGTCATCGCCAAAATGAAAAAGAATCCGGACAATACTTTTTGTAAATTCATCGCACTCCTTTTGAGATAAGTGTAAAATGTTATAACTTAACAACTTATTAAAGGCTTGCAATGAAAAAGAGTGCCGGTATCTTGCCATACAAAGTGGAAAATGGTGAATTGTATGTCTATTTGGGACATTTTGGAGGTCCCTTTTGGAAGAGAAAGAGGAGAAGTTGGGGGATTATCAAAGGGGAAGTGGAAGAGGGGGAGAGCGATTTGGAGGCAGCGAAGCGGGAGTTTTTCGAAGAGACGGGTAAATGGGTAGATGGAGAGTTTTTGGATCTTGGGGAAGCAAAAACATCTAACAAGATCTTGCATATTTTTGCCCTGCAAACAGACCTGGATACCGATATCCGATCCAATATGGTGCATTTGGAGTATAAAGGAGGGATATTGGAGTTTCCAGAGATTGATGCAGCCAAATGGTTTGCGATAGAGGAGGCGAAAGAGGTCATTGTAGATACGCAAAAGGTTTTTTTGGAACGGCTCCAAAAGTTAGTGTGAAGATTTCAAAGAGATGATAAATCTATTGTTTCCATCCTCAAAGCGATACTGAAGAGCGTATCCGTGAAGTTTCAAGATATTGTCCACCAGATACAGCCCCAGTCCGAAACCGCTTTTTTTCCCCTCTTTATTGAAAGCCTCAATATAGAAAGAGAGCTCTTTTTGTAAAGGCTCGCCTCTATTTTGCACGATCAGTGCATCTTGTGTAAGGATGATTGTCGCTTTTGTATCGAAAGAGTATTTTAATGCATTGTCGATGAGGTTTTTCACTGCTATGGCCATGAGTTTGTAGTCTGCTTCTATTGTTGGATTTTGCTTTTCGATAATTTCAATATCTTTTTTGTCGAACATCCCGATATGGATGGCCTCCTCGACGATATCTTTGAGTGTGATGCTCTCAAGGCTCGGTTTGATTTTTGAATTGACCGCTTCCAAAGCAGCCAGTTCGTTTATGAGAGAGTTGAGTTTTTCGAAAATCTGAATGAGTCGTTTCTTCTGTTTCTCATCCTCTACCATTTCCGCTTGAATACGCCCTTTTGCGATGGGGGTCTTGAGTTCGTGCATGATGTTTCTTAGAAGCAGTTTTCTTGAATGTTGGATCGCTTTCAAAGAGTCCGCGGCATTTTGCAAGGCGTTGGCCACTTCATTGATCTCTTTGAACCCTTCCACATTGAGATCGATATCCAGATCGCCTTTGGAGAAGCGCTGCAGCTCTTTTGTGATGCTTTTGAGAGGTCTCAGTTTCAAGATGATGAGAATATACAAGATCAAAAGTAGAATAAGTGTCACTACAAAGATCGCCGTATAGAGTAGGCGGCTTTGCTGGATATCCATCGAGATGTCTTTGAGAAGAAGCATGTTGCCATAACTTTGAACCCAGATATAGTAATCACCCTTATATTTGAGGATGATGACTTCGCCTACCGGATATTTCGTTCGTTTGATTATCGTAGAGTTCTTGGCGATTTTGACAATCTCTTTGGGATGGGTTATGGGCACAAACTCCAGTTTTTGCAGCTCTTGTATGAGTTTATTGTAATCGACCGAGCTGAGTTGCCAAAGTAGGGATTGGGAGACAAATTCGAATCGTTTTTGATATCGGTTTTGCGCACTCTCCTTGAGATGTTGCAAGGAGAGCCAGTAGGCTCCACCAACAGCGATGAAGCCAAGTAAAAAGATGAGCGTGATCCATAAAAAGATGGAACTTTTTTTCATGGAGTGAACTTGTATCCCACACCACGGACAGATTGGATATGTTTGGGTTGCTTTGGATTTTCCCCCAGTTTATGGCGTATTCGACTGATGATGACGTCGACCGTTTTATCGGATGCATTTTCGCTCAGGTGTTCACAGTTGTAAAGAAGATCTTCTCTTGATATTGGTTGATTGGGACGCTCTATAAGATAGGATAATATCTCAAATTCTGCGGGTGTAAGCTGAAGAGGTTTTCCGTGAAAATGGATCTCTCGTCTATTGGGGTAGAGAGTAAAACTCTGCTCTTTCGTTTGGGGTTTGGCACGTCTTCTCAAAATTGCTTTGAGTCTTGCCTCCAGCTCTTTTGGATCGTAGGGTTTGGGTAGATAATCGTCCGCTCCAAGCTCCAAACCGATCACTTTGTCACTCAGGTCGCTTCGGGCACTGCTTATGATGATGGGGATATCACTAAATTCGCGCAACTTTTTTAAAATTTCGAGTCCATCCATACCGGGAAGGGTAAGGTCAAGTATCAAAGCATCATATGTGTTATCAAGATGCAGTGCAGAAAGGGCGATGAAGGGATCTTCGTAGTTTTCTACTTCGATCCCGTATCGCTCAAGAAACTCACTAAGAATTTCGGCAAGTTCTACATCATCTTCTATCATCGCCACTTTCATGCGACTCCTTATCGAAGAACGAGAATAAGAGGGATTCCTTGTCTTTTGATGAATATTTTCTTCGGACCTTTATATTTTTTGAAAGCACGTTTGAGATCCTCTACATTTTTGATATTCATATCTTCAACACCGATTATAACATCTCCCGGTTTGATTCCCGCTTTTTCGGCAGCCGAATTCTCTTTGACGTTGGAAACGAAAACCCCTTCTACATTTTGAGGGATGTTGTACATTCTGCGGATCTGGTTGTTGAGTGTTTGTACCTCCAGACCCTTGAGTGTCTCTTCTACTGCAGAACTGTCGCTTCCTGGACGTTCGGCAAGTTTGACTTTTGTGGTATAGACTTTTTTGTTTCGTTCATATTTTATCGTTACCTCTTTTCCTGGAGGATAAGATCCTATAATCGTTTTGAGATCATTCGAATCTTCGATCTTTTGTCCATTGACTTCGATAATGAGATCACCTCGTTTGAGACCTGCTTTTTGGGCTGCGCTATCTTTTGTCACATCGACAATAACCGCACCGTATTTGTGCTTGTAGACATCTTTGAGATCACCCTTGAGATCTTCGATCATGACACCAAGATAGCCCCGTTCAATTTTTCCCTTTTCGATCAGTTTTTTCACCACATTTTTCATCATATTGGATGGTATCGCAAAACCGATACCGTTGTTTCCTCCGCTTCTTGTGATAATCGCACTGTTGATACCTATTAGAGCTCCTCGACTATCTACCAAAGCGCCACCGCTGTTTCCCGGGTTGATGGCGGCATCGGTTTGAATGAAGTTTTCGTAGGTGTTGATACCGACATTATTTCGGTTTGTGGCACTGACGATCCCCTGTGTGACAGTCTCGCCGATACCAAAAGGGTTGCCGATGGCAAAGACGATATCTCCCGGTTTGATTTTTGATGAATCAGCAATTTTAATCGCTTTGAGACCTTTTTTGTCGATTTTAATGACCGCAATATCCGTTAAAGAGTCTTTTCCGATCACTTTCGCTTTGTACTCTTTGTCATCTCCTGGAAGGGTAACGGTTATCTCGTCAGCATTGTTGATCACATGGTTGTTTGTGACAATGTAGCCGTCGCTACTGATAATGACGCCACTTCCAAGACTTCTTTGGATTCTGCTTCTTGGGATCTGGTTACGAAACATAGGACCAAAGAACTGTTTGAAAAATGGATCGTTGAAAAACGGCATCTGACTCATAGCAGGCATTTTGATGCGTTTTTTTGTTGATATGTTGACCACACTCTCTTTGGCATCCTTGATAGCATCATAAAAGGAGAGGACGACATTGTTACCTTTTCCCGGCATGACTCTTTGAACATTGTTTGGTGCTTCATTGAAATGAATAGTTGCAGCGCTCAGTATCAAAGCTGTTGCTACAGATAGAAAAACGGCTTTTTTCATTTTTCCTCCTCGATATTTAATTTGTGAAATGATAAGATATGATGGCAAACAAAAAGTAACAAATATTAAACAGAAGGTTAACATGAATAGAGATTTACAGAATTCGGTTTTAGAAGCAGGTGCGATCTTAAAAGAGGGCTATTTTGGCAAAAAAGAGATACATAAAAAAGGAAGCGTGGATTTAGTCACTCAGTATGATATGAAAATCGAAAACTTTTTAATGGAACATTTGCAAAAAATCTATCCAGGTGCGGAAATCGTAGGAGAAGAGAGTTTCGAGGGGGAAATACCAAGTGATGGGATTTATATCGATCCCATCGATGGGACCACAAACTTTGTCCACTCCATCGCCTATACCTGCATCTCTATCGGTATTTGGCAAAGGGGAGAGCCTGTGGAGGGTGTCGTTTATAATCCGATACTCAATGAGCTCTTTTATGCCAAAAAAGGGGCAGGTGCATTTTTAAATGATCAAAAAATAGCGGTAAGCGAAACGGAAAATTTGATAGATGCTCTCTTGGCTACGGGGTTTCCTTACACGAAAGTAGAGATGGGGAAAGATTATCATTTTGTGATCGAGAGTATGCAAAATCTTTTGCCAAAAACAAGAGATATTAGACGCCTTGGGAGTGCAGCGATCGATTTGGCTTATGTGGCTTGTGGAAGATTTGCCGGGTTTTATGAAGTCAATCTCAAGCCTTGGGATGTGGCTGCCGGGATTTTACTTGTAGAGGAAGCCGGTGGTGTCGTCACAAACCATTTGGGAGAACTTTACAGATTTGGAGATATTATCGTGGCTACCAATGGAAAGATCCATGAGGCGTTGCTCAAAAATATGGGTGAGTATAATTAATTGGGTCTATCGCCAAAAATCTCTATAAGTACGATTGCCACGACAAGAATGACAAAAAACCATTCGGGAGTATTTTGAAGATATTCTGTGACGGTGTTCATGATTATAAAACTATTTTTTTAAAGTTTTTGATGATAAGATAGGAGGTGACTGAGCGTACCCCTTTGGTGTGTAGTGTCGTATTTATAATCTCTTCGGCCTCTTTTGTAGAGTGTACTTTGCCGTAGAGTTCAACCTTTTGATTGTGGACCAAAACAAGTATGTCGTTGGATGATACATGTTTTGCTTTCAGTAGCCTGTACTGGATTTGGGTTTTGATCAAAAAATCGTTTCTTTTTGCCACTTTGGCTCCGTTTTGAACCTGTTTGTAGTAGAGTTGGAAGCTAGATTGCTCTTCAGGGATTGCAGGTTGTCTGTTTTGCGAAAAATCTTTGACGGTGGAAGCCGATTTTTCCATGAGAATAATAAGGTTTTGCAGTGCTTTTTGTATCTCATCCTCTGTTTGTGCATGTAGATGAAAAGCAAAGAGAAGGATAAGAAGCCATCTACTTGCCCAATGCATCTTTGGCCCCTTTAATGGCATTTTCGATAGTCTCTTTCGCTTTCGAAAAGGCTCTCAAACCGAGTTTTTTTGCTTCTTGAACATCCAGCTTTACAGAAGGTATATGGGTGAGATCCTCGAAACGCGATTTAAGAATATTGGCAGCGATTTCCGCTTCATTTTTGATCTTTTCTATCAATGTTTCACTGTTTTTGGCTATTGTCTCGATCTTTTCTTTGATACCAGGTTCGCTCTGTTTGGCTACTTTATGAATGGTCTGCATATAGATTTCATCCATATGGGGAAGATTTTCAATGATAGATGCATAGTTTTCTATAATAAGAGTACGTGCTTCATCGGGTGTATATTGAATTGTTTGGTAAAACTTTTTTATACTAAGACGAATTCCTTTTTTCACCCCAAGGATTGTTCCTCTTAAAATCTCATCTGCATAGTTGATGCTGGCTTCGGACAAATTGGCGGCGACTTGCAAGATCGTTTGGCTGACATCCTGTATATGTCGTGCATCCACATTGATATCGATCGTCTGATGGGTAAGATCTTTGGTGATTTCAAAGACTGTTTCTTCCACATTCTGGGCTTTTTCCAAAGCCGTGATGATGGCAGCTTCTGTAGTTTCTGCGAGGATCCCCAAAAGTTCCAGTGATTTGAGTTTGTACTCATCCAAGATCTTTTGGGCCTGTATCTGTTGATCTTTGGGAAGGGAGGCGATAGCTTTTTCAAGTAGGTCAAAAGTTTCGATAAGTTCGGATTTCAGTTCGCTTTTTTCTGCTTCGATTTCACTGCGAAGCTTGTCGATTTGCTGAAGAAGGTCTTGGATCTTTTGGGTTCTGGGTCTTTTTTTCTCTTCGATTGTTTTACGAATCGTTTCAATGGGATTTGGGCCAAGTTGCATAGTCCAACCTTATGTAAAGTTGGACTATTATAGCAAATTATCGTCTATGGGCGTTACGAGGTCTTCGGTTGCCTCGATAGCCTCTATTGTTGCGTCCGCCGCTTCTTTGAGGTCTGGAAAGTTCTCTTTTTGCCTGTTCGAGCATCTTTTCGATCTCTTTGAGGCTTTTCCCGATTCTTTCGTTCCCACTGACGGTGTCGTTTTTGATGACCATGGAAGCCAGTTTGAGTGCAGCTGTGGAGATATCTATTTGTGATTCAAGAAGTTCCACAAGTTCTATCGCTTCTTTGGATACCTCTTGAGAAAGAATCATATCAAGCATCGATTTTTGCTTTTCGTTTTTCACTTCCGCAGAGGTTGGAATCTCTTTATTGATTAAAGAGCTTCCCACCTCTTTTTGGATGCGTAGGAGCTGTTTAAATTCATGAGGAGTCACTAAACTGATCGCTATTCCTTCTTTCCCAGCTCTTCCTGTTCGCCCGATTCTATGGACATAGCTTTCTGGGTCAAACGGAATGTGATAGTTGAACACATGGCTTACGTCACTGATGTCCAAGCCTCTTGCTGCCACATCTGTTGCGATCAAAATCTCGATGTTTCCTCGTTTAAAAGCTTTGATGGTCTCTTCTCGCTGGCGCTGTTGCATATCGCCGTGAAGTCCTTTTGCACTGTAACCTTGGGCTTCAAGAAATTGCGCAAGACGATCTACTTCTATCTTCATACGGCAAAAGATGATCGATTTTGTAGGATTTTTGTAATCGAGCAAGCGAATGAGAGCTTCATCTCTTTCATGCTCGTCAACCACATAGTAAAACTGCTTGATATTTACGTTTGTCACCTCTTTTTTCGTAATAGAGATAAACTCGGGTGAGTGGAGAATCTGTTGAGCCAACTCTTTGATGGCCTGTGGCATTGTCGCACTGAAAAGTAGAGTTTGTCTATTGGTTGGAAGATAGTTGAAAATGGCTTTTATATCATCTAAAAAGCCCATATCAAGCATCTCATCCGCTTCGTCCAAAACGACAAATTTTGGATTGAGTTCGATTTTGCCACTTTTTAAAAGATCCAAGAGTCTTCCAGGAGTCGCTACAACGACTGCTGCATTGGCTATATGATTGAGCTGTCTTGAATAGGAGCTTCCTCCGTAGACTGTGGCTGTTTTGATGCCAAGATATTTTCCAAGTCGAAAAATCTCGTCGCTAACCTGAGTAGCCAACTCTCTCGTTGGAACTATCACAAGGGCTTCTACTTCGCCATCGAGCTCTAACATATTTAAAAGTGGAAGTGCAAAAGCAGCCGTTTTACCGGTGCCTGTGTGGGCTTGGCCCACCATATCTTTTCCTGCTAATACGACAGGAATCGCCTCTTTTTGGATAGGACTGGGCTCTTTGAAGCCGGCTTGCTCTATCGCTTTCATTATTTGGGGTTTCAGATTGAAATCAGAAAAAGTCATTATGCCTCTTTAAAAAATATTAACCTTCAATGAGCGAATCACAGACGATTCAATCAAAGGTCACTTCTAAGATTTTTGGGGTTGTAGAGGTGATAAGGGGATCGAATCGTAAATAGTCGCCTATCAAAGGCTTGGCCGTATTGTACCGGTAAACACTTAAAATAAACTTAATATGCAAAATAACGTCACTGTTTTTGCTATGATAATAAAGCTTTAAAAAGATTATAGTAGGTATATGATGAAAAAAATCAATGAGCTTGAAAAGTTTGAAAAACCGAGAGAAAAACTTTTGGAAAAAGGGGCAAAGGCTCTAAAAGATTATGAGTTGGTTGCCATCTTGCTTGGAAGCGGGGTGAAGGGAAAGGATGTTATCAAACTATCAAAAGAAATCATCAAGCTTTTTCAGCAAGATTTTGATGCAATAAATATAGAAAAACTTCTTCAAATTCACGAACTTGGCATTGCGAAAGCTGCTCAGATAGTAAGTGCAGTAGAGTTATCAAAAAGATATCTTTTCAAACAGCACAAAACCGTAATTTCGGCAAACGATGTGTATGAAGAGCTAAAAGAGTATTTTGATAAAAAGCAAGAGTATTTTATAGCCTTTTATCTTGATGGGGCAAATAGAATTTGTGAAAAAAGAGTGATAACTATTGGCACGTTAAATCAAAGCTTGGTGCATCCAAGAGAGGTGTTTGCACCAGCGATTGAAAGTAGATGTGCAAGTATCATTGTGGCGCATAACCACCCATCAAACAATCTTACTCCAAGCAGGGAAGATATATTGGTGACGCAAAAGTTAAAGCAAAGCGGCAAGATACTTGGAATTGAACTGTTGGACCACATCATTTTTAGCAAAGAGGGATTTGTTAGTTTACAAGAGGAGGGAATTTTATAATGGCGAAGAAAAAGCAAAATGGCGATAGTTTTGAGCAAAGCTTATGGAAAGCTGCCGATAAGCTGAGAAAAAATATCGATGCAGCGGAGTATAAACATGTTGTATTAGGGCTTATTTTTTTGCGATACATCTCAGAAGCATTTGAGGATCTGTATGAAAAGCTAAAAAGAGGCGAGGGAGAGTATGCCGGAGCGGATCCCGAAGATATTGATGAATACAGAGCAGAAAATGTATTTTTTATTCCGCCAGAAGCACGATGGAGTCATCTCAAAGAAAAGGCCAAAGATCCAGAAATCGGAAAAATTATCGATAACGCGATGGAGCTAATAGAAAAGAAAAACCCATCTTTAAAAGGCGTTTTGCCAAAAGTGTATGCAAGAGGAAATATCGATCCAATCGCTCTTGGAGGGTTGATAGATCTCTTTAGCAATATTGCAATCAATGAAGCTAAAGAGAAAACTTCAGACATTTTGGGGCATGTGTTTGAGTATTTCTTAGGCGAATTTGCGCTGGCTGAAGGGAAAAAAGGCGGGCAGTTTTATACGCCAAGGAGCGTCGTTGAGCTTTTGGTCGAGATGCTTGAGCCATATCGTGGAAGAGTGTTTGACCCATGCTGCGGAAGCGGTGGAATGTTTGTTCAATCAGAAAAGTTTGTGCAAGAGCATCAAGGAAAAATAAATGATATTTCCATTTATGGACAAGAGAGCAACCAGACAACCTGGCGACTGTGTAAGATGAATCTTGCCATTCGAGGGATTGATAGTTCACAGGTCAGATGGAACCCGGAAGGCTCTTTTTTAAACGATGCCCACAAAGACTTAAAATCCGATTTTGTGATAGCCAATCCCCCGTTTAACGACAGTGACTGGAGTGGAGAGCTTTTACGTGAGGATGCGCGATGGAAATATGGCGTGCCACCGGCTGGTAATGCAAACTATGCATGGATACAGCACTTTATCTTTCACCTGGCACCCCATGGAAAAGCCGGCTTTGTTTTGGCAAAAGGTGCGCTTACGACAAAACAGAAAGATGAGTATGAAATCAGAAAAAATATGATTGAAGATGATATAGTCGACTGTATTGTAAATCTGCCTGCAAAACTCTTTTTAAATACCCAAATACCAGCATCTTTGTGGTTTTTAAGAAAAAATAAAACTACAAGAAAAGGACAAATTCTCTTTATCGATGCAAGGGATATGGGCAAGCTTATAAACAGGCGACAACGGATTTTAACACCAGAAGATATTAAAAAAATCGCAGATACTTACCATACATGGCAAAAAGAGGATAGCAGTTATGAAGATATCAAAGGATTTTGCAAATCAGTTAGCGTTGATGAGGTAAAAGGGCTTGATTATGTTTTGACTCCCGGGCGTTATGTGGGACTAGCTGAAGAAGAGGATGATTTTGATTTTGAAGAGAGGTTTGAAAAACTCAAACAGGAGTTTTTATCCCAGCTTGTTGAAGAAGAGAGACTTAATAAACTGATACTGGAGAGTCTGGCAAAGATAGATATCAAAGGTGAAGGATGAAAGAGGAAAATCAATTAGTTATTTTTGAAGATAGTGATAAAAAGGTTGAGGTGCAATTAAGAGAAGAAACAATATGGCTTAATCTTAATCAAATTTCACAACTTTTTGATAAAGATAAATCTGTGATTTCAAGGCATATAAAAAATATTTTCAGAACAGGAGAATTAGATAAAAATTCAACTGTTGCAAAATTTGCAACAGTTCAATTAGAAGGAAAAAGAAAAGTAAAAAGAACAATTGAATACTTTAACCTTGATGTCATTATATCTGTTGGTTACCGTGTAAACTCCAAAAAAGCAACACAGTTTAGAATCTGGGCTACAAATGTTTTAAAAAATTACCTTGTCAAAGGATATGCGATCAATGAAAAAAAGCTTACAGAAGAAAAACTAAAAGAGCTTGAAGAAGCTATAAAATTTATAAAAGAAAATATCAACACTCCCTCTATAACGGCAAGTGAAGAAAAGGGAATGCTTGAGATTATTGAAAAATATGCTTTGGTTTGGAAATGGGTAGAGGAGTATGACACAGGCAAAATAGAAGCACGTATTACAAGAAAAGAGAGAAAAAAGATAAGTTATCAAGAGGCAAAAGAAGCAATTGTAGAGCTTAAAAACTATCTTATCGAGCGTAAAGAAGCATCAGATATCTTTGGAATAGAAAGAGATAGGGGGCTTTTTGAGAGTGCATTAAATACAATTTATCAAAGTTTTGGAGGTGAGGAGCTTTATCCATCTTTTGAAGAAAAAGCGGCAAACTTGCTCTATTTGATTATTAAAAATTATCCATTTGTGGATGGAAATAAACGAATTGGGGCTTTGCTTTTTTTAAAATTTTTGTATGAGAACTTATCAAAAGAGGAACTTTTTCAAAAATTTAACAGCAACACTTTAACAGCTTTATGTTACCTCGTAGCAGCAAGCCCAGCAGAGCAAAAAGAGCAGCTTATCAAGCTTATTATGAATTTTATAGCGTTTGAGGGTTAAAAAATGAAATTAGAAGAGATTTTAAAACAACCGGAAAATAGAAGACTTGAATTTAAAGAGACTTTGCCAAGTAAATCTGATCTATGCAAGAGTGTTGTATCTTTTGCCAATGATGCAGGAGGTGAAATTTATATAGGCATAAAAGATACTCCAAGAGAGATAATTGGAGTGCCTGAAGAGGATTTATTACAATTAGAAGAAATAATCAGTAATATCATTCATGATAGCTGCTATCCTCTTATCTTGCCTGAGATTTCATTTATAAATCATAATGGAAAATATGTTGTTAAAATTGAAATTTATAAGGGAAACAATCCGCCAGATTATCTTAAAAGCAAAGGAAAAGAAAACGGAACATATATAAGAGTTGGTTCTTCAAACCGGCTTGCTACAAAAGATATCATAGAAGAGTTAGAAAGAGAAAAACAGGGAGTTTCATTTGATTCTCTGCCTCTGCATTCAAAAAGTATTGATGAGTTGGAAATTTCTCTTTTTGCAAAACAATTTGAAGTGATTACAGGCGAAAAGTTAACCAAAACTATCTTAAAAAAATTAAACCTTATAATTTTAGAACAAAATAGAGAATTTCCTACCAACGCTTTAATACTGCTTTCTAACGACGAAATAAGAAATAAACTTTTCCCATTTGCAAAAATTGAGTGCGCAAGGTTTAAAGGCACAGTTCCTGGAGATTTTATTGATCAAAAAAGTATTGATGAACCTGTAAGCTTTCAGGCAGAAGAAGCTTATAAATTTGTCTTAAGACATATCTCTCAAGGTTCAACCTATGAGGGAGTTTATAGAAAAGACAGGTGGGAATATCCAATTATTGCTATTCGTGAAGCGATAAGAAATGCTGTAATTCATAGAGATTACTCATTAACTGGTAAAGATATAAAAATTGCAATATTTGATGATAAAATCGAAATTACAAGCCCCGGTAAACTAATGCCAACTATAGATTTTGATGATATGGAATCTGGACAATCAGATATAAGAAACAAAGTGCTTGCAGTAGTATTTAAAAAACTTGGAATAGTAGAGCAATGGGGAAACGGATTAAGACTTATTGCCAAAGAGCTAAAAAAATATCCTGAAATAAAATTTGAATGGAGTGAGCCTGGAGTTTCGTTTAGAGTGACATTTAAAAAATTAAATTATGGCTTGGAAACTCAAAAATCAATTTCAACAAAATTTGCGGACGATAACGACCGATTACGACCGATTACGACCGATTGTCTATAGAAGAAAAGAAAATTTTACGGTTTTTACTGGATAATGAAAAAATTACTAAAAAAGAAGCAACTAAACTTATCGATGCTAAAGAAACAAAAACTAAAGAGGTTTTAAAAAATTTAGTTGAAAAAGGTCTTATTCAAAGAGAAGGGAAAGGAAGAAGCACATATTATATTTTGAAAATTGAAAAGAGAAAAAGCTATGAGTAAATGGAAAGAATATAAACTAAATGAGATTGCTGAAATATTCGATCATAAAAGAATACCGCTTAGTACTATGGAAAGACAAAAAAGAAAAGGTATATATCCTTATTATGGGGCATCAGGAATTATTGATTATATAGATGACTTCATTTTTGATGGTGAATATGTTCTTATCTCAGAAGATGGAGAAAATTTAAGAACTCGACAATCACCTATTGCATTTATTGCCAAAGGAAAATTTTGGGTTAATAATCATGCTCACGTTATTAAAGGGAAAAATAATTATTTAAATAAGTTAATTGTTTATTATTTTAAAAATTTAAATTTAAACCCTTTTCTCACAGGAGCAGTTCAACCCAAACTGAATAAAACAACATTATTAAGTATTCCTATTTATTTACCGGAAGATATGAGTGAACAAAAAGCCATAGCCTCTGTGCTTTCATCATTTGATGATAAAATAGATCTTTTACATCGCCAGAATCAAACACTTGAACAAATGGCACAGACACTTTTTAGAAAATGGTTTATAGAAGAGGCAAAAGAGGATTGGGAAGAAGGTTTTTTACCTGATGAATTTGATTTTTTAATGGGGCATTCTCCTAAAGGAAGCTCGTTTAATGAATATGGTTTTGGAATTCCAATGTATCAAGGTAATGCTGATTTTGGTTTTCGTTTTCCTAAAAAAAGAATTTTTACTACTGAACCAAAAAGATTTGCTGAAAAATTTGACACTTTAATTAGTGTTAGAGCGCCAGTAGGTGAGCAGAATATGGCATTAGAGAAATGTTGTATAGGAAGAGGGCTTGCACGATTTAGATATAAATTAAATCCAAATTTTTATTCATATACATACTATAAGCTAAAATATTTAATAAATAAGATAAAATTATTTAATGACGAAGGGACAGTTTTTGGTTCAATTAGTAAGGGTGATTTTCAAAAATTAGAAATTATGATTCCCCCAATAGATATTATTGAAAAGTTTCAACAGCAAGTTAAACCAATTGATGATAAGATAATTCAAAATTCCCTTCAAATCCAAACTCTCAAAAAATTGCGAGACACTCTCTTGCCAAAACTCATGAGCGGGGAGATAAGGATAAAAAATGCTGAATGAAAACTCCGTTGAAAACTTCACAATAGACCTCCTCAAATCCCAAGGCTACGATTACCTCTATGGCGGAGATATTGCCCTAGATGGTGAAAATCCGTTGAGGGATTCTTTTGAAGATGTAATTTTATTTGATAGGTTAAAAACGGCAATAAAAAAAATTAATCCCAGCTTACCTCAAGATGCAATAGATGATGCTATCAAGCAAATTACGCAAATCAATACGCCAGATTTGATAGCAAATAATGAGATTTTTCATAGAATGCTAACAGAAGGAGTGAAAGTAACCTATCAAAAAGATGGAGTTCAGCGGGGAGACATTGTTTGGCTTGTTGATTTTAAAAATCCGCAAATGAATGATTTTTTGGTAGTAAACCAGTTTACGGTTATAGAAAACCATAAAAATAAAAGAGTTGATATTGTTCTATTTATAAATGGATTACCTTTAGTAGTAATGGAGCTAAAAAATCCTACAGATTCAAATGCTAATATAAAATCAGCCTATAACCAGCTTCAAAATTATAAACAAACGATTCCTACACTCTTTACATATAACGAAATTTTAATAATTTCAGACGGGCTTGAAGCAAAGATGGGAAGTCTCTCTGCTGGGTTTGATAGATTTATGGCATGGAAAAGTGCAGATGGTAAAAAGGAAGCCTCACATCTTGTAAGCCAGCTTGAGACTCTAATACAAGGGCTTTTAAACAAAGAGACTTTGATTGATTACATCAGGTTTTTTATCCTTTTTGAAAAAAAGAAAAAAGAAGATAAAGGTCAGATAACCGTCCAAACCATTAAAAAAATAGCAGCATATCATCAATACTATGCAGTCAATAAAGCTATAAAGTCAACCTTAAGGGCTATCGGACAAAACAAATCGAACTTTTTAGTCAAAGAGCCACCGGCAAATTACGGACTGCCTGATGTAAAAGAGCAGAGCGAAGGAGATAGAAAAGCGGGAGTTGTCTGGCACACCCAAGGCTCGGGCAAGTCACTTTCGATGCTCTTTTATGCCGGAAAAGTTATTCAAACCACCAATAACCCGACAATCGTTGTTATCACAGATAGAAATGATCTTGATGACCAGCTTTTTAACACTTTTGCAACTGCATCAAAACTTCTTAGGCAAGAGCCAGTGCAGGCTGCAAGCAGGGAAGAGTTAAAAAAGCTTCTTATGGTGGAGAGTGGAGGAGTTGTATTTACCACCATTCACAAGTTTTGGCCAGATGATGGCAATGTGTATGAAACTTTGTCAACAAGAGACAATATTATCGTCATTGTCGATGAAGCGCACAGAACCCAGTACGGTTTTAGAGGCAGAGTAGATAAAAAAAGCGGTGAGATTAAATACGGTTTTGCAAAATATCTGCGAGATGCTTTGCCAAATGCTACATATATAGCATTTACGGGAACCCCGATTGAGAGCACAGATAAAAACACTCCGGCAGTCTTTGGAAACTATATCGACATCTACGATATAGCAAACGCTGTTGAGGATGGAGCGACTGTTCCGATCTACTATGAGAGCAGGCTGGTAAAAATAGATATAACGGAAGAGGGAAAAAAGCTCATAGAAGAGTATGAAGAAGAGTTGGACGCAAGAGGATTATCTGAAATTGAAAAAGCAAAAGCGAAATATTCAAAGATCGAAGCTTTGGTGGGAGCAAAGCCGAGGATAAAAGAGATAGCAAAAGATATAGTGAGCCATTTTGAAAGCCGTCTTGAGGTGATGGATGGAAAAGGGATGATTGTAACAATGACGTGGCACATTGCAGCAAATTTGTATGATGAAATTATCAAGCTTCGCCCCGATTGGCACAGTGATGAACTAAAAAAAGGGAAAATCAAAGTAGTCATGACTACTTCATCTTCGGATGAGCCTCATATTGCAAGGTTTTATCTTACAAAGGAGCAAAGAAGAACGCTTGCTGATAGGTTTAAAGACCCGCAAGATGAACTAAAATTGGTAATCGTTGTGGATATGTGGCTGACCGGTTTTGATGTACCGAGTCTACATACGATGTATATCGACAAGCCTATGAAAGGGCATACGCTCATGCAAGCGATCGCAAGGGTCAATCGGGTCTACAAAGATAAAACAGGCGGGCTTATTGTCGATTATATAGGTATTGCAAGCGATTTGAAAGAGGCTTTGTCATTTTATAGTGATAGTGGAGGCAAAGGCGAGCCTGCACGATTGCAAGAAGAGGCTGTCAAAGTGATGCTTGAAAAGCTGGAAGTGGTAAGAGATATGTTGTATGGATATGACTATAAAAGATATTTTGATGCAGATACTTCACAAAAACTTCATATTATCCTTGAGGTTGAAGACTTTATTTTGGGGCTTGAAAATGGTAAAAAAAGATTTATCGATGCAGTTACAGCTCTTTCAAAAGCTTTTTCACTTGCAGTGCCGCATAGTGAAGCTATGAAGATAAAAGATGAAGTTGCATTTTTTCAGGCTGTGAAATCAAGGCTTATCAAATTTAATATCGAGAGTGAAAACAGTTTTGACTATGCAACGGCAATCAAACAGATTGTGGATAAAGCCGTCTCTTCAAGTGGAGTAATCGATATATTTGATGCAGCAGGGCTTAAAAAGCCTGATATTTCGATTTTGTCCGATGAGTTTTTGGAAGAGATCAAGGAGATGAAGCAGAAAAACTTGGCCATTGAGGCACTCAAAAAGCTTATCAACGATGAGATTAAAAGCAGAATCAAAACAAATATCGTAAAAAGCAAATCTTTAAAAGAGTCTTTAGAGGAGTTGATACGGAAGTATAATAATAGATTATTAACGGCTGCTGAAGTGATAGATGAGCTTATTCATCTTGCAAAAGAGATAAAACAAAGTGATAAAGAGCCCGAAGAATTGGGGCTTAGTGATTATGAGTATGCATTTTATTGTGCAGTTGCGGACAATGAGAGTGCAAGAGAGCTTATGGGAAAAGAGAAGTTAAAAGAACTTGCTGCTGTTTTGTTTCAAAAAGTTAAAGAAAATACCACAATAGACTGGGCGATACGAGAGAGTGCAAGAGCAAAATTAAAAGTAATAATTAAAAGAACACTCAGACAATATGGCTATCCGCCCGATATGCAAAAGCTTGCTACCCAAACAGTTTTAGAGCAGGCCGAAGCTTTGGCAAACGATTTGGTGGAAACAGTTTAGATGAAGATATAGCTTTCATTCTATTTCTTCTAATGTTTTTTGCTCCGACCATAAACTTAAATGTAACTTAAGTAGCACTTTTTTTGATTCCTTTTTGCTATGATAGATATAGTTCGAGTGAAAGGAGGAGCAATGAAAGAGCTCAAAGATTTTGATCAAAAAGTACAGATCGAGTATCCAACGATTTGGCGATACAAAGTGATTGGCGAAAATGCCAAAAAAACGAGAGAGGCGATAGAGAGCGTGACAAATCGACCTACGACTATCACCTTTTCCAAGCAGAGCAACCGTGGAAAATACCAAAGTTTCAATGCGGATATTATGGTACACTCTGAAGAGGAGAGGGAAAAGATCTATCAAGAACTCAAGGCCCATAAAGATGTGAAAATGGTCCTTTGAGATAAAGGCTTAAAAATGAAACAGATCCTTTTGGTCATGCTTATTGCCTTTTCGAGCCTGTTGGCCTCTTCCAAAGAGGCGACAGATGTAAGTAATACGCTCAATGCATCCGCACATATCGAGCCAGATATCTATAGTTTTGGTTTGTTTGTTTTTATGACAAACTCGAGTGAAAAAACCATCATAAACAGTTTGGGCATCGTAGATAAAACCATTCGCTCTTTAGGGCTTTGTTATGAAGGAGGAAGATATTCGCTCTATCAAAATTGCCGATGGGAAAAAGATAAAAGGGTATGTGAAGGATATAAAGGGGAGGTTGGTTATCAATTTTTTATCCAAGACCCAAAAATGCAAAATAGAGTTTTACAAGCAATAGATGAGCTAAAAAGCAGAATGCATAAGGGTTTTGGATTTAGTATACGTTATCCTCATTGGGAAGTTTCACGAAGCAGACGCGAGAGTGTTGTGCAAGATCTGCAGTTACGGCTTATAGACAAGGCCAAGACTTTTGGAAAAAAAGCTGGTGAAAAACTATCGAAACAGTGTCATATTACAAGTATCGATTATACTACCAGATATTTCCCTGTGGTACGAACGCTTAAGAGCATGACTGTAAAATCAGATATCCAAGCTCCTGAACCTGCTAGGACAAAACAGCGTGTCGAGGTGAAGGCGAAAGTGGAGTATGTGTGCCGTTAGCGCACAAAATCGCCGCTTTTGCCTCCGCTCTTTCGTTCAAGCTGGATATTTTTGATAACCATCCCTTTGTCTATCGCTTTGAGCATATCATAAATGGTTAAAAGTCCAATACTCACACCAGTCAAAGCTTCCATCTCCACGCCGGTTCGCCCCTTTAACTTGCATGTGACGATCAGTTTGAACCCTGGAAGATCGGGAAGTTCCTCTACATCACAGTTGATAGATGTGAGAAGCAACGGATGGCACATAGGGATAAGATCCGGTGTCTTTTTGGCTCCCATGATGGCAGCTATGACGGCTGTGTGAAGGACCGCCCCTTTTTTAGTCGTTTCGTTTTTTACTGCGTCAAATGCCTCGGGGGTAACTTCGATAATTCCGCTGGCCACGGCGATGCGCTCCGTCTCATCTTTGACTCCCACATCTACCATTTTGGGACGTTTTTTTTCATCTAAATGGGTTAAATCAGACTTCATAATCAACCACCTTTGTTTCGGTTCCTATCTCTTTAAGCCATGCCACAATTTCGTCTTGGTGGTATGGATGGACTCTGTATGTTTCAAGATCCTCTTTATTATCAAATGTTGTTACAAGGGCTAGATCATAACTTCTTTGGCTTCTACTAAAATTGATACCAACTTCGATCTCTTTGAGTACATCGATATGCTCTTTCATGCTTAGAAGCTTCTCTTTGGCTTTTTTTGCTAAACTAAAATCAGGAAACTTCATAAAGACAATATGTCGAACCATTGTAATCCTTTAGGAGATGTTATGAAAAAATTTTTACTTATTCTACCACTTTTGCTCTTTGGTGCCGATAAGCCGTGTACGAAATGCAATCTCAACAAGTCGCAGATGAAGTGTGAGTACTATCTCATTCAAAAAGGGGATACGAGCAAAGCGAAAGAGTGCGTTTTTTATGCGGATTATCTTGATCAAACGAAAGTGTACGGAAAGGCCAGTTGGTACTACCTCTTGGCATTAAAGCCAAAAAAAGCGATAGAAGCGGCAAAAAAAGCGATACAGATGGGAGAAAATTTTGCGTATGAATATTTGGGGGATGCCTATTTGATTTTGGGAGATGAGGAGGCCGCCAAGAAAAGCTACCAACTTTTTAAGCAAAAAGTTGGAAACACTCGCTTTTTTATAATGCACAATTTCAAAGTTTTAAGTAGGATTTATAACAATTTTGATGCTAAAAAAGCGGAAAAGATGTTGCAGTAGTGGTGACCCGTGTTGGATTCGAACCAACGGCCCACTCCTTAAAAGGGAGTTGCTCTACCAGCTGAGCTAACGGGTCAAGAGTCGAAATTATAGCAAAACTTTTTTGAGTTGCAAAGCTTTTTTGAATTCATCGGGATAGTTGAGATTTAAAAATCTTTCATCCTCTTGAAATTCCACATAATGGGTATTTGCTTCTTTTAAAATAGAGTTGAGCTTAAGATTGTTTTTTTCGAGGGCATTTTCTATCTTTGGTTGAATCGATTTGCGGTAGATTCCTATGAGAGGATGGGAGAAATCGGTTTTTGCGATAATGGCGTCTTTATTTGGATATTTTTTTGCTTCTTCAATCAGTTTTTCTATGATCGGTTTATCGATAAAAGGAGCATCGACACTTATGGCGAAAAACTCATCAAATTTGTCAAAAATATCCAAAAATGCGGGAGTTGGCGCGTAAATATCGCTGCTGTCAAGAATGAGTGGAGCGTTGAAGTTGAATTTTTCGCTCTTTGAGGAGATGTAAACCTCATCAAAAAGAGGAAGCAGACGCTCGAACTGATACTCAATAAGTGGCTTGTCTCCAAATGAGAGAAGGGATTTGTCCCTTCCCATTCGTGAGCTTTTCCCGCCAGCAAATATAACGCAGATCACTTGTGGAACATCTCCTCAAACATGGAGTCTTTGCCGACATTTTGATTTTCATTGTGATTACTTGCTGCCGGTCTGATAATTGCCCCTTTTTTCGCTTTTCCTTCTATAACTTTTGCATAGGAAAATTTAGGTAAAACTTTTGTTATTTCCAGCTCTCCTATTTTTATCTCTTCACGTCCTAAAGACTCTTTTGTATAGGGGTCATATATTTTTTTGCCCAGAGCATATATTTCAAATCTATCTCCCGGATGGAGGGTATTGCCTCCCATATTAAGAATGATATTTTTACCAGAAGATCGAACGATTCGTGGTGGATAAATGTTGAACATTATTTGATCAACTAAAACTTGAGCTATTTTGTCTCCTACTTTTACGGTAAGACTTTCAGCTCTTTTGGTAGGAGGTACTTCAAACGCTATATCGATAGTATCGGACCACTTGATCTGTTGTCTTGGAACATAAAGAACGCGATAGGCTATTGTGGCATAAGCCTCCTCTGTAGTCTCATCGGGACCTAATAGATAGTTGCCTTCCTTTTTATCAGTTCCAAAATCTAATATCTGTCCAATGATGAAGTAGTCTGCCCCAAGTCGCTTACCGATACGAGCCAGTTCGACAGGATCCGTTCCTGGGGAGAGTAAGAAACTTTTCTCGAATTCATAATATTTACTATTTTGTCTATCCAAAATGGTAAATTTTCTTGTTTGGGTTATCTTATTGATGATCGATTGTGTAAGCCGGCGACTCAGCTCTCTTCCATCAATAGTTATTCCATGTAGCGAATATGTTGGCTTATATTCAAAAGGGAGTACCGCCAAAGTACGGCGATTGTGGGGATTGTGACCCGCATCTCTATATTTGTATCTGGTAGTGCGTTTTGTTACCTCAACGATGGCTTTATAATGGTGTGGTTCAATTTCCATCACCTCAACAACTTTATAGCTATTTACTTTTCCATGTGTTATCTTTTTGATTTTACTGCTGTAAAGATATGCCGATTTTGATGATGTGTCTGTTTCTATGAGTTGATCTTTGGAAAAAGCGGTTTTCGACAATCGAACTCCCTGAAGTTGTCCAAGGGCATCGACTAAGGCTTCCGTGATGGCTTCGGATCGCGTTGTTCCTTCTCCTACACCTTGTACTACACGGGTGGAGACAACTTTGTGCGCTCCAGCCCATAGGAAACTATTCAATAGAACAAGACAAAGAAGCAATCGTTTCATATTAGAAATCCTCTACATCGTTGATGACTTTTGATTCTCTTTCAATTGTAACAGACGATTTTGTTTTGGCTTGAGTCTTTGTTGTTTTGGCAGTATTGTGTTTTTGATGAATATATCTTTTGACATTGTTGAGCTGGTTATAGTTCCATGTCACCACAGAACCTACGTATATCATACCTGTTTTAGGCTCTTTATAATCCCAGTTATAGGCCTCACTTGTTCCTTGAAGACTAAAGTTCGAGGAGGATTTGAATTTTTTGAAGTAACTATCCAATGTCTCTTTAATGTTGTCTCTTATCTTTTGACTGCTGTTGCCAGCAGCATCGACCGTAGTGATTTTCTTGGCTACCTCTTCCTCTAAAGAGGATGCATCTTGGCTTTCAATTGCCTGTATATTGGTTTTTATAAAATCACCAATATAAGATTCTGCACGCATTCTCGCTTTTCTTTTGGCCAGATCGATCTTTTTGAGATAGCGTGATGGGGAGGTGACTTTTTGCGTGACAGACCACATACCATAAGAGATGAGCATCGGTCGGCCCTGTTCATCATAGCTGTATCGTAGTCCTATTTCATTGAGATAATCCTCTTTTGCCTTCGGAAGAAGATCGCTTAACGTATGTGGTTTTCCGCGAACTTGCGTAGGTCGCTGTCGAGCGATATCTTTGGCAAACTGGATTGTTTTAGGTGATGTTATAGCAATGATAGCAACTTTTGTCGCTTTTCCTACAGGCGTAGTTATAGTACCTATTTTTACTTGATATGGAACGAGTCCTTCCATACTGCTAAATGCTTCTTTGACAATTTTAGAGCTCAATTTATCTTTGAAAAGCGTCTTTTTTTGCTCAACGGTCATTTTTTGTAATTGTTGAGGAGGAACTCCCAACTCTTCCAACTCTTTGTCAAGTTTTTTGTCGATAACATCCAAGGCCTTGTTGAAAATGGTAGCGATTTTTCCCTGCTGAGCCATTTTTTGGGCTTCCGGTAAAGGAGGAAATTGATCAGCGTTCGTAGAGTCGTTTTCTACGATTTCTGCAAGTCTTTGAACAGTCTCTCGTCCAAATGTCTGGAGGATAAAGTCAGATTGCAGATTGAGCATCGCCTTTTCATAAGCTAGAACCAACTCTTTTACATAGGCTGGATCAAGGGGTGTCACATTGATTGTGGCCTCACCATAGTAAAACGTTCTTCCATGATCATCTGTTTGACCAAAATTGCCATGTGCTTTGATAAAATCGTTTTTCCAGCTCTCTATATCCGTGGCATAGAGGAAACTTACACAAACGATCAATAGTGTTACCAGTTTTTTCATTCTTACTCCTTTTTATTCAATTTTACCAAGGTGCGGCTTTGCTGCTGCCGGCTTTACTGATAACTTCTTCGCCTTCCCAAAACGCAAGTCCGCTTGTAACATCTGTAAGGCTCATCTGAATATAGTAATCTACTCGCTGTTCTCCATTTGGCAAAGGAGTGGTTCTTTGTATAATTTTTCCAGAAAGACTCAAATCAGGTGCAATGATCGTGCCTTCTTTGGCGATCGTTTTTTGGTTGAACTCTTTGTTTTTCCTCAACTTTCTAAGTTCTCTCGTTGCCCTGTCTTCTACTCCTCCTGCTCTTACAGCGGTAGTAACGATAAATTTCCCACTGTTTAAAAGCGCGATCCGTATTTTTTTCACAATTTGATCGATGTCGAGTCTTTGTGTAGTATCGTTGGTAAAATCGCTGATCATCAAAATGAGCGGTTTTCCCTCTTTTCTCATTTTAATCCTATACAATTTATCAAGATAGGGAGATTTGAGCATTGAGTTGATAAGCTTTTGTGCCGCTGTGTTGATATCTTCATAGTCGAGTCCCAGGGAAGCAGGCGCGGAAGTTCCAGCCTTTTCATGGTTGATATAACGCACTTGCGACGAGGAAGTCGCGCATCCGCTAAAAAAAAGCATTGCGGCAGTGGTTGAGAGTAGTACCAATTTTTTCATATATAAACTCCTTTACTGTTTTTGGCGAATTTCAAATTTAAAGTCGGTTGCATTTGGTGTGTGAGCGATTGAGTTTACCTGGGTTGTCTCAAGGCCATTGAGCGTAAGAGGTTGCCAAGGCTCTTTTTCTGCTACAAATCCGTCACTATCAAGCCAGATAAATCGATATTCCAAATCTTGAAAATCTTTTGTCTTGTTGTGAAGTTGAACCATCGCTTCTAAAAGACCGTTTGTATATCGTGTATGATGATCGAGAATCTCCACTTTTTGTTCAAGATAGCTATTTTTTACTATATTTCTATCTGGATTTGAGATGGTTTCGTTGCTAACGCTTTTGGCACATCCTGTGAGTAAAAATAGAACGCTCAGTGCTATGAGCCATCTTTTCATTTTCGATCCTTTTAAAGTTTTTGCCATGAGATAATCGGCTCACTCTGTGGTGTCTGAATTGTAACAAATACAAGAAAATCATGATTTGTATCTGTTGGGATCCTTGCTATTTCACCGTTGGGAGAATAGATAGCCACTTCTGAAGAGCTTTGTACTCTTGCTACCTGAAACTCTTTTGGGAGTCTCTCCCACATTCTGGTATCTGCTCTGTTCATTATACCTTGATATACAGCTCCTGCAAGCCCTCCTAGAAAACCTGCTCTGTCATGAAGCTGCTTTTGTATGATGGTTTGAGTGATCGTTCTTGTCAAAGCCCGCGTCATAATTATCGGAAATCTTTTTTTGAACTCCAGTTTGATGACTCTGTCCATAGTGGCTACAGTTTTTGTCTTCTTCTGTTGTGTAGGTGTTTTGACTTCAAGAGCGTCAAAGGCTTTCGGTCTCATTTTCAGCGTTGGAAGTGCAATGCCAGTATATAAAACTTTATTGGATACTAGAAAAACAGGAACGTTGATTTTCCACTCCTCTTTTTTTGGAGCAAGGCCATTCATGAAAATCACCCAAGTGTAGTGTTGTTTTCGAGCCAATACAGAGCCTTTCATTTTGTCAGCAAGTTCAAAATCGGACTTTACGTACTCTGCTCCGCTGTCCACTCCTTTTACCATACCATAGCACTCTTTTAACAGATCAGTGGCTTTGCCATAATCTCCCCTGCTTAAGAAGTAGATGCCTGCAAGATAATTGGTGAATGGGTTGGTAAAGTCTCTATAAGGCTTGAAAGCAAACAGGTTGGAGTATTTTTTCTCTATCGGACTCGTGGTCTGTTTTTTTATTTGGACATTTTGGAGTTTTTTCTTTTTCTCTTTTTGAAGTTTCTCTTTCTCTTTCCCGATCTCTTTGGCGAAAAACTCTTTTGCTCTGTCCTCTCTGACCAACGCTCTGTTGAACTCTATTCTGGCATTTTGAAAGTCACCTTTGTTGATAAAGTCGATTGCTTTGTAGGTATTGACCATGATCTTTTCGTAGATTCTAGGACGATAATCCATGAACGTATCGTTGGTCAGGACCGCTCCTACATTACTGAGAACTTTTGAAGCCAGGATCTCTTCATCATATTTTTTGATCAATTCCTCAGCTTTGTCAAAATAGAAGACGCTATCTTTATAACGCTGTACATAGTAGCCAACTGTACCTGCTTCGTAGTTCCACAACAGATCATCGGTTTTGTTTTCATCCTGGTATCGATGAAAAAGATTTTGATACTGTGCTTTTGTGGATGCTTGCCGGGCTTCTTGCATATGTGCTGAAGATTTCCCAAGATTTTTCAGTCCCGATCCACATCCGGTAAAAAGAAGCAGAATGATAGAAGTAGCAATGAAAGCGACTCTTTTTTGACCCATGAACTTCCTTTATATTAAATTTGTATTAGATTTACAATATAGATCGGAAACTATGGTATCTGAAAAACGTTTCAAAAACGTTTCAAAAATGGAGCCAACGACGGGACTCGAACCCGTGACCTCTTGATTACGAATCAGGTGCTCTCGCCAGCTGAGCTACGTTGGCTTGAAAGTCGATGTAAAGATTTGATGAGAGAAAAGTAGCAATGGTCTCAGTGGCGGGGTTGAAATCTGACACACCGCATATCTCCACCTTTTTTAAATGTTCAAAAGTCCAATAAAATAGGTAGCCTCCCATACTTTTTACATGATATAAGTGGGTCTCACAAGATACTTGAAGAACACATACAATTATATCAAAATTGAAGGCTATAATGGCATTGTATCTGTGAATGATGTCTCTCATAATGTGGAAATCCATTAGCAAGGACATATCTTTACTATGATGAGAGCTGTGAGCGGGTTAGAGAGGCTTTTTGAGTAGTTGTCTGGTAAAAGTGGATGTTCTTTGCAGTTTTTCATAATTTTGAGTAAAACATAGTACAATAATAATCTTCAAGTGTGGAATCAAAACAAAGAGGTGAAAATATGGGCACAGCTGCTTACAGGCACGATAATTTGATAAAAATCGACTTTAACATGACACCATTGTTCGATGGCATTAAAGCCATTAGAAACGATGCTATAAACCTAAAAATATTGTATCGTGTCTATAAATTTCTAAATATCCTTGAAAAATATATCTCCTATGCAGTTGTAACAAAAGACGATATAGAGAGCGTTGAAAAAGCACTTGAAATTATTGATGATACATTGGACGATTTAGAAGAGAAGATCGATAACGCTAATTTTATTCATAGGTTTTTGCTCAATAAAATCCTTTCAAAGCTCCTTACAATACAATTTATCTTAAGCAATAAAATAGCGGACTATATCGGTGAAAATCATCAAAACAAATCTGTATGAGAAGCAAAAAGAGAAATTGATCAAAAAAGGATCTCTTTCAAAAGAGATAATCGATAAAACGGAAGCAATCTTTTTAGAAAATCCAAACGATTACAGGTTAAGACCTCATAAAATCATCTGTAAAAAAGACAAGAGAAGAAGATCGATAAGTGTATTAAATACGCAATATCGGATACTTTACACAGATAACGGAGATGCCGCCATCTTTCAGCAGATACTTAACCACAAAAGGTATGACAGGATAAACAAGGATTGTTAGTTTGATTTGGAACTTTGAATAATCTTTTTTTACTTATTGATTTCTTTATCTAATTAGGTTGAAAAGTCGTTTAATTTGTTTCCTAAAAGAGGCTTGTGAGTTCCTGTTTTATTGGAGGATTTATCAATGGTCGGAGTGGCGGGATTTGAATTCTAAACTCAATATTTTCTAATTTTCCTTAAAGTTTTCTATTGTATTCCAATGTCCCCTTATTTATGGACATTCTTTGAGATCTTCATGATATAATGTTTTCTATACTTTTCGTAAGTTTTTTAAATTTTGGGTAGCAATAGGGTAGCAAAATAAAAAAAGCTCAAAGCTTAAAGGAATTAATTTGGCAAGAGTAAAGAGCAGAAAATATCCAGGTGTCTATCTTAATAAATTGGCCAATGGAGATATTAGTTACTCATTTACTTATAAAGATGAAAATGGTAAAAAGAAATGGGTCACTGTTGGCAAAAAATCTGCAGGAATTACTGAAGTCTATACCTATAATAAAAGAAATGAGTATATCAATAAAGTAAAACTTGGAGAAGATCCATTACGAGCAAAAAAATTACGAAAAAGCAAAGTATTGGATGAAGCTTTTGAACTCTATGTTAAAGATAGAGAGCTTCATAACAAATCCTTGCATGATGAGAAAGCTAGGTATATCAATCATATCCAACCAACTTTTGGTTCCACTCCAATTGCTGCCATTACACCAGAAGCCATTCAAAAACTGCAAAAGAAAAAGATAAATGAAGGGTACAGCTATAAAACGGTCAATCATATCATCAATCTTTTATCGACCATTATTAATGTAGGGATAGAGAAAGGATTGTATCAAGGAAGCAATCCAGCTAAAAAGGTCAAACGACTAAAAGTAGATAATGCAAGGGAGCGCTTTTTAAGTGTGGATGAAGTTAAGCTTTTGCTTGATACAGTCAAAGATAATCCTACTTTGTATCTCTTTTGTAATCTTTCATTATCTACAGGTGGAAGACTAGAGACAATACTTGCAATTCAAAAAAAGGATATTGATTTAGAGAGTGGAACGATAAAACTAAAAGACTTCAAAAATGATAGTACTTATACAGGTTTTATCAATGATACATTACACTCATTGCTAAAAGACTTGCTGCCCCAATTGAAAGCGAATGACTATATATTAAGCAAAAGCAGCAAACCTCTTACTTCAAGACAGATACAAGTACCTCTCAAGCCAATATTGGATCGTTTATTTAATCAAGGATTGCAGCCGAACGATAGAAAAAATAGAGTAGTGATTCATACCCTTCGTCATACTTTCGCGAGCCATTTAGCCATCAATGGAACTCCAATATATACCATTCAAAGACTCATGAACCATAAAGATATTAATATGACCTTGAGATATGCCAAACTTGCTCCAGACAGTGGACGAGAAGCAGTGAGAAGCTTATATTTGTAAAGTGATAATTTTTTATACTTATGTTGTTATAAAAAAAATATTTTTCTTTAGAAACTTCTCCATTTAACAAAATAACTTCCAAATATTTATTATCCTACAAAACACTTATTATATTAAAATATAACATTAGTTATAAATATGTATAAAAAAGTATAGTTTTCGTTCTATATATTAATTTGTTTAATGGAAAAATTATTTAATTAATCTTAATTGTAAAATTGAAATAGATAAGAATAATATTATAAAGACTAATTTAACCGAAAACGATATATGGTAAAAACATCGAATTTATGGGAATAAAATATAAATTGTTTATATTTTTTATTATATAAAAAAGAATATTCAAATAGATTATTTATTTAGTAAATATAAAAATATCGGAAATTTTATTTATCAAAACAGTTACATGATATAATTCAGTGATATTGCAATCAAAGGAGTAAGTAATGACAGAAAAAGAAAAATTTATATACGATAACTTAAACAGAAAATATAAGAGAATAGTAATTGGGAAAAGGGAGTTAGCTTATGAATTAGGTGTATCTGTATCAACTATAGACAATTATATTTGTAGGGGTTATGGAATTCCCCCATATAAAAAACTCGGTACTTCGAATAATGCAAAAGTTGTATTTAACCTTGTTGATGTGGCTATTTTTTTAGCTGCCACTATAAAAACTAATTAAATTATAAAAAAATAATAAATATTAAAGGATAAAAAAGTGACCCTTTTTAATTTATTTGAAAAAGTGTTTTGGGGCAATGCTACTCTCATAGCTGATAAATCAGAAAATGAAAAGCAACTAAAAACATTATTGGCTTTTGGCGATTCAAATAACACAGCAGCAAGTTTTAAAAATATCAATGCAATGATAATAAATTTTAAGAGATTTAGTGTTCAGCCACAAAAGATGAAAGTCCTTTATAAATTGTTTTTTGGTGGAGTATTACCAGCGTATCTTTTAAGAAATAAACTTTTGGAAGATTTTTTGAAAAGTTACAACAAAGAGGATCTTATTAAATATGTTTCAAGAAAATCGTTAGGAAATTCAGAAGAAGAAAAAAAGATAATTATTGATGTATTAGAAGAGATTGATTTAAAGCATATTGTTAGAACGATTGCAGAATATATTGAAACAAATAGAAAAAATGAAATATGCAAATTTGTAACAATCAATTTGTATGATAGCAATATAGTTGATTGTAATGATTTTTGTGATGATGTTTTACTATTGTTCGAAAGTGTAAATGCAAAATGATTAGCATTAGTAAGTTTCAGAATAAAGACCAAGCAAGCAGTTACTACCAAGAAGAAAACTACTATCAGAAAAATTCTGAAAATGGTTTTTTTCACGGAGCAGCAGCCCCAGCAGTAGGAGTAAAGAACGGACAAGAAGTTACAAAAGATACTTTCCAATCTCTTCTCAATAACACTCACGCAATTACAGGCGAAGCACTCACAAAAAATACCACAGCAAACAAACGAGCGGGATTTGATGTAACATTTTCTGCACCAAAAAGTGTATCTGTAATGATGGAAGCATTGCAGGCAAACGGACTAACGGAAGAGGCACTAAAATTAAGAGAGGCACATGAGAGGGCCACGCAAAAGGCGATGGAAGAGATCGGAAAGTATGCTTTAACGAGAATTAGAAACGAAGCGGGGGAAATAGAGAGAATAAAAGCGGGCATAGTGTATGCAAGTTTCCAACACGATACTACGAGGATAACACCATCGGGAAATATAGATCCACAGCTCCACACGCACAATTTTATTTTCAATGTAGTTTCTTATGTAGATAAAAACGGAGAATTTAAAACTGGAGCAATAGAAAATTTTGGAATTTATAAGAACAAAATGTATTTTGGGCAACTATACAGGAATGAACTAGCAAACAATTTAAAAGAGTTAGGCTACAAAATAGAATTTACGGACGCTAAAAACGGATTTTTTGAATTACAAGACTTTAAAAAAGAAGAGTTGAAAGAGTTTAGCGGGCGAAGTAAATCAATGAGAGCCTTAATTGAGGAATATAGAGAAAAGTATCCAAACACTAATGAAAGTAAGTTACTTGAAATTATCAATCAAGATATTAAGCCACCAAAACAAGAGGTAGAGCGAGAGGAGATACTAAATAAAAATAAAAATAGGCTTGAAAATATTGGAATCACTAAAGAAAGAATCGAAGAGTTGTTGCATAACAGGGAAAAAGAGAGCGAAGGATTAAAGCAGGCAAAAGCCGATGAGTTCATAGAACTTACAGCAAGAGCGATAACCGAGACGAACTCCACATTTAGCAAAGAAGAGATACATAAAGACGCTATGAAATTGGGATTGAAACATGGAATTACCAAAGAGGAGCTTGAAGAGGCAATTAAATTCAACGATAAGATAATCCAACTAGACAACGATATTTACACGACAATTGATGTTTTGGCGGCGGAGAAATACATAATTAGTAAAGTAATGGACAAAACAGGGCAGCTTTACAAAGATAGAGGAAAAATCGAGAACTTCATAAAAAACAATTACGACAATATGACCGTTGGCCAAAAAGAGATGTTTTCAAAAATTCTTATAAGTGATAGTCAATTCATGGTAATACAGGGGGACGCAGGAACGGGGAAAACATACAGTATGAAAGCTTTGAAAGAATTTTTGGAAGCAGAGCAACCGAACCGAGAAATTATAGGATTATCTTTTACAGGTAAAGCAGCGGCGGGACTTGAAGAAGATAGCGGGATCAAATCTTCTACTATTCACTCTTTTTTATATTCAGAAGCCAAAGATGAATTTAAAGAGTCGAAAGAGAGACTTATTATCGTGGACGAGGCGGGACTTGTAGGAAGCCGACAGATAGCCAAAATAATAAAAATTGCAAAGAAAAACAATGACAAAGTTGTATTCGTTGGCGATGTAAAGCAGTTTAAAGCAATAGCAGCGGGCGATATTTTTGCAGAGATGCAAAGAAGAGGAGCGGAAACTATTACATTGGGCGAGACATTACGCCAAAAAACAGAATTTACAAAAGAAGTTGTGAGGCTTACAAAAGATCAAGAATTTGATCAGCTTTTTTCTCTTTTGCTTAATAGTAACAAACTTTTGGAGGAAGACAAAGGTGAGCTATACCAGCAAATTGTAAATGATTATTTTGAAAAGAAAGGTGATCTATTAATTATTGCATCTAAAAATGAAGATCGAAAAATCATCAACCAAATAATTAAAAAGAAAAATAATAATAGCAATAAATCCATAAAAATAACTATTAATGAAATGCAATCGTTTAGTGGCATAAACAAATTTTTTGCTTATAGTTATCTAAATACAACTATTAATATCGGCAAGATCCCGAATTTCAAAAATGGCGAGATAGTCGAAGTAGTCGACACAAAAGATGAGCATACATTGATCGTGAGAACCGAAAGAAGAGAGGAAAAAGAGCTTGATTTGAAAAAATATGCAGATGATATTGTCGTTTTCAAAAAAGTCGAAAAAGAGTTTGTAGTTGGTGAAAAGATTGTATTTACAAAGAACTCAAAAGAAATAAAAAACGGAGAGATCGACTATATCAAAGAAATAAAAGAAGATGGCATTATTCTTTTGAAAAGTGGCAAAAGCTTTTATTGCCATCATTACAATTATTTTGATCACGGATACGCTATTACAGACTACAAAGCACAAGGTGTAACAGCCCGAAATGTAGCGATTTTAGCCGATTCACAAATAGCAAGTTTTAATTCATTTTATACGCAGGTAACACGAGCAAAAGAAGATTTAAAAATCTACACTCAAAACAAAGAAGAGCTTAGGGCAAATGTATCAAAAAAAGCCCACAAATCTTCAACTTTACAATATTTGAAAGGAGAAAAAAATGAACACAAAAGAAATGCTGCTGGAGATTTTGAAAAATCAGGAAGTTATAAAAAATCAATTTCAGAGCATAAACGAGAGATTGGAAATATTAGAAAAGAGCGATTACGATTTAAAGAGCTTATTTATCGATCAATCGAAGGACTTAAATCAATTATACAATTTTTTAGCCAACGCCCTCAACAGCAACAGCCAAAAATAGAAACTACTACAAAACAGCTACTTAAAGAAAATATTAGACAGCAACGTTTTCAAGAACTATTGCGCTAAAAATCCAGCAACTTCCTTGTTGCAATTTAATTTATATATAGGAGGAGGGAAATAATGAAGAAAGAACATCAAGATTTTTGGGAGTGGCTTTTCACGGATATGCGTCCATTAGGAGCAGGAATGTTCGGGTTTTCAGCATACGGCATGTTTGAACACGAACCACTAGTAGCACCAATAGTTATATCGTCAGTAATAGCAGGTGCCGAAATAGGCGGTTGCTTTGGTACGGTAAAGATCGGTGATGATTATGTAGATCGCTGGTATGCGAACAATGGGAGTTTCAAAAATTTTATAGGCTTGAAAAACCAATCAATACGATGGACACCATTTTCGAAAATTTCTTATTTTTTACCAAGCAAAAAACGAGATGACAATTTTTATGTAGATAACTTTAGATTTGAAGATGAACAAATTAAGTACAAGTTGAACTTTTTGAACAAAATTTTGGCAAACAGAGCTGAAAAGCAAGATCGACATATGAGTTGGGACATGCTGAAAAAAGGTAGCCTTATTTTGGGGAGCATGGGGCAAGGAAAGACAGAGTTTCTTAACAATATTATTGTGCAATGGATTGATACTAACCGAAAAATGGTAATTCATGATACGAAAGGCGAATTTACAAGTTGGTATTACAGAAAAGGAAAAGATTACATTATAAATCATTTGGATCGCAGAGGCGTATATTGGGACTTTTTTGAAGATAACGAAAAAGGTTTGCCATATCCTCTTATATCAGAGTTTTTTCAAAGTTACTTTATAGCGGTAGCAGGGGACAAAGGGGACAAGTTTTGGCAAGAGATGGCAGGAAAAAGATTTAAAGAGGTTTTTGAAGAACTGAAACTTCAAAATGATGTCCCATCACATGAAAAAATGGAGATTTTGGCAAAAGAGCTTTTAGCATACTTATCTTATGCGAAAGCAAGCGGTAATAAAACAGAGCAAAGCATAGCAAGTACACTTGAAGCGTCATTAGATATTTTCCTCAAATTTGCATATATGGCAAAAAATGAAAGAAGAAAAATACTTTTAACAGAATTTTTCAAAAGCGAAGATAGCAGGATCTTTTTGCACACAATAGCAGTTGGTGAAAAGGATAATGCCCCTTTTATTACAGCTTTTCTCACAGTTATGATGAGATACCAACTTACATATTTTGATAAAGCACCAAAAGAACAATGGATTTTATATGTACTTGATGAATATCTCACCTTTTTTGAGAAAATGAGTGAAGATATTAGGAGAAGTGTACATACAAAAGCTCGAAGTTATGGCATGTTGCTATTACCAGCATTGCAGTATTTGCCGAGCGATGAAAAATTAAAAGAAGTTTTGACAGGAAGTATCGAGAATATGTGGATTTTTGCAGGCACAAACAGTGATACTAACGATGAAATAAAAAAAATGACAGGAAAAGTACAGATAAATGATGTATCAAAAAAGAAAGATGATAAGTATGATGAAACTTTGTATACACAAAAAGAACATTATCTTTTGTCAGACAATATTTTAAAAGAAATGGAACCAGGTGAACATATCTCTTTTTTTCCAAAAAAATCAGTCATATATTTTGGATACACGGAACAAGTAGAAGTAAAACCAATTTCAAAAGATTATATTGAAGAAAAAAAAGAGGAAAACAGCTTTATTCAATTCAAAAGAGAACTTGCAGAAAAAGCGGAAAAAGAGATCAAAAAAGAGATTGAAGAAATGAAGCAGGACATATCGGAAACATTCAAACAAGAAAGACAACAAAAGCTTTTTGGAAACTAAACAAAAGAAAAAGAGGCAATAATGGGACTTTTTAGTTGGATCAAAAACTTTCAAACAAAGCAACACTTAAGTGCGTTGGGTGTGGGAGTAATACATCCAAAATTACCTATTGATATTGTTTTCAATAGTATTCATATATATTCATTATTTGATTTATTAAGTGCATATATTTTCATTTTATGTAGATGTTATATACACTATTTTACATATATATTCAAAATTATTCATTTCACCTGGCACAAAAGAAAAAATGAATATAGTTGTAAAAGTATGAATACTATTCGACACGATATAAATATAAAATGAACATAAAAGGAACAACAATATGTATATTTCAAAAGAGAAAAAAGAGCTAATAAAAGCGATAATCAAGCTGAATAGAGACAAAAGAAATTTGAACTCAAAGATCCTCCGTGTCATCAAAGATGAGATAGAAAATCTCATAAATAATGGCTTTGCTATTACAGATATACAGACAATTTTAAAATTGGAGCTTCATAGGGATTTTGATTACAGGGCTTTGGCGGCATGGATACAAAGAAATATCAAAAAAGAAAAAGTTACATCAAAATCAAATCAAAAAAAGGAGAATAAAAATAAAGTAGCTAAACAAAAAGATGATAAGATCCAAGAGAAAGAAGAAATTGATCTTGATGTTTTAAGAGAGCAGACTAAAAACATTTGGAAAAAATAACTAATTAAAGGATATAAATGACAAATTTAGTAATTGTCAATACAAAAGGAGGAGTAGGTAAAACAAATGTTGGCTTAAATGTTTTACCCACTATTCTAAGAGATAGAAAAATCACTTACTACCAATTAGATAATAATAACAAACTTGTCGTAGATAGTCAAAATATTAACATTAGGGAATTTAGATTAAATGAGTTGGATCAAGCATTGACAGAAATTGAATTTAGTGACGATGATGTAAATATAATTGACGCTGGCGGTGGCGATGATGTAAAAGCTGTGCTAAATGAAGTTGCAAACTCTATTTTAAATAATGTGAAATTCATTATCCCAATAAATCAAAATCTATCACTCAGACACAACATTAAAGACACTGTCAAACTAATAAAAGAAAAATTCAGTAATCCAAAAATATTCCTATTTTTCAATTTTATAAACAAAAATACAGAACTAGATCAAGACTATATCAATATTTTTGGAAATGAAACATTTGACATTAAGCCTTTACCTATTATAAATCAATTAGAAAAAGCTTTTGGATTTGCTCCAAATAACAATATTTTCCAAATATTGGAGATAAACAAAAAAATTTTGTTAGACAAATATCTAGAAGTAAAAGGATTAGTTGAAAATAAAGAAAAACTGCTTACCGATACAAAAAATAAATTGCATGAAAGTATTAAAGAGGGCAAAATAGATAAAGATATTGCACAAAATGAATATTATCAATTGAGAAAAAATATTAATCAAGCAAAAGAAATAGTAGATCTCGTTAATGATCTTAAAGCTGCAAATGAAAAATTTTTAAAAGCAGTTACTGAGTAAGGAAAAAAAAATGACTGATAAGGAATTGATGGAGGAATATATATCAAAACTTGATTTTTCGGAGCATTTCCTCCGCTCTGAATTTCCAAAAGTTGAAAAAAGACTTGATGAACTTGCAAAAAAAATACAAACTTCAGGTATTAATAAAGAATACTTTGAAAATCTCAAAAAAGAAATAGAAGCAAATAGAAAAAAGCTATTAAAAATCATTGAGAGAGAATATGAGCTTTTTGACAAAAAAGCAAAAGAGATTGAAGAGCAAAAAGACTATTTAGTCAATGTCATGGAAATAATAGATCGAAAAAGGAAAAATTTAGAAAGAACAAACTCTATTTTTACTTGGGTAAATATTTCTATTGCTGTAATAATATTTTTTGTTTCTGCGTTGCTTGGTTTTGGCGTGGGCTATGTAGAGAATTTGTGGGAAGTAAAAGGTTTGAATATTCAAAAAGTTGATAAAGATGTATACATTATTGACAATGTAGCTACAGCTGAGAAAATCGGTGATGATAAAATTAAAATCTCTATTAAAAATTAATCGGTAATCCCTTATCGCTTTTTGCCCCACTTTTTTCATTTTTAAAAAACTCTCCAAAAAGGTTAAAATGAATATATATGATAATGTATTATATCCTGTACAGTTAGGCTATTGGTCAGTATATTTTTTTTAAGTCTTTATCAATTTACGAATTGCAACTTAATAAATGTAAAATATCAAAACTAATCTTTTTATATTTACTTGAAGTGAAGCCGAAAAAGAAATATTAAAATTGTGGTTTTGTAGGAGGCCATTTATTCAAAAAAATCACATATTTTACAGTTAAGGGCTTTTGAAATTTTATAAAGGTGTTCTAAATTAAAATGTTTTTTTTCTCCAATTTCACCTAAAGATATTATAGTTACAGATTTATGTCCAATCATTTGAGAGAGTTCTAATTGAGTTATATTTTTAGACTCTCTAATTCTTTTAACATTTTGACCTATTTTTTTATAAAAATCCTCAATTTCTTGTTTTATATCCATAAAACTTCCTATAGGAATAAATTTTATTTAAGTTTAAATAAGATAATATTAATTATCAACTTCCTATTGGAAAAGTTTGAAAATTGGATATAATTTAAAAAAATATAATTTGAGGTCAGAATGTTAGAAGAAAAAGTAAAAGCTGTAAAACAAAAATTAAGAGAAGAATTTTTAATAGACAATAGACCGTGGGTAATTACTTTTTCAGGTGGTAAAGATTCAACTGCTGTACTTCAATTAACAATTGAAATGTTGTTAGATTTAAAAGAAGAAGGATATAAGGATTTAAAAAAAGTATATATTGTTTCTTCAGATACGAAAGTGGAAATGCCCATTATTGAAGAATATTTAGATAATAAATTACAAGCAATACAAGATTTTATAGACAAATCAGGTTTAAATTTAAATATTGAAATCAAAGTATTAAAACCAAAAGTTAGTGAAACATTTTGGACATTGTTGCTAGGTAAAGGTTATCCATCACCCAATCAAAATTTCAGATGGTGTACGGATAGATTAAAAATTAAACCAGCTACATATTTTTTAAAAAATCTTGCATATAAGCATAAATCTATCATTATGCTTTTAGGAGTGAGAAGTGCTGAATCTCAAAATAGGGCACAATCAATAGAAAAAAGAGTTTTGAATCATAGGGGATTCTCAAAACACGATTCTATACCTAATGCTTTTGTCTTTTCTCCAATACGAGATTGGTCTAATGCAGATGTTTGGACATATTTAAGTAAAAATCAAGCCCCTTGGGGTTCACATAAAGATATGATGAAACTCTATGATAAAGGTTCGGGTGAGGCTGATTGTAATATTGCTTTAAATCCTGAAGCACCATCTTGTGGAAAAACTAGATTTGGTTGCTGGGTTTGTACAGTTGTAAGTAAAGATAAATCTATGGAAAATATGTTAAGAAATGAAGAAGATCTCTGGATGGCTCCTTTACATGAATTTAGAAATAAATTAGAAATATACAGATATGATCATTCTAAAAGACAAAATAGAAGAAGAAATGGACAAAAAGCAGTTGGACCTTTTTTACTTTCTATTCGTCAGGAACTTTTTCAAGAACTTTTGGAAATAGAAAAACAATTAGCTCCAAATTTAAAAAATAAAAAATTAATATCAGATGAAGAGATTCTAGAAATTCAAAAACTATGGAATCATGATGGAGATATTTTTGATACTGCTATAAAAATAGCTAACCAATATGGGAGAAACTTAAAAATAAAGAACATGTACGGTTTTGACGAAAAAATCAAGGAGAAAATAGTTGAAAAATGTAAAGAAAACAAGGTGTCTGCAGAACTAGTCGAAAAGGTTATTCAGTTAGAGTATGATTATAAAAATCAATTTAGAAGATATGGTTTATTAGTTAAATATGATGAACTAATAACTGGCTATGTTAGAGGGCAATTGAATGAAGTTTAAACGCATCACAATTGAAAATATGTTTTCGTATAGAGGAAATATATCTTTTTATTTTTCTAATAGTGAAAAACCAATTATTTTAATAATTGGTGAAAATGGTTTTGGAAAAACATCATTTATAAACTCTGTAAAAATTGGATTACATGGATTAACGAAAGATATATTGAATATTGGGTCTACTACGTTATCAAAGCAAGATTTTATACTAGGTAATCCTTTGAAGAATTTCAGTGGAATTTTAAATAGAAATGCAAAAAGAGCAGGAGAAAACTTTTGTAAAGTTTTTATTGAATTAGAAGATGATGAAATTTTAAAAATTGAACGATCATTTTTAATACATAGCAAAAGCTTTGTTGAGAAATTAGCAGTTTACGATCATGAAGATATTTTGATTGCTGAAGATGATGAGGCACAGGATATTATAAATTCAAAAATTTCTCCATATATGCAAAAATTTTTCTTCTTTGATGGAGAAAAAATTCAAACTATTGCAGATTTTAGCCATGATGAGTTCAAACAAATGTTAGAAGATGTTTTAGATTTAAACATATATGATCAAATTGTTTTGGATTCATTAACTTTAGCACGAAAAATAAATAAAGAAGAATTAGATAGTGAAATTGTAAATAAATTGGACTTTTTAGAAGAAGAATACAAAAAGAAGCAAGTAGAATTAGAAAAAATAGAAAAAGATTTATCCAGTGAGAATGAAATTCTTAAGGATTTGGAGAAGGAGAGGAATCTTCTAAATAATAAAATTAAACATATTAAAAACAGATTGACCAAACAATTGGATGAAAAAAAAGAAAAGCTAACAAAAGAAAATGAAAAATTAAAAGATTTATTGATAAAGTTCAAAAATATTTCTTTTCTGCAATTGCCACTATTATTAAATTCTGAATTGTTAAATAGAGTTAAAAATGATATAGAAGAAAATTACCAAGATAGAATATCTATTAATGAAAAAACTCTAATAAAAAAGAAAGAGCAGTTACTATCAAAAATAGACAAATCGGAAGAAAAAGAGAAAATATCAAAGATTTTTGATGAAGTTTTTAAAGCTAAATCAGATGATTTATCAGTTTTATTCGCTGATCCTTTAAAAGTAGAAATGCAATTCTATAGTTTACCTCATATCAATATATCTCAACTATTATATGAAATATCACAAACAAAAGACCAAATAAAATTATTAGAGATGGAAATATTTGATTTGGAAAAAAAGGTAGAAGAAAATAATAAAGAACTATTTGATTCTCATCTTCAGAATTTGAATAATTTATCTCAGATGATAGGCAAACAAAAAGAAAAAATTGAAAACTTAAATCAAAAAATAGAGAAATTAAATACTGAAATAAAAAGTTTAAAAAGAGAGATTGGGCAATATAGTGTTAGAGAATTTAATAACTCTATAGTAATGAAAAAGATAGAAACATTAAATGGAATCATAGAAGTAGTAAAATTCATAAAACAAGAAATAAAAAAAGAAAAAAGAGCACAATTAGAAAAAACAATAAATGAAAAATTTAAAATGCTAAAAAAAGAAAATTACGAAGCAGATAGGATTATTTTAGATGATGATTTTCATATCAATCTTGTGGATAAAAATAATAACCCATTAGATATTTTGTCAAGTTCCTCTGGACAAAAACAGATTATTGCGACAGCTTTAATTTGGGGAATATCTCAATTTATATCTCAAGATATACCAATGATTATAGATACCCCCCTAGGAAGACTTGATGATAAAAATCAATCCTTGATACTAAATAAATTTTATCCCAATGCAGCTAGTCAAGTTATTATTTTGCCTACACCAAGCGAATTAAGAAATCCAGCTTTTAAAAATCTTGAGCCTTTAATTTCAGAGACTTTTATATTACATAACAATGGTTCCGCAACTTCTGTAGAAAAAATTGGAAATAAATATATTTTTCAAAAATTTAAATATCAGCCAAAATTGGAGATAATGTCTTGAGAACTACTTCTTTTGTTGAAAAACAGATACCTAAAATAGCAAAACTTTTAGGATTTGAAAATGAACCAAAGTGGATAACTATTCGTTTTGCAATTTTTGTTTCTCTATCACTTAACAAACCACTAGATGTGACAAAAAAAATAGATTTTTCTGGTGGAAAAGTTTATAATCTTGAGGTCATTACTGGTAAAGGTAAACTTGAGTTATCAGGCGAGCAAGGTGACTATAATGATATAATAGCAGTAATAGCAGCAAATGCAGATAATGTTCAACTTAAAAATGAAAAAGAATTTGAAAAAAGACTTGAATATCACTGTGAAAGAGGCTTTCAAATTTTAGCCTCTTCACTAAATGAAAATAGTGATATCTTTGAGTGGATTAAAGAAGAGTTTTTAAAGAGCCCAAACGTCAACAGCTAATTTAGCTAGATCCTCTCCTCTTTTATCAATAGATTCGAAATTCCATTTATTATCTACTAAATAATTTTGAATTTTTTTAGGTAATTTTAAAACCGAATGTTGATAATCTTTTTTTTCATCATTAGAATTTTTAAAACTAAATGATTTGTTTTTTATATATTGATTTATATCTTTTTCTAAGACTGTTAAGTTACCGATTTTATTGACATAAATATTAAATCTATCGTCAATTTCATCACCATTAAAAATATTAGGCCAATCTATTTGTGTAGGTCTTTTGGGAAGAATATGTTCTAGATGTTGATTTGGAGATTGGTCTAAAACTTTAACACCTTGACCTTGAGATAAATAATCTTCAATCTTTCTAATAACATAAAATCCAAGCTTATTAGTTCCTGGCCTAAAATCAGTAAAAGCTGTTTTAAAATCACTATCACTTGCTTCTTTTCTAAAAATTTCATAAATCTCATTTAAAGTAATTTCATTTTTTCTAAGTTTAATTGCCAAATTTGAAGAAAGTTTTACCAATGTATCTGCAGATTTATTAAGCACTGTTTTATATCTAAAAGCAAAATTTACACTTTTTATTACTAACTTTTCAAAATCATTATTATCTAATTTATATGCACCAGCTAATAATAATGGATAAATCCTTCTTATATTCAAAAAATCGTTTAGATCTTCTAATGTCGAAATAACTTTTTTAGAAAATTTAGAATCTACACTTTTATTAAATCCAGCTATTTTTGTGTAATTTAAATAATCATTTTCTATAGTTTCGGCATACTCTTTTGCTGTAATTTCTTCTAAAAGTTCTTTAACTCCACTAAAAAGACTTGTTTGAGGAATATATTTAAAATTAGACCAATAAGAATTTATCAAAAAATCTGTAATATCAGCTTTTTCATATTGAGTAATTTCCTCTACCATCATTGACCAAATATTTAACACATTATCAAAACTATTTTGTTTCTCTGCATATTTTAGAAGTTCATTTTTAATCAAATTAGCTGCACTTAATTCTTTTCCTCTTGCGTTTAATGTCTCGAATATAATATATGCAATGCCTGGTTGTTGGACTACTATCTCAATAGCTACCATCATAGTTTGGACTGCTTCAATATATTTTAATAATTTTTTAGATACTAAATCATCTTTAATATTAGATTCTATATGAGAATAAATAATTTCAAATGCATTATAAAGTTTTATGTCTACATCTCTTTTTTTAGATAAAGAATTAAAAATTTTACTAATATCTTCAATTTTATCAGCTTTTAAAAGCTTATTAAAAAAATCATCTGCCCTGCCAAGTTTCAATCTTAACTTAACTTCTTGGCCTGGACGGCTTTTATATATATATTCATGACACCTTGCAAGAATTGTTGAAATATCTTCACCTTTTATATATTTTTTTGCTAAAAGTCTTATAGCATTAAAATATAGCATTGTAGTCGTAATTCTCTGTTGACCATCAATTATTTCATAACTTTTGTCTTCATTGTTTTCTATGAAAACGAATGCTCCTAAAAAATGAGGTAAAGCCTCAATACTGTTAAAATCTTGAGACATTAAATAATCTACATCATCTAAAAATTCTTCTATTTCTTCTCTTTCCCAAGAATAATCTCTTTGATGTGGAGGAACAGTTAAATTTAAATTTGTAATCAAATCGACTAATTTTTTAACATTGGTATCAACAAATTTCGTTTCGTTATAATTTAATCCGCCTTTCATCTTTTCTCCCTCTTAAATTTTCTCTATCAAATCTGATAAGTTAAATTCTTCATCTTCTTCTTTTTCATTTATCTCTTTATAAATTAATTGTAGTAAATTGTCATACACATCTCCACTTTCTCGAAAAAGTTTATGTTCAATTATAACAAGACCTGCATTTGCGTATTCTTCAAAAATCCCGAGTTTTTTATCAACAATATCACCATTATCCCAATCCAAAATTGAGATATCTTCCAAATCTCCTAAAGCTATTATATCTATGAAATAAAAATCTTTTTTGTCTCTTTGAAAAACAGCAAGAGGTATTTCGGTGTCTCTTTTTTTCAATGGAAATTTTTGATTATGTTTGTAGCCTAAAGCTGCAGCGAATAATATTAAATCTTTATTAGAGTTAAAAATGTTCTCTTTTTTATCTAAACATAGTTTTTCAAATAGATATCTTTTATCTTGGTCTGCGAATATTCTATCTCTCATTATTTGATCCTTCTAATTTCAGTATATTCATATTCAGAATCAACTTCCAAAGGATGTTCCTGCCCATCTATGTTAATAGTTTTATAATCATTGGATAATTCTTTATATTTTGGATTATGATATACCAGTATGTATTCATGATTTATGTATGGCGCTAGATTTTGTTCAACCTCTTTGCTCCATTGTGATTTTGATAGCATGACTATAATTTGCGGAGATAGCTTTTGTAGATTTTTTGTAATACTATCTCTATATTCTGGATCAAGAGAACCAAAAGGAGAGTCCATAACTATAGGGTAAACACCAGCACCAGTAAAAATATCACCTTGATTTTCTTCATCCCATTTTTTTGCTATATAGACTAAAGAACCAATAAATGAAAGGCTTGCGATTTGATTTTCTCCTGTTGATGTTCCTACAGGTATTTTGTTTCCATCAATATTTTTATATACCTTTAGTTCAAAATTATGATTGATTTCTGCACTATAATCGCCCCGGATTATTGAATTAAATACTTCACCAACTTTTTCAGAAAGTTTATTTTTTACTTCTCTAGTTAAAAACTCATATTCATATTCCAATTCATCTAAAATATTTTGAGCAATTTCCACTCTTTCTTCTGCTAATGCAATTTTTTCATTTAATGTTTGATGTTTTTGTATTTCATTTTCTACTTCTTGCAACTCTTTATATAACCTATTCAGTTTTTCTTTCTTTTCACCAAGAGTTTCCATTATCTCTTTTATTTTATTTTCTACATATTCTAATCTTTTACCTAATTCTTTTATATTTATATTATCACTATTTTTGAGTTTGTCTTTGATTTCTAAATATTGTTGTTCCAAAGAATCTCTTTGTTTTATTAATTCATTTTTTTCTTGATGCAACTCTTCCAATAATTTTTTAAATTCATCTGTATAACCAATAACATTTTCCAAGATACCGCTTATATTTATAAAATTATCTTCTATGTTTTTTTTGATAGTATTTTCGAGAAGTTTTTTTAAATGCTCATAATGAAAATCGCCAACTTCTAACTTTGTACCGCATATACATTCACCTTTTTCAAGCAAGTCATGGATGAATTGTTCTCTAATTCCAGAAGGAAGCTCTCCTTTCTCTCTTTTTTTATCTAGATATTTTTTTATTTTCTCTAATAAATTATTGGATATAGCTAGATATGCATTTTTGCTGATAAAAGATTTTTCTTTTTTTTCGATTTTTTGAATTTGTTCATTTGCTTGTTCAAGATCAGTTTCAATTCTCTGTCTTTCTCTTTCTATATTTTCTATTTCTTTATGTTTTTCAAGCTCTTGGCTTATTAATTTTTTTTCTTCTTCTTTTTGAACTTCAAATTCCTGATGATTTTTTATAGCAGTTTTTAGTTGATCTATTTGTTCTAAAATTTCTTCTTTTTTTTGGACTGGTGAAATTTCGGCAGGAGATTCTTTTTCCATAATAGTTGTTAATTCTTTATTTAACTCTTTTTTTACTTCTTTTAGATGTCTAATAGCATTAGAATAAACTTCTAGACCCATAATATATTTGATACCTTGCTGGATATCTTTTTTGCTTTCTGGTCTTGCAAGTCTATCAATTCTTTCTCCATCAAAAAAGAAATATTTTCGTAGTTCCTTACTTAAGATTTTTTTTATTGTATCTTGAGGATTACTAATTTTTTGTCCATTTACAGTCATTTCTAGTGTTATATCATTTTTTGTCCAATATTGTTTATTATCTATATTTGTTACTTTTACGCTTCTTGAAACAATATATTCTCTTTTTTTATCAGAAAATAATAGTGAGACTCTAGCAATTTTTGATTCTTTTTCACCCATATTAAAAAAGACATATTCATTTAAAATATTATTTGGATTCGTAAGAGCCAAGTCTCCATATAAACACCAGGAAAAAGCTTCGAGCAACGTAGTTTTTCCCGCTCCATTTTCACCATGAATTAAAACTATATTCTTTTCATTTGTTGTTGTTAAATTTAAAATTTGTCTATCTTTAAATTGTCTAAAATCTTCTAAAACCAATGTTTTCAAAAACATTATTTTGTCCTTGCCTTAATAAGTCTAATAATTTTTTCTTTTAATCCAGATTTATGAATATATAAATTTTCTTTTTCCATTTTTAAAATTTCTCGTTTAATTTCTTTTAGTAATTCTTTATTTTTTTCTTTATTTTCATTCATTTGATATCCTTTATATATGTAATAAATTGTATTGCTTTTTAATTTCAAATATTTGAGATTCTGCTTCTAAAGAATTTTTGGCTAATTTGGCAAATTCTTGAAATCTTCTCAACTCTCTTTCTAAATATTTTCTCTCATATTCAAAATTTTCAATATCTGCTCCTCGAGGTATAACCAAAAAATCATAAATATGTGCATATTTTTTGCCAGGACTTTTTCTTAAAATACGGCCTCTTCGTTGTATAAACTCTTTTGGATTAGAGCTACTTGATAAAATAAAAGCTCTCCTCACACTAGGTATATCAACACCCTCATCAAGACATTTTATAGCCACTAGGCCATCAATTAAATCATTTTCTAGTTTCATTATTAGATTATTTCTTTGCCATTTATCTTCTAATGCGGTAAATGGTTCAACATTCATGCCTAGACTTCTTAAAAGGTTTGTATATTTATCAATATTACGAATTTTTTTATCATTTTTGTATTCAATTTCTGATGATACATAAAAAAGATTTTTTTTGGAATTAATTAAATTATTTTTTGTTAATATTTCTTTTAATTTGTGTATTTTATTTTGTGCAGATTCAATGATTTTTGCTCGTTTGATAAGTAACATTTTTAAAAAACCAGGAATATTTTCTTCATTGTCTTCATTGATGGGACGAAATTGAGATATTTTTTCAGAAAGGGCTATATATTCTTTTTCTTCTTCTTCAGTTAAATAAACAAAAATAGGATGATAATAATATTCAGTTAAATAACCATTATCTATTGCTTCTTTTAATGTAAATTCATAAACTATTTTGCCAAAATAATTTAATAATGCTTTTGTACCTTCTTCATCAAAGTGTCGCTGGGGCGTTGCTGATAATCCTAATCTAAATTTTGCATTATCGAGATAGTTTTCTTTTATTTCTTTACTTCCAAAATTATGGACTTCATCAACAATAAGAAATAGATTATTTAATCTATTAATGAGGCTTTGAAATTTCTTGCTTTTATATGTATTATTAGTTGTGATTGCAAAAACTGGTTTTTTATTTAATAAGTTATTAGTAATTTTTGTGGATAACTCTTTTTGCCAATTTGGATAATCAGAATTACATCTAATCAATTCAATATTGAATTCTTTTGCTTCAATATACCATTGTTCCAATAAATGTTTATATGGTACAACAATTAGTACTGGTAAACTTTTTATTTCTTCTAATAATTTCACAATTGTATATAAAGCTGTTTTGGTTTTCCCTGACCCTGTGGCCATTGATAGAATGCCTCTACCATTATTTTTCAGCCAAGCTTTAATAGCTTCTTTTTGATATGTTCTTATTTCGAAATCAGGTGGTATAGAAGGCAAGTAATTAGCTATCATTAAGTTTTGGGAAGGTTTTTTGTATGGTCTAGAATAAGACTTCAATTCAAATAGTTTGTTTTTTATAATATCATTTATTTCATAAACCATAATATTAGGGTCTTTATTTTCCCAAAGATTTTGAAATCTCTTGTAAGTTTCTATACAAAAATTTTTACTAGTATCATCTTTCCATAAACAAAAAACTGTTATGGATTCATAATTTAAAAACCCTTTCATAGTTTCATTTATGGAGCCTATAAATGCGACCATATTATTTTCTTCATCGATAAATACGCCAAATTTATCATGAAAATCACCGCCTTCTAAATTATACCTAGGTATAGCAAATCTAAACTCTAATAGGCCATCATAAACTAACCATCCAAGGAGATTCTTCGTATTTTCTTCTAATTCTTTTTCTAAAACACTTATATTTTTTAATATTTTTTTATCCAATAGAGATGGGTCAAATTTTCCTTGTAGGGCTTCTAAATCATTTTTGTCTAATATTGGACTTGTTATATATTGTGCTTTTCCGCCATTTTCAATAAATTTTGCCAAACCTTTTGCGTTTTGAGATAGCCATCCAGAAGTAAAATATCCAACACCCCTTTTGTATCTAGTGGAATTTTCAAATGCAGGAGTGAAAAAATCTTTTATGATATCTGATTCAGAGGTATTATAGGAGGATCTAAAATTAAGTTCTTTTAATGACATTATTCCACTTATGAAAGTTAAAAATATTGATATTTTTTTATTATACATTTAGAAATTAAAAAAAAACTTATATGCAATCAAATCACTCTGTCTTGATGGTGCTATAATTGGACAAAACGAAAAGAATAATTTGGAATGGATATGTGAATACAACAAAGTGGTGAAACTGTTAATACAGATGCTATATAAGTATTATAACACTGCTTTTATATGTGAGCATAACCATGAAATTGCAATAATGGGTAGCAATAGGGTAGCAAATGTGATTTGTTCATTTCCTTAAAAAGGTTTATAAAATTCGAATTTATAGGGATTATTGGAAAGTCATCAATGGTCGGAGTGGCGGGATTTGAACCCGCGACCTCTACCACCCCAAGGTAGCACGCTAACCAGGCTGCGCCACACCCCGAAATTTTTATGGAAATTATAAAGCGATTCTTCTGCGAAGTCAATATTTGGACGAGATTAGTTGGTTTCATACCAAACATTCTATCTTTTTAATGAGAGATGCAGAGCTTTATGCCTTAGCCCTCTTCATAGAGCTTGAGTATTTTTAGAGGCTCCAGTGAGATGGCTTTGAAGGCCGGATAGAGGCTGGCAATGATACCAATGATCATAGAGAGCATCGTTGCTATAATCAACGTTTGAATAGGAATAAACCATGGCCAATGGGCGATATATTCGATAAGAAAAAGAAGAATCAGAGCAACTCCTGCGCCCAGTACCGCTCCTGCCATACTGAGTATCGTTGACTCTAGTAGAAATTGTCCAAAAATATCTGTTTTCCTGGCACCAACAACCCGCTTAATGGCTATCTCTATTACCCTTTCATAGACTGAAAGAGCCATTATGGCAATGATACCAAGGATACCTACACTATAGGCGATCGTTGCAACAATGATGCTGAGAACGGAAAAAAGATGTTCCATTTTTGAAGAAGTTGCACTGGCTACTTCGTATTCCATAACGCTAAAATCTTTTTTGCCGTGTCTTTTTTGTAAAAGATCGCTGATCTGCTTGATGAGAAATCTGTTTTGATCACTGCTTTTCGAGAGCACAAAAATAGCATCGAGCCAGTTGCTTTTTGTAAGGAGTCTTTGCATCACGGTTATTGGAACAAAGATAGTACTATCATAATCTTCCATTCCGATATTGCCACGAGCTGCCAAGACCCCTCGAATAGAAAAAGGGATATTCGCTATAAAAATATGTTGGCCAAGAGGGCAGGAGATGTCGAAAAAATCTTTCGTTGTTTGTGATCCTATTACCGCTACTTTTTGAAAATCTGTAAAAGTTCTTCCGCATAAAAATGTAAAATCCAAAAGAGAAAAAAAAGCACTATCGACGCCCATGATCTCTCTTGGTTCCACGCGCTTTTTGGTACTGACGGGCAATGTCGCATTCTTCATCAAAGCAATGCCTTCTACACCGTCAATCTTGTCTCGGATCGCAACAGCATCACTTGTTGTGAGTGTTTGTACATTGCCCAGCATAGCACTTTTATGGCCAAAAACGATCAAATTACCTGGCGTAATGACAATGATTCGGCTTCCAAATGTCCCAAGTTCTTGCAGTGTTTTTTGTCGCATCGCTCCGCTGATACCGCTCATGAGAACCAATGTCAGTACTCCAAGTGCAATGCCTGCAATGGCAATAGCGGTTCTTTTTTTATTCCTTGCAAGATAGGCGTACAGTTCTTCTATGTAAAGCCACTTCATATGCGTTGCCTCAATGCTTCTATCGGGTTAAGCGATGCAGCCTCTTTAGCTGGAGATGAAGCGGCTAAAAACGCGGTGACAATAGAAAAAATAGTAGCTATGAAGAATGCTTTTATGGGATAGAGGACAGGAATTTTTAGTAGGGGCAAGATATAATGCACACTCAAAAATCCAAAGAGCGTTCCTAGGAGCGCTCCCATCAGCGCAATTACAGAAGCTTCAAAAATGATACGAAAGAAAATATCTTTTTTGGTTGCGCCGATTGCTCGTCGCAAGCCGAGCTCCCACGCTCGTGTTTTGTTGTTGATAAGAAAGATATTGGAAAGGACAAAACCGCTTACGAAAAGTGCCGTAAAAGATGCTATACCCAAAAAGAGCGTCAAAGATGTACTGAGCATCGAGAGAAACTTCATGATTTTTTGGGGTGTGATGAGAAAATAGTCATCGGGTTTGAGCGTTTTGTTTAAAATTGTCTCAATATCGTTCAAAACTCTTTTATAGTCGGCATCACGGGAGACTTTTGCCACCATCGCAAATATTTTTTGATATTCATGCTGGATAAATTTTCTATATGTAGAGACAGGCATCATAATACGTTCATCCATGCTGTTGCCTCTGGGACTTTTCCCTCTTTTTTGATAGACGCCGATAACCCGAAAGGGTTCTTTGCCGATGAAGAGTGTTTTTCCCAAAGGATTTTTTCCTTGAAAAAACTCCTGGACTATATCTTGTCCGACAACCACCACTTTGGAAAAATTTTGAAAATCTTTTGGCAAGAAAAACCGTCCCCATTTGGGCCTATATCCAAAATGTTCAAGCGTACCCAGTGTAAAACCTTCGACAAGCAGTTTTTTTCCGAAGTTCTTTCGTTTTACGTTCACTTTCTTGACGTAGAAGTAGTCAAGACTTTTGATTCCATCTATTTTTTTGATGAGATTGTATTGATGAATGTCCAGTTTCATGGGAATGTGTCGAAAAGAGACGCGACTTCCAAAGCTTGAGCGTATCAAAATGGTGTCGCTTCCAAGCATGTCGATAATCTTTTTTGCTTTGAGTTGGCTGCCTTCGATGGCTGCTACTATGAAAACGAGAGAAGCAATGCCAAGAACAATTCCAAGCAGTGCAAAAAGCGTGCGCCCTTTATAGAAAAAAAGAAATGCGAAAAGATCACGTAGATAGAATCTGACCATCTTGTATCCGAATCACTCGTTGAGCGTATTTGGCCATGTTTTCATCATGGGTGACTACTATAACTGTGCGTCCCTCTTCATTGAGGTTTTTAAGAATCTCCATGACTATTTTGGCATTTTTGGTGTCGAGTTGCCCCGTTGGCTCATCAGCGAGGATGATTTGGGGTTCATTGATGAGTGCTCTTGCGATGGCGACCCGCTGCTTTTGGCCTCCTGAGAGTTGATCTGGATAGAAATCTATCCTATCAAAGAGTTGCAGTTTTTCAAGGAGCGCTTTTGCATCCTCTTTCGACTTAGAGGTTTTGGCATAGAGCGTTGGTACAAGAACGTTATCGAGGATAGTGAGATACGGAATGAGATAAAAAGCTTGAAAAATAAATCCAAACATGCTGTTTCGAAGATGTGAAAGCTCATCGTCGCTCAAGTTGGCTACATTGTTTCCATTGATACGATACTCTCCCATAGAAGGCTTATCCAGGCATCCCAAGATATAGAGCAGTGTTGATTTTCCACTTCCGCTGCTTCCCATGATGGCTACGAACTCGCCTTGTTCGACACAGAAACTTACATCCTTTAAAACAGTCGTTTCGATATCACCAGTACGATACTTTTTTGTGATATGTTTACACTCAATGAGCACTCTTTGACTCCATCAAAACGATATCGCCTTCTTTGAGACCGGAAAGGATTTGTGTATAGTGTTCATCGGAAATCCCGGGTTGTACTCTCTGTTCTACCACTTTGCTACCCCTTTTGAGATAGACGAAAAAGTGTCCATTTTTGAATTTGACTGCTTGATTTGGGAGGCGAAGAACATTTTTGATGATTTGTACGATGATTTTGTTGTGTGTTGTCATTTCTGGCCGCAGCAACGCAGCATCGTTAAATGATTTGACAACGCCTACATAGTAGACAACCCCGTTTTGAATCTCTGGTTGAGGATAGATTTGATCGATCTTTCCTTGAAAATCTTTTTTCCCAAAACTATCCACGTGAAAGAGGACATGCATACCTTTTTTTATTTTTGCTATGACAGTTTCGTCGATATAGATACGATTTTCCAATCGATTTGGATCAAGAATCTTCGCAAACTGCGGAGCATTGAGTCCTGCGACTACCGTTTCGCCTTTTTGTGTAGAAATATAGGTGATGATTCCGTCAAAAGGGGCTTTGATTGTAGCGTAGCTGAGGCGGATTTTCGCTTGCTCCATTTTTGCTTTGGCAATTGCCGAATCGTGGATGAAGCTTTTTTGCATCTTTTCCAGGGCCAGTTGTGCTGCTTGGGCGTTGAGTTTGGCTTGTTGCAGGGCATTGAGAGCCTCTTCATAGTTTTTTTGTTTTCTGTATGCTTCAGTACATACGGTCTTGTACTCTTTTTCGCTTATACTTTTTCTTTTTCGAAGTTGTTTTTTGTTTTCGCATAGCCAGTTGGCCGTTTTGGCATCTGCTTTGGCAGCTTCAAGTACAAGCTTTGCATTTTTGACAGAGAGTTTTGCTTTTTTGACCTCTTTTTGGAGACGTTCTATCTCTTTTGGATAGGTATCGAGTATTTTTTGAAGCTCCTCTTTGGCAATCGTAAGAGCTTTTTGGAGCTCTTGATCATCGATCTTGGCTATTGTAGTTCCTTTTTTGACAAAATCACCCACTTTGATCGGTTCATCTGTGACCATTCCAGTCACTCGTGCTCCAATTTTAACTTCCGCTCCCACTGAAGGTTTGATGACCCCTGTGGCTTCGACGCTTTGGACTACATCCCCTTTTGCAACCGTTACTTTGACGGTATGAAAGAGCTTGTTTCGATCTTTATTATGTTGCCAAAGAAAAAAAACTCCTACAAACAATGAAGCAGTGATAAAGAGTGCAAAAAGGATTTTTTTCATTGTACCCATCCATTTTGTCTCAATTATATCTTATCATGACACAGTGTCAAAGGTCCATCAAAAACAACATGTAAAGATGAATCGATTCGTATAAAAAAGCCTTTGAAACGAACACCTTTTTGGAGCGCTTTAAAAAATATTGTTTGAAATTCTAGATCCCGTGTCGGATGCGGTTTAAAGCATGCACATTTTCTCACGGCCATGATGAGGATATAGGCGTTGAAACCTTTTTCTTTTGCTTTGATGAGATCGCGTATATGCTTGACGCCTCTTGACGTTGGAGCATTGGGGAAGAGACAAAGGTTGTCTTGGACGAGGCTGCATCCTTTGAGTTCGATAAACGCATCGTCTGCTTTGAAATCGAGCCTGCTGTTTTCAAAAAGTACTTCTGCTTGGAGTGTTTTTGGAATAAATCCCAAAACACCCTGCTTAATCGCTTTTTGTGCGATTGGTCGGTGAAGTTTTGTATTGATCAAAACCCATCCCTCTTCCATTTTGGCAGCTATCAAGGTGTAGTCGGTTTTGAGACCCGGGCGATTTTTTAAAAGAAGGAGTGCCCTGTTTGGTGTGAGGATCTCTTCAAGCCTTCCAGTATCGGCGATATGGACTTTTTTGACTTGATTATCAACAAAAGCAGTCGCTAAAAAGCGGTTTTGGCGTTTTATCAGCGAGCCGGTTGTCAGCTCGCCCAAGGTTGTGAGATCAAAGAGGATCACAGTTCTCTAGGATCTGCGATCTTGCCAGCCACGGCACTTGCAGCTGCAACTGCCGAGTTCGCTAAGTAAATTTCACTCGTTCTAGCTCCCATTCGGCCCACAAAGTTTCTGTTTGTCGTACTTACGCATCGCTCATTGTCAGCCAAAATTCCCATATATCCGCCTAGACATGCTCCGCATGTAGGATTGGATACGACTGCACCTGCATCGATGAGAATATCGATATAGCCTCGCTTTTCTGCCTCTTTGAGGATCTTTTGCGTTGCAGGAGTGACGATCATTCGTGTATGGCGTGCAACTTTTCGCCCCTTTAGAATCTCAGCCGCTATTGCAATATCACTGAGGCGTCCATTGGTACAGCTTCCGATAAAGACTTGATCCACTTTGAGATCCATCTTTGCCGCTTCACTGATAGGACGGCCGTTGCTTGGAAGGTGCGGAAATGCAATGACCGGCTCAAGATTGTTCACATCGATTTCGATTACTTGCTCATACTCAGCATCCTCGTCGCTATAATGGATTTTTGGTTCACGTGCGAGTGGCTTATCGGCCAAGAAGGCTTTTGTTACTTCATCAACGGCGATGATTCCGTTTTTTGCTCCCGCTTCGATAGCCATGTTGCAAAGACTGAACCGTCCGTCCATATCGAGGTTTTCTATGGTGTCACCGGTAAACTCAAGGGCTTTGTAGAGCGCTCCATCAACGCCGATTCTTCTGATAAGCTCCAAGATAAGATCTTTTCCATATACATGTTCGCCAAGTTTGCCAGTGTAGATGACTTTGATAGAAGGCGGCACCTTAAACCAGTTTTTGCCGGTGATCATCCCGTATGCCAGGTCCGTACTCCCCATCCCGGTAGCAAAGGCTCCAAGAGCTCCATGGGTACAAGTGTGTGAATCCGCGCCGATAATCACATCACCTGGAACCACGAGCCCTTTTTCGGGCAAAAGGGCGTGTTCGATTCCCATATCCTTTTCATCGAAAAAGTGTTTGAGATTGTGCTCATAGGCAAACTCTCGGCTGATTTTTGCCTGATTGGCACTGGCGATATCTTTTGCCGGAATAAAATGGTCCAAAACGATGGCAAAATTGTCCGGTTTTGCCAGTTTTTTAGCACCACTGTCTCGAAACGCTTTGATGGAGATCGGTGTGGTGATGTCGTTGCCGATGATCATATCAAGTTCACATTCAACTATCTCTCCTGCCTTGACTTCGCGACCCACATGTTCGCTAAATATCTTTTCCGTAATTGTCTGACCCATTATGCGCCTTTAAAAGAGTTTTTGCTATTTTATCAAAAAAGATTGAGGTAGGGATGAAGTATAAAGAGTTACGGGAGATCGTAAAGTATCTTGAACAGTTTCGACATCTCAATGATATTGCCAGAGTGGATGATAATGTTTTGCGGGCTGTTTTTGACAAAGAGGAGATCTTTTTTGATCTGAATCGCAGTAAAAATCTCATCTATATGCGAGACGATTTTGTTAAAACCAGGTTTTACAACGCCCCTTTTGACAAGATGCTTGCGAAAAAGTGCAAAAAAAGTCTCATTGAAAGAATAGAACTTGACGAGAATGATAAAATCGTTCGTATTCACTGCAGGAAAAAGGGCTCCTACAAAGAAGAGTCAGCTATTTTGCAGCTTGAATTCACCGGGCGCCATGCAAATGCCATCATGTTGGATGAAAAGGGGAATGTCCTTGAAGCACTCCATCACGATTTCCATAGAGATATCAAACCTGGTCGTCCTCTTTTTCCTTTGACTCCACCCAATAAACTTGATAGAAGTGAACTGCATATTGAAAATATAAAAAACTATTTATTGGGTATGTATAAAGAAGATCTCGCAAAGCGTCTGCAGATTGCAAAAACATCAAAACTCTTGCAGCTTCAAAAGCAAAAAGAGAAACTCCAACAGCTTCTACAAAATCTTGATCAAGAAAGTACACTTTTGCATGAAGCAAACGAGGAGGAGAAAAAAGGGCAGATCGTGCTGGCAAATCTCCATACAATCAAACCATACCAAAGGGTATATGAAGGAGCCGATTTTGAAGGCAATGCCATACGCTTTGAACTGCCCCAAGAGGCAAAAAGTGCTGCGATGATGAGCGATCTCTTTTTCAAGCGTGCAAAGAAGCTTCGTCAAAAAGCGCAAAATATCCACATCCAAAGAGAAAATATCCAAGAAAAACTGGACTTTTTGGAAAAGAAAGCCAATCTTGTGAGAAATGCCAAAAAAGTGGAAGATATAGAACTGCTTTTTAGCAAAAGTGCCAAAAAAGAGTCCAAAAAGGATAAAAACTACGAAAGGTTCAATATTGCTGGCTATGATGTCTATATAGGCAAAAACAGAAAAGGCAATATAGAGCTTTTGAAAAAAGCAAAAGCGAGTGATGTTTGGTTGCATCTCAAAGATATGCCATCCGCCCATGTGATTATTTCGACAAACAAACAAAACATACCTATGGAAGTGCTGGAGCAAGCGGCGAAACTGTGTGCGAGTTTCAGTGCCAAACATCCCGGCAGTTACAATGTAGACTATACACAAAGGCGAAACGTCAAGCCAAAAGAGGGAGCGAACGTGGAGTATGTAAAATATAAGACGATCCGTGTTACAATTGAATAAAAAAGGGATTGAATGAGTGAATTTGCCAAACGAATGGTAACAGGAGTGGTTTTAATTGCAGTTGTCGCCCTTGTTGCCTGGATCGATAGTTTTTTTCTCACATGGCTCTTTTTTGGCATAATCTTTTTGCTTGCATTTTATGAAGCGATGCGATTGTATGGAATGCAAAACTACAATTCTCTCTATTTTTGGGCATTTTTTACCTGGATTGTCGCATCATTCTATCCCAACCCTGATGATCTCTTCTTTTTGGTTGCACTTGTCTTTGCCGGCTACGAAGCCTTTACGCAAGACAAGGATTCAAAGAAGTTTTTACCTTTTCTCTATCCAATGGCCTCCTTTCTATTTTTGCTCTCTTTGTACCACGATTTTGGTATGGAAGCGCTTGTATGGCTTGTCATCGTTGTGGCTTTGACTGATGTAGGAGCCTATTTTACAGGACGGGCCATAGGCAAACACCCTTTTTGTAAGACCTCTCCCAAAAAGACATGGGAGGGTGTCTTTGGTGGAGTGATTGTCGCCACAATTTTTGGAAGCTGGTATGGAGTACAACTGGTGGAGTTGTGGCAATCTATCGTGATATCGCTCTTGGCTTCATTTGCTGGCGTTTTTGGGGATCTTTTTGAGAGCTATCTCAAAAGAAGAGCCGGAGTCAAAGATAGTGGCAATATCTTGCCGGGCCACGGAGGGATTCTTGACCGAGTGGATGGATATCTATTTGCAGCGCCAACAATGGTGATACTGCTAAGAGGACTGCTATGAAAATAGCGCTTCTTGGCTCCACTGGTTCGATCGGAACAAATACGCTGAAAATTTGTAAGCAGTTTGGAATCGAAGTTGAGGTACTGGTAGCTGGAAACAACATCGAGTTTTTGAAAAAGCAGATAGAGATTTTCCACCCAAGAATTGTCGTTACCGCTAATCCATGTAAGATTGATGCTCCTGTCGTTTTGCATGGTGAAGATGGGATTTTGGCAGCGCTTGCAATGTGTGAGAGTGAACTGGTTGTCAACGCTCTTGTGGGATTTTTGGGACTTCGGCCCACACTCAAAGCTATCGAACTTGGCAAACGAGTGGCCTTGGCCAACAAAGAGTCGCTTGTAGTGGCGGGAAAATTTATAGATACCTCCAAAATTACGCCGATCGATAGTGAACATTTTGGACTTTGGTACCTTTTGCAAAACAGTTTCAAACCAAAACGACTCATTTTGACGGCCAGTGGCGGGGCTTTTCGCGACTGGAAGATAGAAAAGATTGCGAGCGCTACACTGCAGGACGCCCTGAAACATCCCAACTGGAGTATGGGAACGAAAATCACCATCGACAGTGCAACCATGGTCAATAAGCTTTTTGAAGTTTTGGAAGCCTACTGGCTTTTTGGATGTGACAATATTGATGGAGTGATTGAGCCAAGCTCGATTGTTCATGGAATTGTGGAATTTATAGACGGCAGCACCACATTTCATGCGAGCATACCCGATATGAAACTTCCCATTGCCTATGCTCTTGGTATCAGTAATCAGCCAATCCTGGAATCTGTAGATATTTTTAAGATAAAGACAGCCTTTGAGCCAATTGACCAAAAACGTTATCCTGTATGGCAGATAAAAGAGCGGCTTCTCAAGCGCCCTGAACTTGGTGTTGTAGTCAATGCGGCCAATGAAGCGGCAATCGAACAATTTATCGAAGGTCAGAAAGCTTTTGGGTTTATTGCAGAGGCTGTTTTGCGAAGTATAGAGAAATTTTTCGATACAGAAGTGCAGAGCGTGGAAGCTATATTTGCAATAGACAAAAAGGTGCGCGGCTATGTTCAAACTCTTTAATCTTTTATTGATCGTTTTGCTTTTTAGTGGCTGTATGGAGCGTACGCAAAAACTTGAACAAAAAAAAGATGAGCTTTTGGAAAGAAAAGCGAGAATTGAAGCTAGACTGCAAAAGGCTAGAGAAGAGGCGGATAAGCAAAAAGAGCTGGCACTCACAAAAATGCAGCAAGAGATAGAAAAGCTGGCACTGCAAAGAAGCAAAAATGAAGCCCAAAAAGAGGTGGAGATTGCCAAAATCAAAGCAAAGCAGGCTTTGGAACTCCAAAAAATTGAGCAAACATATAAACTCAAAGAGCTGGAACTCAAAAAGCAAAAAGAGCTTTTGGAACTGCAAAATCAAAAGATTATCGCACAAAAAGAGCTTGAACTCAAAAAGCAGTTTTTGCTTTTTTCTTTGATCGCACTGGTGATCATATTAGTTGTAGTTTTGATCGTGCTGTACTTTTACAAAAAGAGAAAAGACAAACTTATCGCCTATCACGACAATTTGGAAAAATATTTTCGTCTCAAAGAGAACGAGGCGAAAGTGGCAATCGCCAATAAGATCATCGATACGATCGCAGAAGGAAAACTCACTCCTGAGCAAGAGCAACGCCTGCTTGGCGTACTCAAAGGAGAGACGAAAGAGCTTCCAAAAGAGATAGAGAACAAAAAAGAGGAGCCGATAGAGGCAGAAGTTGAGGAGAAAAAGGATGGATAGGTTTTTGATTTTACACGGATGGGGAGGAAGCGACTATCCCCACTGGCAAAGCTGGCTGGCTGGTGAACTGGCCAAAGAGTATGGAACGGTTAGTTTTCCCCTTATCCATCATCCTCACCATCCTAATAAAAGTAAATGGATGAGTCAGTTTAAAAAGCATTTGAAAAATTTTAAGCCAACAACCGTAATATGTCATTCACTTGCGTGTACCGTATGGATGGCGTTGTGTGAAGAGGGTGAGATTGATGAGGTTGAGCGGTTACTCCTTGTGGCACCTCCAAGCAAGCATACCGATATAAAACTTCTGGAGCAGTTTTTCCCACACGTTTTACCTAAAAACCTTTTTGCACAAGAGGTGCAGTTGGTGGTTTCGACGAACGACCCATACCTACGCCTTGAAGAGGCCCACTATTTGCAAAACCATTTTGGTTGCGAGATGCTCATTTTGCAAGATGCAGGGCATATCAATGAAAAAAGCGGCTATGGCAAGTGGCCATGGGTGCTGGAGTGGGCCAAAAGAGATCCCAGTGTTGTATCGGAGCCGATATGATTTTGAGTATCGAAAGCAGTTGTGACGATAGCTCTATCGCCATAACAAGGATTAAAGATTATAAACTTCTATTTCACAAAAAAATATCCCAAGAGCTTGCACACAGCGAGTATGGAGGAGTAGTCCCAGAGCTTGCAAGCAGGCTCCATGCCGAGGCATTGCCGAAAATTTTGGAAGAGGCAAAAGAGTTTTTACCACAAATCAAAGCGATTGCTGTTACCAATGAGCCTGGTCTCTCTGTTACCCTTCTTGAGGGCATCATGATGGCAAAGGCGCTTCATTTGGCCCTGAATGTGCCGCTTATTGGCGTCAATCACCTCATCGGTCACGTCTATTCGCTCTTTATCGAAAAAGAGGCTGTTTTGCCAAAAATGGTACTCCTTGTCAGCGGAGGCCATACGATGATACTTGATGTCAAAGGGTATAAAGATATCAAGGTTTTGGCAACGACACTGGATGACAGTTTTGGAGAGAGTTTCGATAAGGTGGCGAAGATGATGGGGCTTGGATACCCTGGAGGGCCTGTCATCGAAAAACTGGCTCAAAAGGGTGATGCAAATAGATTTGATTTCCCAATTCCACTCAAAAATGCAAAAGAGTTGGCCTTTAGCTATTCAGGTTTGAAAAATGCCGTGCGCCTGGCACTGAGTGAGATGGAAAATCTCAGTGAGCAGGATATGGCAGATATCGCTGCCTCTTTTCAAAAAGCGGCAATTGCCCATCTTTTGCAAAAAACGAAAAAAGCGTGCGAAATTTACAAACCTTCCGATTTTGCCATCGTAGGAGGAGCCAGTGCAAATATGGCCCTTCGCAAAGCCTTTGAACAAGAGTGTGCAAAAAGAGCCATTCCTATCGCTTTTGCAAAACTTGAATATTGCAGTGACAATGCAGCTATGATAGGAAGGGCGGCAGTGGAAGCATTTTTGATGAACGATTTTACCGATATGGATGCTCTTGTTGCCATTCCAAGAAGCTGTTTTGTGTAAAAAGGTAACATATTGGCCCCCATTTTCTCTTCAAAGAAAAAATGAGAGAAAATTTGTCTTATTTGAGCTATAATTTCTTTATGAGCATCTGCTCCAAAACAAAAAATGAAAAAGGAGGTTGCATATGGCAACTGTTACACTAAAAGGAAATCCAGTAAATTTGGAAGGAAATGAAGTAAACGTAGGAGATAAAGCTCCTGAGGCTACTGTTGTTACAACAGGTCTTGAAGAGAAAAAAGTGGGTGGTGCACAAGGAAACGTTCAGATGATCGTTGTAGTTCCATCTCTTGACACTCCAGTGTGTGCTACTGAAACAAGAAAATTCAACGAAGAAGCTTCAAACATTGAAGGCGTTGATGTTACTGTAGTATCCATGGACCTTCCGTTCGCAAGCAAAAGATTCTGTTCGACTGAAGGTGTTGAAAACCTAACTGTTGCAAGTGACTATAGAAACAGAGATTTCGGTGAAAAATATGGTGTTGTAATCGCTGAAGGACCACTCAAAGGAATCCTTGCAAGAGCTATTTTCATTATCGATAAAGACGGAAACGTTGTATACAAGCAACTCGTTCCAGAGATCACTGAAGAGCCTAATTACGAAGAGGCTTTGGAAGCTGCAAAAAAAGCGGCAGCTGCATAAAACTTTAGGGGGTTTTTTCCCCTAAACGATAATCACTTCTTCTTCTAAAACAATTCCATATTTTTGTAAAACTTTCTCTTTTGCTATCGTGATGAGTTCCACCGCTTCTGTAAAGGTACCTTTGCCGTAATTGATCAAAAAATTGGCATGTACAGGACTAAAAGCCATATCACCGATCCGCTTGCCTTTAAGACCTACAGCTTCAATAAGCCTCCCAGCATATTCACCAGGTGGATTTTTAAAAACACTTCCGGCACTTGGCTCCTTTGGCTGATTGGATCGAAGTGACAGCAGTTTTTGGCGAAGAGCTTCATTATAGCCTTTTTCGATACGAAACACCGCTTCATAGATAATGGCGTTGATACTACTTTTTCGGTAGCTTAAACCAAGAGCCTTTGCCGGAAGAAAGCCTTTGGCTGTTTCGATACCAAGCAAAAGGTTTTTTATTTCATACTCCTTGACACCAGCATTCATCTTCACGGCACCCCCGATGGTTCCGGGAAGCTTGCTCAAAAACTCAAATCCACCAATATCATGTTTTTTGCAAAATGAGACTACTTTTCCAGTTGGTGTTGCAGCACCAATTTTGAGTTTGTCCCCATCGATTCGGATATAGTCGAAAGCTTTTGAGAGACTAGCGAGTCTTGGAGGGTTTGGTGAGACCAAAAGATTGTTGGCTCCGCCGATCAAAAAGTACTCTTCAAATTGTGGATCGATCTGTTCGATCAGCTCGACATCTGCTATGGGACCTATTTTAATGGAACTATACTTGGCAAAATCAATTTTTTTCTTCATAAACCTCGATCCGATCTCGTCCGCGCTCTTTAGCGCGATACAGAGCTTTATCCGCTTGTATCAGCAGCTGTTGCAAATTGATGTTTTCATGGGGTTTTGAAAAAGCTATGCCAATGCTGACACTGAGGTTGTTTGATGGAGCGACCTCAATTTTTCGAACGTTTTCTAAAATTTTATTGGCTATGAATCGTACGTTGTTCAAATTTTCATCGATGATACATACGGCAAACTCTTCGCCACCCATACGTGCGACGATGTCGTACCCCCGCAAACTCTTTTGTAAAATTTTGGCGAAACTGGTAAGAATCTCATCACCTTGGGCATGACCATATTGGTCATTGATCTGCTTAAAATGGTCCAAGTCTATGGAAAGCAGAGCGATTGGAAGAGATTTGCGTTTTGCCAGATTGATCTTTTTCGTGCACTCTTCGAAAAAAAAACGGCGATTATAGAGCTGAGTCAAAGGATCCGTTGTAGAGAGTTTGTAGAGATTTTCAGTAATTTGTTGATATTTTTGGGCAAATTCGAACAGTTTCTGTTCTATAATCCATCCAAAGAGAGCTGCAGCAATGATAGAAAGATATATGGAAGCTTGTATGTACGGAATAGTGGTGTGAAAAAGCAATATTGCAGCAGCCAAAGTGATGAAGGTGATGAGTGTACCAATTTTCAACCTGGCAAGAATCATGGCTGACATGGCGATGGGAGGATACCAGACAATAGCATAAGGATTAAATTCGTACTTGGTGACAAAATAGACAAGCAAGATTAAAATTATATAGTTGCCGATCAAGAAAAGTGGCAAAAACTCCAATTTCTTTTCGAAAAGAAAGAGTGTTATAGCGAGAGTTATAAGAGCGAAAAAATCGAATACCAGAAAGGAACTAAGATGTTTAGAGTGTGATAGTACGTGGATGAAAATACCGGTTATGATAACGACGATGGTAAGAATGATAGAAAATTTAATTATTTTGATACGAAAATTTTTTAGTAAATCATTTTGTTTCATATTATGCATTGTAAAGTGTCTCAACTGAATCTAAGCTTTTTATACTCGGTGGGAATGAGAAAATCTTTTGTGCGAATGGGGCAGTCATACAACCCATGTTCATATCCTATGGCAAAAAGGGTATCAAGCGCTTCATATTGCCTTTCATTCATTTCGATGGAGTGTTCATTGGCATAAAGGCTCAGATATTTTTCGAGCTGCTTGTCATCCACGCGAACAAGATTTCTCTCTAGAAGCATACGGGAAAGGAGTTTGCCGTGATTGTGGGCGACTTCCACGGCTTTGATAAGCATCCTTTCACTTTCAATCGCTTTATTGAGGGGGATGGAGCGTCTCAAAGCCATACCGCCAAGAGGCAGCGGCAGCTCCTTTTTTGCTAGTTCCACCCAGATATCCCAAATCTCGCGCTCTACCTCCAGGCTCTCATCGAAATTCAAAATCGATTCATGGATTAAGACCCCTGCATCCACATTTCCATCCAAAACAGCTTTTTCAATCTCTAAAAAATTCATGTAAACCGGTCTCGCTTCAGGATAGGCGATACGAAAGAGCATGGCGTTTGTGGTGTATCGGCCGCTCAAGGCCACCTTGAAATTTTTTTTGAGTCTCTTTCCCTTTTTTTTGATTAGTTTCGGTCCATACCCTTGTCCGAAGCTGACCGCTGTTTTCAAAAGAGCATATTCGTTTCTTATTTTCGGATAGAGCGCGAAGCTAATAGCGGTGATGTCGTAAAAATTTTCCAAGGCTTTCTCATTGAGGGTTTCGATATCGAGGGCTATATTTTCAAATCTGATCTCTTTGGAGCTGATCCAGCCAAATTTGATGGCGTAAAACATAAAGATATCATCTGCATCGGGTGAGTGGGCGACGGTATAGGTGGACATTAGAGCCTTTCTAAGATTTTTATGGATATTTTACTTAAAAAAAGCTAAAATATTCAAAAATATTTTCAAGAGGGACAAATGGATACGAATAAGCAAAAAGCATTGGATCTTGCTATTAAACAGATCGACAAGGCTTTTGGGAAAGGAGCACTTGTCAAGCTTGGTGACAAGCAGATTGAGCCGATCGAATCGATCTCGACCGGTTCGCTGGGGCTCGATCTTGCTCTTGGAATCGGAGGTGTTCCAAAAGGAAGAATCGTTGAGATATATGGGCCTGAGAGTTCGGGTAAGACCACATTGGCTCTTCAAATTATCGCTGAAGCGCAAAAAAAGGGAGGTGTAGCTGCTTTTATCGATGCAGAACACGCTCTTGATGTACTGTATGCGAAAAATCTCGGTGTCGATATCGACAATCTGCTGGTTTCTCAGCCAGATTTTGGAGAGCAAGCTCTCGATATTGTCGAAACCATTGCGCGAAGCGGAGCGGTGGATGTGATCGTTATCGACTCCGTAGCGGCTTTGACACCGAAAGCGGAGATCGAAGGGGAGATGGGGGATTCCCATATGGGTCTTCAGGCAAGACTCATGAGCCAGGCTCTGAGAAAGCTCACCGGTGTTGTCCACAAAATGGACACAACAGTCATTTTCATCAACCAGATCCGTATGAAAATAGGGGCTATGGGATACGGTACCCCTGAGACCACTACAGGAGGGAACGCCCTCAAGTTTTATGCATCCGTGCGAGTAGATGTGCGAAGAATCGCTACGCTCAAGCAGGGTGAGAGTCAAATAGGAAACAGAGTACGCGCAAAAGTGGTGAAAAACAAAGTGGCCCCGCCGTTTAGACAGGCTGAATTCGACATCATGTTTGGCGAAGGCATCAGTAAAGAAGGGGAACTTATCGATTATGGTGTGAAGATGGACATCATCGATAAAAGCGGAAGCTGGTTCAGTTACAAAGATATAAAATTGGGACAAGGTAGAGAAAACGCCAAAGCCTATCTCAAAGAGCATCCCGAAGTTGCACAAGAGATCGAAAATGAGATCAGGCGAGCCATGGGAATGGATGATAGCGTGATGATGGTACCAGAAAATGAAATGAGCGAAGAATAAAGGAGAATCGATGGTTTATATTGACAATATTGCTGCGCAAGAAGTTTTGGACAGTAGAGGAAACCCAACGGTAAAAGCGACGGTAATTTTGAGTGATGGAACGGTGGCAAGCGCTATTGTACCGAGTGGTGCGAGTACGGGGAAAAGGGAAGCGTTGGAGCTTCGAGACGGTGATGATCGATTTGGTGGCAAGGGTGTTTTGAAAGCGTGTGAAAATGTGGAAGTGGCCATTGCGGATGAGCTTGTAGGACTCAGTCCATACAATCAAGCCGAGATCGATGCTATCATGAAAGAGCTTGATGGCACAAACAACTATTCAAAACTTGGCGCAAATGCCGTGCTTGGTGTCTCCATGGCGGTAGCTAGAGCGGCAGCGAAAAGCCTGCATATGCCACTGTATCGCTATCTTGGCGGTGCCAACGGTGTTATCGTACCAACGCCTATGCTCAATATCATCAATGGTGGAGCGCATGCGGATAACGATGTGGATTTGCAGGAGTATATGATCATGCCGACGGGATTTGACAGTTTCAAAGAGGCTCTTCGAGCAAGTGCTGAAATCTACCATACGCTCAAAAAACTTTTGGCTGAAGATGGTCATCCGACGGCTCTAGGTGACGAAGGTGGATTTGCGCCAAACTTTAAAAACAACGAAGAGCCGATCGAGTATATTTTAAAAGCGATCGAGAAAGCGGGATATAAACCTGCAGATGAGGTGAATATTGCGCTCGATGCAGCAAGCAGTGAATTCTACAAAGATGGTAAGTATGAACTCAAAGGCGATAACAAGGTGCTCAGCGCCGAGGAGCTGGCTGAATTCTATGCTGATCTGGTAGCGAAATACCCGATCGTTTCACTTGAAGATGGTATGGCGGAAGATGACTGGGAAGGATGGAAGATCCTTACAGAAAAACTTGGCGATAAAATCCAACTTGTTGGGGATGATCTTTTTGTTACCAACAAAACTATTTTAGCTGAGGGCATCGAAAAGGGAATCGCGAACGCCATTTTGATCAAACCGAACCAGATCGGAAGTGTGAGTGAAACGATGCAAACGGTACGGCTTGCGCAAAGAAACGGATATAACTGCGTCATGAGCCACAGAAGTGGTGAGAGTGAAGATGCCTTTATCGCTGATTTTGCAGTAGCTCTCAATACGGCCCAGATCAAAACGGGTGCACCGGCTAGAGGGGAACGAACAGCGAAATACAACAGACTCCTAGAGATTGAGCGAGATCTTCTGTATCCTGAATACATAGGAAAAGAGCTTTTCTAACAGATGGCCAAACGACATGAGGAGCTCATCGACTCCTTAAGCGGCAAAGGCCTTCTGGCCGCTATCGGCCGATATCTGTTGATACTCGGCATTGTCAGTGCAGTTGCAGTCTATATCGGATTTTTGTTGTTTGGAACGAACTCTTTGGAAGTTCTGTTTCAGCTCAATGTCACCCAAAAAAATCTTGAAAGAAGCATCAAGTACCTAAAAGCTGAAAATGCAAGACTGCAAAAAGAGTATTTCGAACTAAAAGAGTTGGAGCCTACCGAATGAAACGTCTACTTCTTTTGATTCCTGTGATGCTGTTGGCTCGGGAAAATCCCTTTTTTCTTCCCAATGAGTTGCCTCAAAAAGAGTCTCAAATCATGCATCCAGTGACCCAAGCCCCTGTCGCCAAACAAACAAAGCTGCCAAAGAAGGTGATTCAGCCCTCCAAAAATGGATCGATTCAAAAAGAGCTGCTAAAACTCTCCATCAAACCTGCAATTATCTATGTGTATACAGATCATTTGTTGATCAAAACCCACTCGAAGCTGCTTCGATCTTTTTTTACAACAAAACCGAAAAAACTGGTCCTCGATTTTTCCAGTGGAACAAGTTTCCGGAGTGTTAAACGGAAAGTGAAACAATCCGATTACTTTATAGATATAGCTGCAGGATCCCACAAAGACTATTTTCGTATCGCGTTACGGCTCAAAAAAGAGTGCAGCAAAAAAGTCAAAAAGACTAGTGAGGGGTATCTGGTTTTTTGTAAGTAAGTTTGACGATCCATCGGATTGCAATCATGACAATCAAAACTTCGATAATACTTGCCAAGATGAGCGTCAAATAGGCTTCCTTGCCTAGCACTTTGGTATGCAAGGCTATCGTCGCGATCGCAACAAGAAGTGTGAGAGGCATGGAGTGTGAAAGTGCATAGAGTACGCCTTCTTTCAGTGAGAAAAGTCGATAAAAAGCCATGGAGCTAAGAAGCCGTATCCCTATCATGGCAAGAGTGATGAAGAGTGCGTTGACGATCATCCCCTGCATAAAAAGAGCTTCGATTTTGAAGCTGCTTCCAGTAAAGATAAAAAATATCGGCACCAAAAATCCAAATCCAAAGGAAGAGAGTTTATGGGGCAGTGTCTTTTTGTGCTCAAAAAAGGTGGCGATGATGATACCGGCGATAAACGCACCAAAAGCGACTTCCAGATGCAGATAAATCATAATTGCGATGAAAGTGAAAAGAAGCGCCATAGAGAGTCGAATATCCTGCTCCTCCGTATCGATTCGGGGCATGAGTGTGGTTTTGAGTTCAGGGTACCACCAAAAAAGAACTTGAAGCAGTTTAAAAATGAGCATCGTAAGCAGTAAAAAGAGAGCCAAGATCAAGATGCTCTCATAAAACTGTTTCCCCAGTCCAAACTCCATGACCGCACTCATAATGGTTAAAACGGTAATGGAGACCACTTCTCCAAGGCTTCCGATGGCCATGGAGAGATTGAGCCACGAAACTCCTTTGCCATACTCCTTTTTCAAAGCGGCAATCAAGCCGACGGAGATTAACGGGAATATGGCGATATAGATATCTGCAAGAGCGCTGTATCGAACGAGCAAGAAGGAGAAAAGATAGAGTAGGGCGATATAGACAATACCGCGTTTGATAACGGCCTTTTCAAGGGAAAAGAGCTCCTTGAGATCCACTTCCAGACCGGCCAGAAACATAAGATACAAAAAGCCAAATTCCGCGACCAGTTCAAACAGGGCGACATGCGACAGCAGCCCCAAAGCGCCAAAAACGGTGCCAAGGACGATTTCCACTACCGATGTAGGAAGTCTTGTGATTTTCGACAGAAATGGGGAGGTGAAAATGATGAGAGAGACAACAAGGATAATATGTATTTCATTCATGACAGCTGGTGGCTATTTCTACTCCGAGTTTTTGCAACGTTTGAATATCTTTGTCCGGACGTTCACCCTTCGTTGTGAGATAGTCACCAATGACGATGGCGTTTGCTCCGGCATCCAATATTTTTGGCCACTGCTCGCCAAAAACCAACTCTCTGCCGCCTGCTACCATAATCATAGCGTTGGGAACTCTTTTTCTCATGTCCTGAATGATAGAGAGTGCGTCGGATGGGTCGATAGTTGTTTGTGGTAGAGGAAGCGCTTCGTTGGGATGATAAAAATTGATGGGGACGCTCATAGGCTCCAGGCTTGCAATCTGATCCATCATCTCCTCTCTTTGCTCTTTGCTCTCCCCAAGGCCAAAAATGCCTCCGGTGCAAAGATTGAGGCCCGCTTCTTTCGCATTGAGACATGTCTGATAGCGCTCCTCCCAGCTATGTGTCGAGCATATTTGCTCATAAAAGCTTTTTGCCGTTTCGAGATTGTGGTTGTAGTTGTCGATGCCGGCATGTTTGAGCTCTTTGAGCTGCCATACCTCAGCCGTACCGTTGCAGCCTATAAGACTGATATCGGGTACCTCTTTTTTAACGGCCCTGGCCGCTTGTGTAACGAAATCGAGAATCTTGTCATCGATACCTTTTCCAGCAGTCACTAAACAAAATCCTATCGCTTTTGCAGCTTTGGCTTTTTTGGCCTCTTCGACGATTGTTTCGATAGATTTATATTTGTATCTTGGGATATCGGCTCGATATTTGGTGCTTTGGGTGCAAAACTTGCAATCTTCAGCACATACGCCACTACTGATATTACTGATGGCACACAAATAGACTTTCATGCACAAACCCTCTCTTCCATCCAGGTGTCATTTTCCAAATCTTTGTATATATAAGTGACATTTTTTGATTCAAGCTCCAAAAGAGCCGATTCTATACGGGGCTTTTCCCTAGCGCACACTTCTCCCGGATTGAGAAAGAGTGCCTTTGCCTTTTGGCATTCGAACTTGTGCAGATGACCATAGATAACGATATCGGTATCTGGAGTGAGGTAGTAGGGCTGGTGCATCAGTTTGAATGTGGTATTTTTGATTGTGAAATAGTAGGGCTGTTTTTGCAGATTGACACGGGAACAACATTCGAGCAGATGAGCGGAGTCGGTATTGCCAAAAACAGCGATGACAGGGATGTCTAAGCCATCGAGGTATCGACACACCTTTTCGCCAATATCGCCTGCATGGATCAAAATCTCAATATCAAAACTTTTGAGTTTCTCTACAGCTTCTCTTGTAAAATCCACTCTATCGTGTGTATCGGAAATGACACCTATGTTCACTGCACTTCCTCTCGGTGTTTACATTTGATACACTCATACACCTCTTTGTTGCGATATGTCCGTTTCGCCATCATGTATCCGCATTCGCTGCACTGTTTATCCACCGGTTCAAATTTTGAGACAAATGTACATTTTGGATAGTTGGAGCAACCATAAAATTTTCCCCGTCTGCTGAATCGCTCAACAATTTCTCCTCCGCACTCGGGACATTTCACATCCAGCTTTTTGGGCTCGTTTTTTGCCAAGGGCTTGGTGTTTTTACATTTCGGATAGGCACTGCAAGCCAGAAAAGATCCTCGAGGTCCTTGTTTGACGACCATCGGCGAGCCACATTTTTCACAAACTTCGTTACTCTCTTGAGGCCCTTTTTCTTCAGATTCTATCTGTTCGGTGTATTTACATTTTGGAAAAGCGCTACAAGCGATGAATTCTCCAAAACGCCCCTTTCTTTTGACGAGCTCCGCTCCACATTCAGGACAGTTTCTTCCAACTGGAATAGCCACTTTTTGGCTTTTGATCTCTTTTTTCCCTTTTTCGATGAGCTCTATAAACGGATCATAGAAGGCTTTTAATACTTTTTGCCAATCTTTTTTGGCTTCGGCTATTTCATCCAGTTCCTCTTCCATTTTAGCAGTAAACGAGCTGTCTACAATCTCGGGGAAATGCTTTTCTAGTACCTCGATTACTTTGAAAGCGATTTCAGTCGGCTTGATGGCCCGTTTTTCAAGCTCGATATAGTTACGTGCTTGCAACAGGGCAATTGTCGGTGCATAGGTAGATGGACGGCCGATACCAAGAGATTCGAGCATTTTGATAAGACTGGCTTCTGTGTATCTGGCAGGGGGTTCTGTGAAGTGCTGGTTGGCTTCTATTTTGGTGAGTTTCGCCTCTTCACCCTCTTTGAGATCCGGAAGGAGCTTGTCTTTGTCTTCGTTGCCCAAAACTTTGTAGAATCCATCGAAAATGAGTTTTCTTCCACTTGCTTTGAAAGTGGCGCTTGGACTTTTAAAGTAGATGGTTTGTGTTTCAAAGACAGCATCTTCCATCTGTGAAGCAAGAAACCGGTTGTAGATGAGAGTGTAGAGCTTGAGTTCATCCGCACTCAAATAGTTTTTGGCCACCTCTGGGGTAAAGTCGAGCATCGTTGGACGGATCGCCTCGTGTGCCTCTTGAGCACCTTTGCTTTTTGTTGCATATTCTTTTGGTTTTTTGGGAAGATACTTTTCTCCAAACTGCTTTTTAATGAGGTCTCTAGCTGCTTCTTGCGCCTCTTTTGCGATATTGAGACTATCCGTTCGCATATAGGTGATAACGCCAGTGATTCCTTTTGGCGTCTGAACACCTTCATAGAGCTTTTGGGCTATCATCATCGTCTTTTTAGGACTGAACCCGAGCTTTGAGGAAGCGGTCTGCTGCAGCGTTGAAGTCATAAAAGGAGCAGGGGATTTGGTGATGCGTTTTTTCTTCTCTATTTTGGCAACGACAAAGGATTCATTTTTGACTTGATCGACTATTGCTTGAGCCTCTTTTTCATTTTTGATATCCATTTTGCCGATTTTTTTGTTCATATACTCATACAAAGCAGCTTCGATGGTATCGTTGAAAATAGCGTCGATACTCCAGTATTCTTGAGGCTTGAAAGCTTGGATCTCTCGCTCTTTGTCAACTACAAGTTTGAGTGCCGCACTTTGAACCCGCCCAGCACTCAGACCTCTTTGGATTTTGGATGAAAGAAGCGGGCTGAGCTTGTATCCCACGATTCGATCCAGTAGTCGTCTTGTCTGCTGGGCATTGACCCTGTTCATATCGATGGTACGTGGATTTTGCAAAGCTTTTTGGATAGCCGATTTTGTGATCTCGTGAAAGACGATTCTCGGAAGCTCTTGCGGTTTTTTCCCGATCGCTTCGGCGATATGGTATCCAATCGCCTCTCCTTCTCTGTCTTCATCCGTTGCGATATAGACCGTGTCCGCTTTTTTAGCAAGCTCCTTGAGCTGTTTTGTGATTTGGGAGTGCTCTTTGTCCACGCGATATTGCGGGATGAACTTGTCCTCTTCTATCTTGATGCCGAAACTGCTTTTTGGCAGATCTCGGATATGACCTTTGGAGGCGATAACTTCATACTCTTTGCCTAAAAAATTCTTGATTGTTCTCGCTTTTGCCGGTGATTCGACGATAATTAGATTCTTTCCCATAGAGTAACCTGAATTGTTTTTTTCGCTATTCTAACATATAATTAGGAAAAAAATAGAGGAGCCCCATGCACGTCTTGTATGCCAAAAACAGCTCCATCGTTTACTGTGCGCTTTTGCATGCGTATGGATTTGATGCGCTCAAAATTCCAGCGATCGCTCCCACTTTTTTTGCAAATGTTGCCAAGATGATGGGCGTGCAAATGGAGTTTGTGGATGTGAAGCTTGATTTTTCAGGTGATGCGGATGTGGTACACAACTTTTTTGAGAGTTTCACACCAAAAGCAAAAATCGTTTTTCAAAACTGGGGCGAGTGTATTGGAGATGCGGAAGTTTTTGTGATGAAAAGGGCAGATTGTGTGAAGCTGGTCATCAAGAATGAGGAAATCGTACGAAAAGTGGAGCTATTTTTACATGGTGGTGTGCAAAAAGGAAGGCTATGGAATTATGATGTTGTCGATATCGGTATCAAAAACCTTCGCGGACCTTGCGAAGAAGATGTAAGACAAGCGATTGAAGAGAGTAACGAATTAGTGGACTATTTTGAAGAAAAATTTAGGGACAACCCATATTTCGATATCTTGAAAATCGGAGGAGAAACGCTCAAAACCCAGTATCCCATCCTTTTGAAGCCATCACTGTATTGCCCGAAAGAGGATATATTTGTTGAACTACGAGAAAAAGGTGTGCATGTGGAAGTGCGTTTCAAGCCTTTGTATCGCATGTCTCTTTTTTCGGGTGATTTTTTACCGGGAGCAGAGGAGCTGTATAAGGCTTTGTTGCTTTTGCCGATGGAAAAAAGTGTCGTAGGAACGCTTTTTGAGGTGTTGGACAAATATAGATATAGAGGGTGTCGTTTTTAATGTATGTTATATCAGATGAATTGGAAAAAAAAGAGCAGATAGAGTTAGAAGAGAACAAAAAGCAGATAGTCTTTACCTCTTCACATAATCAAAAGATAATCGATTGGCTGCTCAATCACGGTTTTCATGAGAGCTTCATAGAAGATATCCAAAACGAAGATCAAAGTGTCGCTTTTGAGGAGGGGGATCTTTTTCGTTTTATCGTCTTGAAATATTTCAAGCGAAGCGATGAACACCCCTTGATGTACGAGGATGCCAACATAATGATCATTTTAACGGGTCAAAAACTGATTTTTTTGTGTGAAGACAGAGAGATCATCCAGCGTGTGGTGGCAAGATTTCGAAAACGGTATCGCATAGGGGATCGGTTGGAGTATGCAACCTATATACTTTTGGATATTTTGATCGATTTTAAGATGAATATCATCGATCTCATCGATGATAGATTAGAACTCATTGAAGATAAGATATTTAGTGAAGATGTGGATGAAAAGGAGATCCAAAAAAGTCTCTATTTCGCGCGCCGAAGTCTCAATAAAATCTCGAAAATAAGCGTGCTTGAAAACGATGTGATCAACAAGATCTACAATCACTTTCCCCCAACCATCCGAAAAAAACTCAAATATGAGTTTATTGACCTCAAAGAACACCTCTCCTTTTTGATCAATGAATCCAAAGCCTACCTGGATAGAACGGGGTATCTGCAAAACCTTTTGATGGGATTCATGAGCAACCAGATGAATAAAACGATGCAACGCCTTACAGGAATCACCCTTATTTTCTTGCCTCTTACCTTTATTGTGGGCAATTACGGGATGAACTTTCGTTATATGCCAGAATTGAGCTGGAAATATGGTTACTTTGTCGTATGGGTTGTCAATATTCTCATAGCAGCAGGAATATACTGGTGGTTAAGGAAGAAAAAATGGATTTAAAAGAGCTCGAAAAGCTTCACGAAAAATGCCAAGAGGGAGAGTGTGATCTGTATAGCTTTTTGGAAGAGGCTTTGCCAGAACTTTCCATTGAAGAGAGGCTTCAAGTGATGGCTGAAATACTCAACGACTTTTTGGATGAGTATGAGTATGATGTAGAGGATAAACTCAAACGCGAATCCTACTCCATCACCAAGTTTTTTCCCAAAAAGTAATGTGCGCCATTTTTGGAATCGTTGGATCCTATGATCCTTCAAGAGCAAAAAAAGCCTTTTCGACGCTTTCCCACAGAGGCGATGACGATATCGGCTACTATGAAAAAACGAATCTCTTTTTAGCCCACAGGAGACTTTATATCCTGGATGAAAATGCAAAACAGCCCTGTATCCATGATGGCAAAGTGATACTTTTCAATGGAGAGATCTATAATTTTCATGATCTTGGTGCACAGAGTGAAGCGCAAGCCATCGCCGAGTCGCTTCATGACTTTTCGCAGCTTCAAGGGATGTTTGCGTTGGCAGTTCTCGATAGAGACAGACTCTATCTAGCCAAAGATATCTTTGGCAAAAAACCGCTCTATTACTATTTTGATCACAATCTTTTTATCTTTTCGAGTGAAATTAAAGCTATAAAGGCGTATCTAGGAAGTGTCAAATACAATCAAAAAGCGCTGAGTTGTTACCTCTCTTTTGGCTCTATCCCAAATGAACACACCTTTTATAAAGGCATATACAAACTCCTTGGTGGCCAGGAGCTTATACTGGATTGTCAGAGTCGAAAGTTTCAAGTACGACCTTTTGCAACCCCGTTGCAAAGAGGAAAAGTTCCTTTAAAAGAGGTGCTGCTGCAAAGTGTGAAAAAAAGATTGCAAGGCGATTTCGAGGTGGCTTCTTTACTCAGTGGAGGGGTCGATAGCTCTTTTGTAAGTGCGGCAGCGAAAGAGATGCAAGGGTATCTTGCAACTTATTCCATCGGGTATGAAGAGAAACGGTACAGTGAACTGCGGTATGCAAGAATGGTAGCGAGCCATATCGGGAGTGAACATACCGAAGTGGTGATGACAAAAGAGGATTTTTTTGAAACGCTCTATAAAGTCGTTGAACATTTTGACGAGCCTGTCGGAGACAGCGCTTCTGTTCCTCTCTATTTTTTGATGAAGCGGATAAAAAAAGATGGCTTTCGAATCGTTTTGAGTGGAGAAGGGGGCGATGAGATCTTTTTGGGCTATCGGCAATATTTTGAGATGTTTGATCTTTATCGGGCAAAAGATCTGAAGTATAAAAACTGGCTCAAAAACTATTTCAGGTCCCATTTTAGTCCGAACAAAGAGTGGGAATGGTACAAAAGAGTATTTGAAGATGAGGTGATTTTCAGGTCCAGTTGCGAGGTCTTTACCGATCTGCAAAAAAATCTATTTTTGAAGCGCAATGTCAAAGATGGTGAATCGTTGGAGTGCATGGATGTAATTTTGCAGCAGTGGCAGCAAAGCGGTTGGGAAGATCCATATGAATTTTTTACTTTTGTTGATCTGAAAATCCGTCTGGAGAGCCTCTATCTGCATAAACTGGATATGGTGAGTATGGCGCATACCATTGAAGCCAGAACGCCTCTTTTAGACAAAGAAGTTTTACAGGCGGCATTTGCAGATACAAAGAGAAACAAAGAGGCCAAATATTTTTTAAAAGAGGTCGCTAAACTCTACATCCCCCAAGAGATTCTTCAAAGAAAAAAGAAGGGATTTAGCTACCCGTACATGGAGTGGATAAAACAGAGCGAGCTTTTTGAAAAGATTCCAAAACTGAACGAGCAGTATGGGGTGTTTCGAGATGATCAGATAGGGTTTTTGTTGGAGCATGCCAAAAGGAACAGATTCTCAAGACACTTTTGGCTCGTGCTTGCCTACCTGCTTTGGATTGATAAAAATTTTTAATTATATTTTTAATAAATAAATTGGTTATGATACAATATTTATGGGGAGTGAGAAATCCAACTAATTGGAAGATGATGTCAATCAAACGAGTGCTTATTTTTATTCCATTTCTAGTAATTGTTACTTTTATGATTTTTTTTTATTTTTTTTCTTTAGACTTGCAAAAACTTGAAGATAAGAATATAAAAGCCTCGTTGTCTAATCAAATTATTAAACTGATGCTCGAAGCGAGAATCAAAGAAAAAGATTTTATTCTGATGGGAAATATAAATGATGCAAACGAGGTACAAAATATTGTAAAAAATGCAATATCCATCGCGAACAAACTTCAAAAAAATTTTACTAATCCTCAGAACATCCAGCTTGTTTCAAATGTCATAACAAATATCAAACAATATTTTGCAATTTTTGAAAAATATACTTCGATTTATAAAGATTTATTAGATATACAAAAAGACTTAGAAAAACATGTAAATATTCTCCAGCATATTGTATTGCAGATATATATTATTCAAGAAAAGCAAAAGAGTACCGTTTTACATCAATTCTCAGGGAATCTTAATTATCTAACGGATGAAGTCCAGGAAGCGACTTTGTCAGAAAGAATATTAACTGAGCTCTTATTTCTTATCATCAATGAGTTAAAACTCAGGACAAATTATGACAAAAATCAGGTGCAACTTATAGAAAACCACATCCAATCTCTTAAAAGATATGCTACAAAATTACGAGACTCAGTAGAAAAAGTACAAAATAAAAAAATGGTTGATAATTTATTACAAAAACTACAAGAATTTGAAATAGTATTTTATCGCTATTTAGATCTACAAAATAGGGCGTTCAATGTTTTTCATAGCATGCAAAAAGAAGCATCAGAAGTTATCCAATCTGTTATTAGGTTACGAGAGGATCAAAAACTTGAAAGAAATAGATTAATCGATATATTAACAAAAAGATATATCTATTTAGTTTTATCAATAGGTGCATTATTGAGTGTAATCATACTATTTGTTAGTAAATTGATAATTGAAGATCTTAATAAAATTAATGAGTCAGCGAAAAAAATAACAGTAAAAAAATTTCATTTTCGAGAATTCAAAAAATTGGCAGCCAAAATTGTATCTATTCTAAAAGAAGAATTACAGCTTTTGAGACAATTAGAATACAAAACATATTATGATTTGTTAACTAATTTACCCAACAAGCTTAAGTTAGAAGAAGATTTAAATAATATCCATGAAAGATTTTTAGTAAATGCCTATCTATTTGATATAAAAAATTTCTCTTTAATCAATGAATACTACTCTACAGAAATTGGTGATAGAGTTTTACAGGAGTTCGCAAAGCAATTACGAGCATTGATACCAAAAGGTTGTAGTTTGTATCGATATAGTGCCGATGAGTTTATAGTTGTGGATTTTAAAAGAAGTCTAAGTAGAGATGTTGGAGAACATATTTATAAAGTTTTTCAAGAAAAAATCTTAAGAATCAAATTTAATAATGATGTTTTGCCTATCAATTTAGAATTAAAAGTTGTTTGTGTTAAAGAAACCCAAGCAAAAGATCTGATAAGAAAACTTTATCTTGCTTTGATGTATGCAAATCAAAAAGATTTAAATTATGTTGAATATAGTGATGGTATGGATGTCGAAAAAGATGTGGCAAAAAAATTTGAAGCCATACATTTTGTTAAAAAAGCTTTACAAGAAGATAATGTGGTTCCAGTTTTTCAAAAAATTGTAAAACCTGATAGAGTTAGTTATGAATGCCTTATACGCATAAAAGAGAAGGGCCGACTTTTGACTCCTGGCTCATTTATAGATAACATCAAAAATACGGCTCTTTATTATGAACTTACAAAGGTGATGATACGAAAAAGTTGTGAAACTTTTTATAATAGAGAAGAGGAATTTTCAATAAACTTTTCTTATCGAGATGTCGTAAGGGAGGAGATTAAAAAATATCTCATTGACTGTATTGAAAGATATAAAGTACAGAATAGAATTATAATAGAATTGTTAGAAACAGATGTAATAGAAGATTTCAAAGATGTCATTCAATTCGTCAATAATGTTAAACAGTATGGAGCGAAAATAGCAATTGATGATTTTGGTTCAGGGTATAACAATTTTAGCAATTTGATAGAAATAAAACCACATTATCTAAAAATTGATGGCAGTTTGATTAAAAATTTGGATAAAAATAAAGATGCTTACATTATAGTTAAGCATATCAATGCATTTGCTAAAGACCTAGGTATTCCAACGATTGCTGAATATGTATATAATGAGACAATATATAAAATTGTTGTCAAATTAGGAATAGATGGATATCAAGGATATTACATTGACAAGCCCAAAGAAATAATTTCATAAATTTTGTTACAATATCGTTACAATATCTTGGGTAGTGTAATACCTCTTTGATGTTGATATTTGCCGCGTTTGTCTTTATAGCTTACTTCACAATCTTCATCCCCTTCAAAAAAGAGTACCTGAGCGATTCCCTCGTTGGCATAGATTTTTGCCGGAAGAGGTGTGGTATTTGATATTTCGATAGTGATATGTCCTTCAAATTCTGGTTCAAAAGGAGTGACATTGACGATGATACCGCATCTTGCATAGGTACTTTTTCCTACACAGATTGCCAAAACGTTTCTTGGAATTCGAAAATACTCCACAGTTCTAGCCAGAGCAAAAGAGTTTGGAGGAACGATACACACATCGCCTTTAAAGTCCACCACGTTTCTTTCATCAAAATGTTTCGGATCGACTACTTCGGCATTGACATTGGTAAAGATCTTAAATTCGTCACTGACTCTGATGTCGTACCCGTAACTGCTGAGGCCGTAGCTAACGACCCCTTTTCCTATCTGATCTTCGCAAAAGGGCTCTATCATTCCATCTTCAACTGCTTTTTGTCGTATCCAGCAATCCGCTTTCAGTCCCATCGGTTTCCTTGAGTGTAATCTTAAATAATTTTATGATATTATAGCATACTAACTATACCCATATTTTAGGAGAGATAATGGATTTTAAACAGATAAAAGAACTTATAAAAATTTTCGATAAAAGCGGACTAAGCAGACTAAAAATAAAAGAGGAAAACTTTGAAATAGCAATGCAAAAAGGAGGAGAGGCAGTTCCTGTACAAACAGAGGCAGTCTCTTCTCAGCCGCAAGCGGCTCCTGCACCTGCTATAACTTCTGAGAATGCAGGCGAACAGCACGCCCACAGTGCAAAAGGCGAATATATCACTTCTCCGATGGTTGGGACTTTTTACCGAGCGCCAAGTCCAGACAGTCCTCCTTTTGTGAAAGTCGGAGATGTTGTGAGCAAAGGTCAGACCATAGGTATCATCGAAGCGATGAAGATATTCAATGAAATTGAGGCGGAATTCGATTGCAAAATCCTTGATATTTTGGTTGAAGATGGTCAACCGGTGGAGTACGATATGCCTCTTTTTCTCGTTGAAAGGGTCTAAATGGCAAAACTTGAAAAGATATTGATTGCGAATAGAGGAGAGATTGCCCTCAGAGCCATTCGAACCATCAAAGAGATGGGTAAACAGGCGATAGCCGTATATTCTACCGCCGATAAAGATGCACACTATCTCAAGCTTGCCGATGCAGCTATCTGCATAGGGGGTGAAAAGAGTAGCGAAAGCTATCTCAATATCCCTGCCATAATAAGTGCTGCGGAGATTGCCGAAGCTGACGCCATCTTTCCGGGATACGGCTTTTTGAGTGAAAATCAGCAGTTTGTTGAGATATGTAACCTGCATGGTATCAAGTTTATCGGTCCGAGCATCGAAGTGATGCAGCTCATGAGTGATAAAAGCAAGGCTAAAGAGGTGATGAAAAGCGCTGGAGTGCCGGTTGTTCCCGGAAGTGAAGGAGCCATCAAAAACGTGGAAGAGGCAAAAAAGATTGCCAAAGAGATCGGCTATCCCGTTATTTTAAAAGCGGCAAGCGGCGGTGGTGGTAAAGGGATGCGGGTTGTAGAGGATGAAAGCTATATAGAAAACGCATTTTTGGCGGCCGAAAGTGAAGCGATCAGCGCTTTTGGAGATGGAACCATCTACATGGAGAAATTTATCAAAAAACCCCGCCATATAGAGGTGCAGCTACTTGGCGACAGCCATGGGAACGTAGTACATCTTGGTGAAAGAGACTGCTCTTTGCAAAGAAGGCACCAGAAGATGCTGGAAGAGTCTCCGGCAATATTTTTGGACGAGAAGACGCGACAAAAGCTTTTGGATGTAGCCGTGAAAGCGGCGAAAGCGATTCGGTATGAAAATGCCGGAACGATAGAGTTTTTGGTCGATAACGATCAAAATTTTTACTTTATGGAGATGAACACAAGACTCCAAGTTGAGCATCCGGTGAGCGAAATGGTTAGTGGCATAGACATTGTCGAGTGGATGATACGCATCGCTGAGGGTGAGAGACTTTTTGATCAAAGCGAAGTACAACTCAAAGGGCATGCGATAGAGTGTCGAATCAATGCAGAAGATCCTGTGAAGTTCATCCCAAGTCCTGGAAAGATTAAAACATGGATAGCTCCGGGGGGCAAAGATGTTCGCATGGATACCCATGTCTACTGCAACTATATCGTTCCTCCCTATTACGATTCGATGATAGCAAAGTTGATTGTATGGGGAGAGGATCGGACGAAAGCGATCGCAAAAATGAAAAGAAGTTTGGAAGAGTTTGAGGTAGGCGGTATTAAAACAACCATCGATTTTCATAAAAATATGATGGACAATCCCGATTTTGTCTCCAACGACTACGATACGAAATATATTGACGAGAAATATCTAAAATAGATTGTTGATTTTATAAAAAGTGGGCAGGAAAACCCCTGCCTGCATTTTCGAAACTGCTTAATGGAGCTCTTCGTTGAGTTTTACCTCTTTGTTGCTTCGAAACACTTTCATCTGACCACTGGTGGAGTCTTGTCTGAAATGTAAGCCACTTAGTCCTGCGAGTTCTCTGCCTTTGAAAAACTCTTTATATTCTGCGTTCCATTCTGGATTTGCCTCTTTGATTTTTTCATAGTCCGCTTCACTCATGAAAAATTTTGTTCCTTCCAGTACGGCTATTCCGGCATCTACGATACAACCATTTCCCAATGGAATGCCTGTAACGGAGTTCGCACCAAGCAAACAGTTTTCACCGATACTGATAGGATTGCCGCTTGTACCGCTGAGAACTCCAAGAATGCTCGCTCCGCCACCTACATCACTTCCTTTACCGACTACTGCACTGGAGCTGATTCTTCCTTCAACCATGACCGGACCTAGTGTTCCGGCGTTGAAGTTGATATAGCTCGCTCCTGGCATGACGGTTGTTCCTGCAGCAAGTTGTGCTCCCATGCGCACTTTGGCAGCATCAAGTATTCTTGTGTTGTCCGCAGGGATGATGTGCTGCAAAAATCTTGGGAATTTGTCTACTGAATCGATAACGGGGTATTGCCCGCTCATTTTGAGTTCAAGCTCGTTTTCCCGTAACCAATCAAGTTCGATTGGAGTGGTGCCGCTCCATGCAACATTGTGCAAAATGCCGAATGCCCCATTCAGATTGACGCTTCGAAGAGCCGCTTTACCGGTAGAGAGGGCGTAGAGTTTAAGATAGACTGCTTCAACGCTTTTGGGCGCCGCGTCTTCAAAAAGAAAAACGATTTTGAAGTTTGCAAGCTCTTCTTCATCCAGCGTGCTTAAATATTTGATAACTTGTACGTTTTTGTGTGCATCACCTATTGCCTCTTCGATCCAAGGATTGCAGTAACTAAGAGCCTCTGCGACAAAATTTTTCGTTACATCGTAAACCGCTTCACTCTCATCATTGAGTAGTTTCCCTGTCTCATGCAGCGCTTTTTGAAAAATGGCAGCGCTGCCGTAGTTCTCTTTCCAGTTGATAAACGGGAAGGTTGCTTGTAAGATTTTTTCAGGGTTTTTTTGCCCTCTATCGACTCGTGCAATACCAAAAGCCAAAGGCTCTTTGTAATATGCACTTGATTGGATTTCATTAACCAGTGCGAAAAAATCGTCTTTTGTCTGAATCATTGTTACTCCTTATGGTAATCGTATTACTTTGATATTTGCGGAAGCTTTGAGTTTATCAAAATACTCTTTAACATTTTTCACACCGCTTGTTTTAGAGAGTCTGTTTAATATATATCCTTTTGCCTCTTCAAAAGGGATATACTCTTTCCCATATTTATGTTTGATGTAGATGAGAAGGTATTTATCCCCCATAGGCAAGATCTTGGTGAATGAGCCCTCAGGTGTCTGATTGAGAAGATATGCAAATTGTGGATTGACTTTCTGAAGATCGATCTTCTCTTCACCTTTTTGTAAAAGGGCATTGTTACTTGGCTGGTAAAGGGGATTTTGTGCAATCTTCGCCAAAACCTCTTTGGATGGAGAGATGTATTTGACGATATCCGCCTCTTTCGCTATCTCGAACTCATTCTTGTGAGTTTCATAATACTCTTTGAGATCTTTTTCACTCAGTTTCTGGGTTTGCTGTCTTGTCAAAGCGGCATAGAGTTTTTTTCTTAGTAGCTGTTTCCGAAGGCCCTCTTTGAATTTTTCCCAGTCGCCTCCTTGGGAGATGATTGCCTCTTGAAGTCCAAAAAGATCGGTTCCCTTTTGTTTCGCAATTTTTTCAAGTGCCTGGTCCAACTCGATATCATCCACTGTGACACCAAGCTTTTTGATCTGTTCATTTTCTAGTTTTTCGCGTATCAAAAGTTGAATCGCCTCTCTTCTGGATAGCCCGGTGGTATTGATCACTTTGTTGATCTCATAGAGCGTTATTGGTTCATCGTTGACTATGACTGCGATGCCATCGATTATTTTCCCATAAGAAAGAGTGAGAAGCAAAGTGGCTGCCAAGGCGATCTTTTTCATAGATTTCCTTTTGTTGTATAAGTTTACTCGATTTTACCACTTTCTTACTAAGAGTTGGGTAAAATATCGAAAAAAACAAAGGGCACAAATGATCGTTACACGTTTCGCTCCAAGTCCTACAGGGTATCTGCATATCGGAGGACTTCGAACCGCTCTTTTTAATTGGCTGTGGGCGAGAAAAAATGGTGGAAAATTTATTTTGCGTATTGAGGATACTGACCTTGCACGAAATAGTGAAGAGGCCACGAAAGCGATTTTAGAGGCTTTCGATTGGGTAGGGCTCGATTACGATGGTGATGTGGCGTATCAATCCAAACGCTTTGATATCTATAAACGTTATATCCAAAAACTGCTCGATGAAGGGAAGGCCTATTATTGCTATATGAGCAAAGAGGAGCTGGATCGTCTTCGAGAAGAGCAGATGAAAAGAGGGGAGAGGCCCCGATATGATCGAAGATATAGAGATTTCACGGGAACACCGCCACAGGGCGTGCAGCCGGTTGTGCGCATCAAAGCCCCATTGGAAGGAGATATCGTCTTTGAAGATGGTATCAAAGGCATTGTGACTATAAAAGCCGAGGAGCTTGATGATTTTATCATAGCACGAAGCGATGGAACACCGACATACAACTTTGTAGTAGCGATTGATGATGCCTTGATGGGTGTTACCGATGTGATACGGGGAGACGATCATCTCTATAACACGCCAAAACAGATCATTGTATATGAAGCTTTGGGTCTGCCGATTCCGAGATTCTACCATGTGCCGATGATTTTAAACGAACAGGGTAAAAAACTGAGCAAGCGCGATGGTGCCATGGATGTGATGGAGTATAAAAAAATGGGATATCTGCCCGAAGCTCTTTTAAACTTTTTAGTACGCCTCGGGTGGAGCCATGGGGATCAAGAGATTTTTAGTTTGCAAGAGATGAAGGAGCTGTTTGACCCCAAAGATATCAACAAATCGGCTTCTGCGTATAATCTATCCAAACTGCAGTGGCTCAATGCCCACTACATCAAAAATACACCAAATGAGAAGCTCGTGAAGCTTCTTGAAGAGTTTGGTCTCTTTTTATCCGATCACGATAAGAAAGAGATCTTGCTCGATGCTTTGAAAGAGCGGGCAAAAACCCTTCAAGAGCTTGCCGATATGGCAAAAGAGATTTTAGAAGCGCCGAAAAACTACGATGAAAAGGGAGTGAAAAAAGCGCTCAAAGGTGAATGGAAAGCGATTTTGGAACTCTTTTTGCAAAAACTCAAAGCCAGCGATGCTCACCTGCCATCAGATTTTCATGCCATTATCGAGGCAGTAGTCGAGGAAAAAGAGATTGGCTTTGGTAAAATCGGACAGCCTTTACGTCTGGCACTTTTAGGAAAAATGGCAGGACCAGACTTATCAGATGTGATGGCAATTATTGGAAAAGAAGAAACAATTGCTAGAGTTGAGAAGCTCATAAAAGAAAAAGGAAATAGTTGAAAACAAAAGCGTTGCAATATCATAAGAATGGAAAATGTGGAAAGTTAGAGATCTGTGTTACAAAACCATTTGCAACGCAAGAAGATTTAAGCCTTGCTTATACACCGGGAGTGGGAGAGGTTTGCAAAGAGATAGCCAAGCATCCTGAAAGTGCTTATGAATATACCACAAAAGGAAATCTGGTTGCAGTCATTTCCAATGGAACTGCCGTTCTTGGTCTTGGCGATATTGGTGCACTTGCTAGCAAGCCTGTTATGGAGGGTAAGGCGATTTTATTTAAAAAATTTGCCGGAATTGACAGTATAGATTTGGAGGTGAACGAGAAAGACCCTCAAAAATTCGTAGAAATTGTACGAGCATTAACCCCCACTTTTGGCGGTATCAACTTGGAAGATATCAAAGCACCAGAATGCTTTGAGATTGAAGAGCAACTCAAAAAGAGTACCGACATTCCTGTTATGCATGATGATCAACATGGGACTGCCATCGTAACGACGGCCGGATTGATTAATGCGTGCAAATTGACAGGACGCGATATCAAATCTTTGAAAGTGGTGATCGTAGGAAGTGGCGCTGCTGCGATTGCAAGTGCAAAGATGTACCGCTATTTTGGAATCAAAGAGATCATTCTCATCGATTCTCAAGGCGTCGTTCATGCGAAACGCACAGATCTTAACAAGTATAAAGCCCAGTTTGCTTATCCAAAAGCGATTTCACGAGAGGAAGCGTTTAAAGATGCGGACATGGTTCTGGGTCTTAGCAGACCGGGAGCCGTGAGAAAAGAGGATTTGGCTCTCATGAAAGAGGCCCCTTTTGTGTTTGTCTGCTCCAATCCCGTTCCTGAAATTATGCCGGAGGAGGTTAAAGAGATACGCCCAAGAGCCATTATCGCCACTGGCAGAAGCGATTTTGCCAATCAGGTGAATAATGTTTTGGGTTTTCCCTATCTCTTTCGGGGAGCACTCGATACAAGAAGTAGCGCAATAAACTATGAGATGATGTTGGCAGCTGCTCATGCTTTGGCGGACCTGGCGAGAGAAGAGGTACCTGAAAGTGTGCAAAAAATTTATTGTAAAAAACTCACATTTTCGAATGAGTATATCATTCCCACCCCTTTTGATCCAAGACTGATCGTTCACGTAAGCATGGCGGTAGCAAAGGCTGCAGTGGAAAGTGGCGTAGCAAGAAAGAAGCTGGATTGGGATCACTACAGACACAGGCTTGAAGAACTTCGAAGAAAAGGGTGCTAGGAGTATCAATCGATAGTGGGCGAGGGTTCATGAAGGTAGAATCCTTGCGCATAATCGACTCCAAGTTCTTTGATCACTTCATATACCTCTTTTGAGTGGACAAACTCCGCAACCGTTTTGATATCGGCCGCTTGAGCGAAGTTGACAATCATCCATACAATCAGTTTTGCATTTTTGTCTTTATGGATATTCTTGATAAGACTTCCATCAATTTTGATGTAATCGATTTGGAGATTGAGCAGATGTTCAAAGTTGGAGTATCCGCTACCGAAGTCATCAATAGCAATTTTTGCCCCAAAACTTTTCACTTTTTTGATGAACTCTTTGACAATTTCGTAATCGGAAATAGAAGCAGACTCCAAAATTTCAAAGGTGACTCTGTTTTTGATGTTGGGGTACATCTGGAAAAGCTCTTCGAGCATATTTGTAAAATCTGGATCGATAATATCATCTATAGAGATATTGAGACTAAACGATGCATCTTTGTCGTTCATCGTAGCGAAACTTCGCAAAAAGATCATTTTCGTGATCGATTTGTACAGTTTGATCTCTTTTGCCAATTTCAGGTAGGGATAGATCGATTCAGTGCCTTTTTCCGTTTTAATTCGAGCCAATGCCTCATATTTGACTATTTGATCGTTACGGATATCTACGATGGCTTGGTAAAAAGGGAGGATTTTTCCATTTTTCACCCCATCGATCAAAACATTTGTCATCTGTAAATTCTTGTTCACTTTCTCTAAAAGATTGTGGGATGGCGTGTAGTAGAGGCATGTTTTTTGTGGGTTTTTCTTAACCTCTTTAAGAGCGATATCTGCGGTTTCTAACAGGGGCCTAGAAGTGGAGATCCCTATACTGGCCGTTACGAATATTTCAAGATTGCGGCAGATAATGGGCTTTCTTTGGAAGAGTCGATTGATTTTACACGCTATCTTTTCCAAATCTATACCATCTCTTTCCAAAACGATTGCGAAATCGTCCCCACCTACCCGAAAAACTTTCGCACTGGATATGTTTTTCACATAATTTTTGATCGTATTGGCTACTGATTGTAAAATGCAGTCTCCTATCTCAGTGCCGTAGATATCGTTGAAATGTTTGAAGCGGTCGATATTGATCAAAATAAGAGCTGGATTTTTGTATTTCCTTTTTTCGATAAAAAAGCTGTTTCTATTGTATAGACCGGTTAGCGTATCAATTCTTGCCAATCTGTCTAGTTCTCGGTTCTCTTTATCTAGCAATAGTATAAGATAGATATTGTAAACGACTGTAAATAGAAATAGGGCTACAAAAATTGCATAGAGGAGCGTAATCGTTTGCAGCTTTTCTTGATAGATCTTTTCGAAATCTTTTCTAAAAATCTCTATGGACTTTTGGGGCAGATTTTGAAGAATGGTATCAAGATGTTTTGTATATGCCGGGAAATTTTGTAGAAAAATATTGATATGTGCCAGCAATACTTCATGAAATCGTTGAAGATTTTGATCTTTGAAGTGATACTTTTGAAGCTCTGTATAATCTTTTTTTATCTCATGCAAAAAATCTTTATCAAAGCTGCTTTTTGCCAAAATCACATTGGATATAGCGCTTACAACAGTCTGTTCATATCTATTGAATTGTGGGTGCATATTTTCAAAGTTTGGTATTTTCTTCATCAAAGTAGTGAGATAGGTCAACGAATTTTTGATCGTTGAATTGACCGTTTCAAAATCGAAAATCGTACTTTTCACTTTTTTACTTGTTTTTTTATAGTTTCGGTAATCTTTTTTCAGTGTTTGAGGCAGATACGGCAAGTGGTCATGTTCGAAATTTCTTTGCTGCGCTTCTAGCTCTTTGACCGTATGAACAATTTTGTCAAAATTCTTATAAAGAAAAAAAGATGTTTCCAAAACTTCGTACTGTAACTTTGTTTCGAGTGTCTGGAAACGATCCAAATGATATAGAATATGGTTGCGCTCTTCGAAATAGCGCTTGGAGAAATGTTGAAAATAGAAAAAGAGTCCTATGATGGTGATTCCAAGAAGGATAGAAAAAAGAACTCTTTTTTTGGTACTCATTGCTCTAAAATCTTCGGTTTTTTACCAGTTAATGTTTTCAAAAAAGCGACGATCGCTTTTTTTTCTTCGGGAGAGAGTTTAAATCCCAGGTTGTGATAAGCCATTTTCTCTACCGCTTCATCCAGTGTTTTAACCGAACCGTCATGAAAATAGGGAGCAGTGAGAGCGATATTGCGAAGGCTGGGGACTTTGTATCTGTAGCGGTCAAATGCTCTTTTTGTTACTTCGTATCTGTCACCGACTGCCGGCTTGTCATACGGTTTTACGGCACCGATTTTTTGAAAGGAGTTCCCTCCGATATTGATGCCGTTGTGGCAGGTGATACATCCAAGCTGCTTGAAAAGAATATACCCTTTCTTTTCCAAGGGTGAAAGTTTTGCTTTGCCTTTGAGATAAAGATCAAACTTTGAATCGGGCGTGATCAGGGCTTTTTCAAATTCGGCTATCGCATCGAGCACCATCCAGTATTTGATATGATCGGTATGATAAACCTTTTTGAAAAGTTTCTTGTAAAAGGGGTTGTTGTTAAGCCTTTTTTCGATCTCTTTTGCGTCCATAGCCATCTCGTTGGGAGCATGGACCGGCCCGTTTGCCTGATCTTTGAGATCTCTCGCTCTTCCGTTCCAAAATTGCCTAAAATTGAAGTAGGCGTTATAAACGGTCGGGGAATTGACTTTTCCTTTTTTGCCACCCACCCCTACAGAGACCGGTCTTGGGTCAGCCCCTCCATGATTGAAGTCATGACAGCTAGAACAGCTGATTTTTCTGTTTTTGGAAAGAATGGGATCGAAGAAAAGATATTTTCCTAAAAGTGCTTTTTGTTTGTTGTAAGAAATATGTTCTGGAATAGGTTTAATGGGCTCGAATGCCAAGAGGAGCAGAGGTATAAAAAAAAAGAACAATTTCTTCATTTTCGAATCTTTTTTGCCAGTTTCAGAAATTTTTTGAGCGATCGTTTTTCCCGTATTCCTACATTATAACGTATCAACGTTAAATAGTCGTTAATCTCTTGAAAGCTGAGACCAGACCGCTTCATATGTCCTCGTATGATATAGGTTGGAATTTTTACATGGCTTTGTAAAAACGCTTTGGTCAGTTTTTCATACTGTTTGCTTTTTTTTCTGTAGCAAAATCTGGCAAAAACGAAAGGGAGACCAAAGTTTTCATACCAAAGTTTTGCAAGGTCTTGGCATTTTTGCTTTTTTCTCCTTTGCAGGGCTCTGTCTCCTATGACCACTTCTCCTTGCATTTTTAGGATCTTTGCAAGGATGTTGGATGTATCGGAGGCTTGGTCAGGAAGCGTTTTACCCGGGCAGACAAGCACGCTTAAAACCTTTTTATCTGCCACGATACCAAAGTCACTGCATCGATATCTTTGTGAAACGATACTGGATACCATAGCCGCTTCCACTTTTCCTTTTTGAAATTTTCTATTGATTACAGAGGGAACCCCTTGGTGATACATCCACGCTTTTTTGTCTGTAGGTGCTCGTAATCTTTTTTTGAGAAAAACATGGAAGGGTAAAAGATTGATGTATTCGATTTTCCCTATTATCATGAGGGTAATTATATGATAAAATTAACGAAAAACATAACGAGGAAAAGCAATGGTAACAGTAGAATTTTTAGGTCCGATTAAGCGAGAACCTGTGAAGATCGAGGCAAAAACCCTTGCGGATGTAGCAAAAGAGCTTAAAAAAGATCCCGAGCTGCAAAAGTGGCTTAGTGAATGTGCTGTCGCTGTCAATGATACATTGATCGAAAAAAGTGATATCAAACTCAAAGAGGGAGATCGTATCACTCTTCTTCCTCCAGTCTGTGGAGGGTGATATGCTTGAACTCTACCCTGGACAGTTGGATGTGGACAAAATCTTTTCTCGTTGGAGGAAATGGGGAGAGACGAAAAACTATGGCGCCTTTATCACTTTTGTAGGCATCGTCCGGGAAGAAAACGGGATAGAAGCGCTCAGTTTTGATATCTATGAGCCGATTTTGAAAAAGTGGTTCGATACATGGCAAGAACGAGCGAAGCAAAAAGGGGCGTATGTGTGTATGGCCCACTCTATAGGAAATGTGCCAGTCCACACCTCCAGCTACATGTCCGCTGTCTTTAGCCCCAAAAGGAGGGTTGCTTTGGAGCTCATCGACGAGTTTGTAGAAGATTTCAAGGCAAACGCTCCTATCTGGAAATATGACGTGAAACAGGGTGAGCGAATCTATGCAAGAGACCGTTCCCAAAAAATCAGGGGAAGCGGCCTTCTAGACAGCCTCTAAAAGGAGTTTGTGCAAAATACATATAAGACGCATCAAATCAGAAGATGCGTTTGCTTTCATCTCTTCGATCATCATATAGAAGTGATTAGGGTTGATCATCTTCTCTTCCATATAGTGCTTGAGCCCATCTTCGAGTGTCTCTGTAGCCCTCGTGTACAAAACCACATCTTTTGCCACCACCGTTACGAAGTAGTTGAGCAGTTCGATCAGTTGACTCTGGATCTCTTTGCCGATGGCATCTTTTGGGACAAATTTCCCCAAAAGTTGTAGCAGTTCATCGATTTTAAAAGTGGAGATGATGAGCATTAAAAGTTGCAATATTTCTGAAAGGGTATACTCTTTCAATTCTTTGATATGGATAGCGAGCATGATGAACTTGATAAGATCGATATATTTGAAAAAGTTTTCACTTCGTCCTTTCTCCAAAGAGAGAAATTGAGCAATTTCGTTTTTATAGCTTAAGATATGGAAGGGCTCTAGATTGATCTGATGGTAGTTTCGTACAATCCATTTGAGACTGAATTCAATTGAGTGTTCAATTTCGAGTAGGATTGGATAGAGATTGTGTTTGAGCTGCAACTCTTTGTCGTAATACTCCTTTTTGACCTTCGCAATGGAAAGAAGAGAGTAGAGCAAAAGATAGGACTTCACTTTGATGGCGAACCGTTCTTTGCCTATTTCGTCAAAATCGGCCAAAAAAGTCACCCCCGCGTTGTCGATGATGATATTTGCTGCAACCGTCGCTATTATATGTTCTCTAAGCGGCTGTTTCAGGACCTCTTGTTCAAAGAGCGGATAGAGTGATTTTGGAAAGTATTTGTACAGATAATGCTCAAAAAAAGGATTTGAGCATAGTCCGCTTTCTAGGATAAAGGTTTTCAGAAAGATTTTGCTAAAGGAGAGCAGTATGCCAAGAACAGGCCGTACGACTTTTCCCTCTTGGCCTATCACTTCGGAAAAATCTTTGTTTTTAGGAATTTCAAAATCTCTTCGTTTGAAAAACTCTACTTCCCGCTCAAGAATTTCAATGACCTTCATGATCTCTTCAAGCATCGTTTTTGATCGAATAGCATCCAAGGTGATGGCAAGGGGCTGATGATGATTTGTCTCGAATACCTTTTGCAAGACCTCTTTGGTGACACTTTTTAAAACCTCGTTTCTTTTATCGAAATCGATCTTTCCAGATTCCATCGCCTGATTGAGAACGATTTTGAGATTGACTTCATGGTCACTGGTATCGACTCCGGCAGAGTTGTCTATGCTATCGAGGTTGATTTTACCGCCGTTTTTGGCATACTCTATACGAGCTTTTTGTGTAAAACCAAGATTGCCCCCTTCGCATACCGCGTAGGCCCTGAGGTCGCTTGCATCTACTCGGACAGGTTCGTTTATCTTGTCTGCGATGTAGATATTGAGCTCTTCACTCGATTTGACATATGTTCCTATACCGCCGATATACAGAAGATCCACCTTTGCACAAAGGAGTCTTTTTGCAAGCTCTTCCCCGCTAATCCTGTTTTTCTTGATACCAAGGAGTTTTTTTATTTGTGCAGAAAGTTGGATCTCTTTATCGTACCTGGAAAAGACGTCTCCGCCCTCACTAATCTTTTTGGGATCGTAACTACTCCAGCTTTTGGATTCTTCGAAAAGCCTTTTTCGCTCCTCATAAGCTATTTTGGGGTCGGGATCGGGGTCGATAAAGATTTCATGTGAGCTTATGGCACCGATGAGGCGAATATTGGGGTTGATGAGCATACCATTGCCAAACACATCTCCTCTCATGGATCCTGTGCCTACGACCGAAATAGAGTCGTTGAAAATGTCGATTCCTTTGTCTATAAAGTGTCTTGCAGCACTGATCCAGGCACCATTTGCCGTTACACCCAGCTTTTTATGGTTGTAGCCATATTTGCCACCACTGGCAAATGCATCTTTGAGCCAGAATCCCCGTTTGAGTGCAATTTCATTTGCCACATCGCTCATATCCGATGTTCCTTTGTCGGCGGCAACGACAAAGTAAAAATCCCCACCGTCTACCGGTTTTTTATCGATCAAATCCAAAAGTGCATCGATATACATGGAATAGTAATTGGTGAATTCTTCTTTACTGACTCTTTTTTCGATAAAAAGACCTCCTTTGCCTCCGGATGGTACGATAATGGCATTTTTGGCCTCTTGCGTGATCATAAGCGATTTAATCTCTTCTCTGAAATCTTCCCTCTCACTCCATCGTATACCACCTCTGGAAACTTTTGATACTCTCAGATGTACTCCAAGGAAACGAGGATGGTAAACAAACATTTCTATATTTGGTTGCAGTGACGGCAAAAGATGTTTGAAATTTTCTACTTCTATTTTGAAAGATTTTGCCTCTTTCGATTTGAAAAAATTTGTTGCAGTTATATTTTGCACAACAGCATAGAAGATTCTTAACAGTTTGTCTTCTTCAAAATTTTTGATTGATTTGAAACTCTCCTCGATGGATCGATCGATATGTCTAATACCCTTTTTTGCAAAAAATCTATTGGTTATAAGAGCTATTGGCTCTCCATGCTGCAAGAATGTTTTTATGATACTCTCTTCTCTCTTTTCGATCAGAAGTTGATCAAGATATTTGATCATTGCCCTAAGAAAGAGAATTTTGTCCATAGTGAAACGTTGTGAAACGGCAAGTCTATAGAGTTTGCAATGTCCGAAGGTTTCTCCTAGCAGTGCTTTTTTCATAATAGTTGTTACAATGTTTTCAGCATTTTGTAGTAGTTGTGTTTCTGTTTGGATAGTGAGTTGATTGACATATACATCCTCTATCTCATAGGAGATATCTTCTAAGGTCTCTATTCCAAAATCACTGAGTAGCCTCACAAATGTTGAGATGGAGTATCTCGTTTTGGAATAGATTTTGAGATAGGTGGTATCGTTGTAGAAAAATTTCAGTTCTAGATCTTTGAGTTTTTTCGTTATTTGTATATCTTCTTGCGTGATCGCTTGCTGGCAAAGAGTTCTCATATTTGCCTTTCTTAGGGAAATTGATGAATATTGTATAATAGCACAAAAAGGAGATTGATGATCAGCTTTGAAGAGTCGATGCAGCGATTGAAAGCGCTTGATATAGAGCCAGTTGGTGTAGAGAAACGATTTGTCACCGATGCACTGCATAGAATCCTTGCACAAGATATCATTGCCCGGGAAAATAATCCAGAGTACCCTACAGCAGCAATGGATGGCTATGCGATAAAAGCAGCCGATCAAGCAAAAAAACGTTTACAGATTGTTGATGAAAATCCAGCCGGAGCCGATACAAAAAGAGAATTACGAAAGGGTGAAGCAATAAAAACATTTACTGGCGCTTTGATGCCAGAAGGTGCAGATACACTCATCCCAATAGAAAATGTGCAGGTGGATGGCGAATATATAGAAATTCTCAAACCAGTGTCCGAAGGATTCAGTGTTAGGCCCGTTGGAGAGAATTACAAAAAGGGTGAAAAGCTGATCGGCAAGGGATCAAAAATCGGTTTCGCCGAAATCGGTGTCATGGCAAGCCTTAACATCGTCATGCCAAAAGTGTATCAAAAACCAAAAGTAGCTATCTTGGCAACGGGGAGCGAAGTGCTGGAGATCGGTCAAGCACAGACATCTTCCGCTCAACTTAGAAGTTCCAACAACTATACACTGGAAGCGATTACAAAACTCCATGGGGGCGAACCGATACAGCTGGGTGCTGTCAAAGATGACAAATACTCCATCACTGAAGCGATGCAGGAAGCTATGCAAAGTGCCGATATCGTTGTGACGACCGGAGGGGTGAGTGTCGGAGATTACGATTTTGTCAAAGATGTGGTACGAGAGGAACTGGGAGCTGATGTCGTCTTTAAAGGAGTAGTGATTAAACCTGGTCAGCATGTCATGGTGGCTCAAAATGGGAAAAAAATCATTGTTGCACTTCCGGGATTTGCTTTTTCAAGTACCGTGACATTTTTAATCTATGTCCTTCCGATACTGTATCGTATGCAAGGAAGCGAATATCAACCCAAAATCGTCTATGCGACCCTCAAAGAGCCCTTTATCAAAAGAAGTAAAAAGACAGAGTTTACTCCATGCAACGTTCGGATTGAAGATGGGGAGTTTTTTGTCGATTTTGCCGGGAATAAAATAGGCAGTAGTGCCATTTTGACTAACATGCTTGGTCACGACAAAGGTCTTGTCATCACTTCACCTAATGAAAGTGACAAAGAGATAGGAGAGCGCGTTCGCGTTTGGCTCATCAACAAATAAAGGAGAGAATGTGAGAAAACTGTTTTTGATGATATTGAGTGTATGTTGGCTTTTTGCAGCTTCCCAGACACCACAGGCTGCATTTAAAGATTTTACCCTTACAACAGTGGATAATAAAAAGATTCACATCAGGGTAAAACCGGAAGGTATCGAAGTCAAAGAGTATCCGGGAAAAGTCATTATTCTCGATTTTTTTGGAAAACATTGTCCGCCATGTCGTGCCGAAATTCCGATTTTGGGAACATTGCAAAGTGGTAAAAAGGAAAAATTGCAAATCATCGGATTGCATGTACAAGAGCTTTTAACGGTGGATGATATCAAAGAGCTTCGCAAAATGGGCATCAATTATCCAATCGTTGATTACATGGCCAACGAAGAGAATCGAAATTTTGTCAGCTTTATGGCCCAACTTACCCATTGGCAAGGTTCTATTCCTTTCATGCTTTTTTTCGATAAAAATGGAACGTATAACGGTTACCATTTAGGAATGGCGAATGAGGAGAGTCTGAAAAAATTTATAGACAAGCTCTATAATCCTTCAAAAAAAGGCTCCTCCAAAAAGTAATCGAAGGATTTCCTTCGATTACGAACCGATCATCGATCCTTTTTCAAAAATTCTTTAATGGTCTCTTCATCTAACTTCTCTTTATCATATTTCACAACGATGATCTTTTCTGTTTCATTGATGTAAAAATCGGTGATGCCATCCATCACTTTAAGACCTGGTAACTTCTCTTTGTCATACTCCTCGAAATTTAGAAAGAGATTTGCCCGAACTCCCGGATTTCTCATACCCACAATCCAGTAGATCCAAACCATTGATACGATGAGAACAAAGATTGCTACCGCCTTTTCATGGCCGTATTGATACAATAACCCTCCGATGGCACCGCCAAGAAAGATACCGATATAGGCGAAAGTGTTTGCTACGCCAAGAGCAGCCCCTTTTTGATGCACTCGCGCAAACTTGCTCACAAAGCTTTGTAAAAGTGGTTCAAACATATTGAACCCGATAAAGAAAAAGACGGCTCCGATAGTGAAAAGGAGAAAAGAACTACTAAAACCCATGAGAGCGAAAGACACTGCAATAAAAAGGATAGAGACGATAAAAACCTCTTTCCCTTTGTGATATTTTTCTCCAAATACGGCCGCAGGTCCCATGGAGAGGATACCAAAGATGACTGCAGGCAAGTAGACTTTCCAGTAGTGTTCCGGACCTAAACCAAATTTTTGTTTCATGAGGATCGGGATGATGAAAAAAGCGATTGCCATGGTTGAAGAGTGAAACAAAAAAGTGATGTACATTCGCACCAAGTCTTTATCTTTGAAAACCTCTTTGATCTTCGCTTCCTCTTCGCTATAGTGGTGAACGATTTTTGGAGGCTCTGGTACGGCTGTAAATAAAATGCCAAGGGCTAAGATCGCTAAGATTGCAGTGAGCCAAAAGAGGGCTTTCACACTATAAAGACCTCCAATAATCGGTCCTATGATCATCGCTGCAGCGAAACTCATAGCGATCACCATACCCATAACGGCCATAGCGTGGGCTCGCTCATCTTCTCGGACATAATCTGCGATCATCGCGGTAACAACGCTTCCGATAGCACCAGAACCTTGTAAGAACCGACCTAGTAAAAGCACATAGATGTTATCTGCCACGGCACAGATAACTGAACCCGCAGCAAAAAGGAGCAGGCCAATAAGAATCGTTTTCTTGCGCCCTATTTTGTCACTCAAGACGCCAAATGGTACCTGTAGGAGAGCTTGTGTAAAAGCATACCCACCTACGGCAACACCGGCTAAAAATGCGGTTCCCCCTTTGAGCTGCAACGCATACTGGCTGAGCACCGCCAAAACGATGAAGAGACCAAAAAACCGTAAAGCCACAATGAGACTGAGTGGCAATACTTTTTTGACGATCGCTTTCAATTACAATCCTTTATGATAAAATTTTTCAACCCTTATTGTAGTCCTAAAAAACTTGAAAAAGGAATAAGATGAAAGTTATATTAGCCTCTTCAAATAAAGGAAAGATCAAAGAAATAGAGCAGATGATGCATATGGATGTTATTCCATATAAAGAGTTGCTGGGTGATCTTGAAATTGTAGAAGATGGGAAAAGTTTCAAAGAAAATGCCATTATCAAAGCGAAAACGATCTATGATGCTTTAGGCGACAAAGAGGCTGTGGTGATCTCTGATGACAGTGGGATTACGGTACCAATTTTAGGAGATGAGCCTGGAATATATTCTGCAAGGTATGCAGGTGTTGGAGCCAGCGACAAAGAGAATCTATATAAATTGATTAACAGGCTCAAAGAAAAAGGGATCAAACGAACCCCTGCATACTATACGGCCGCTATCGCCATCGCCTCCAAATATGGCATAGATACGGTTCATGGATGGATGTGGGGTGAGGTGATCGATGAAGCAAGAGGAAAAAAAGGGTTTGGCTATGATCCGATGTTTATCCCGAAAGGTTTCGATAAAACATTGGGGGAGCTGGATGAGGAGATCAAAAAGAGTATCAGCCACAGAGCGAAAGCTCTCGAATTAGCGAAAATTATTTTGAAGAGGTGGGAATGAAAGCAAAAAGTGATCTGAAAAAGCTGTACAACAAGCTGGAAATTCAGCAACAAGAGCTCCAAAAATTTTTTGATCTTTTAAAAGCGTATAAGGCTCCTATGGATGAGAGTCTTAAAAGATATGAAAACCTAATTGATGATTTCTTATCCTTCGTAGGACTTCCAAAAAATGATGAAACACTTCTTGCTGTAATAAACCGCATCGTCAATGTACGAGAAGACGCATTTTTGCAAGTGATTGCATCTTATGATAAAGAGCAGCAGATTCAGATGAAAGAGAGAGCTTTTCTTTGGGTAAGCCGATTTTATATCAAGCGTTTTGAAGAGCTACTTGAATGGATTGAAAAAGAGGAACTGTTTGACCCTTTTTATAGATCTCTTTTGAAACATGCACACAATATCGGCACGACATTTAGTAGTTGGCAAAGTAGCTGGATGGCTCAAATCATATACGGAATCAATGAGGAGTTATATAGACTTTTTGAAGGAGACGAAGCCAAAATATTTGAGATGTTGCTGCAAAAAGATCTTTTGGATAAGGGGCATGATGGAGAGTGTGCTGATCGGTGCTATTCTGTTTTGCGGATGAGAGAGGATGGGCGTTTTGAACGACTTTCTTACAGGGAAGCCTTCAAAGAAGAGGTGGATGAAGTACTCAAAAAGTTAACAGATGCCATTGATGATTTAAAGGAAAAAGAGGATACGCTTTTTGATCAAAAAGAGGCTTGGCTTGACTATTTTCGAACACTTTACAAAGCTCTAGAACAAACAGATCCGGACAAACTCGTTCCAGCCTGGGCTGATGTGGACAGGGCGTGGATGAAGATAACGACTCCTTTGCAGATTGGACATCCTTTGGAGTATTATGAAGATATCTACAGAAAAGCTGTGGCACTGGAGTGGGATGTGCGCATTGCCAATCCCGATTATCCAGTAGGAGAGCGCGCAGAAAAAATCGAACGGATGTTCACAAAAGTCTATAAGGATATAGGCATCGAAGCACCTTCCATTTTCCAAAGATGCATCCGAAATATTAAACGAGTACAACTCTATGTGGGCAGACCCATGCTCTTTTACGGTAGTGAGTTCAATGGACTTTTCAGCGCTCAGGTTGTTCCAAACGATGAGGTAGTGAGCAAAGAGTTTGGCAAGAAAATCTTTGCCTATCCAGATATGATTTTGTCCAGTCAAAAGGCAAAACCGAAAATGCGTTTAAGTAAAGTTGTATTTGGAGAAGAGCTTGCTGAAGCCATTCGAGGTCTTCTATACCAAGAGGAGCAATGGCATAAAATCTACGATATCACGACGATTGGTCATGAATATGGACACATCCTTTGGATGGATGAAGATACAGAAGTGGTGATGAATACAAGCGGCATGTTCAAACTGACAGAAGAGTTCAAAGCCACTTCCGGAGGATTAATGGCCTATTTTTGTTGTGAAACGGAGGATCTATGGTACGAACTGCTTTTGGATCATATCAGTCGCTCTGTTTCACTGATCGGTTGGATGGAGGTTTTGGAAGTACTCCCGTATTACGTAGAGGGGCTACTCCACTTACAAGCTCTCTTTGAAACAGAGATTTTTCGGTTTGACTCAAAACTTCATATACAGATCAATAAATCAAATTATGAAGCGTGGAAATCTTGGTATGAACAAGTCTATAAAGAGCTTGCCAAACACTATCTCAAAAAACTGGACAGTGCCTCTTTTCTTGATCGCTACATTAGTAAGAATGGACAGTCCTATCTACCGAAAAACCCGGAAATAAAAAGTTTCGTAGAGTATTATTATGATCTTTACAAGAAAATAGGTAGAATGATTGATAGATAACTTGACAAAGATAGACTAAAATGATATAATTTCGAAAAACACAAAGGAGGTGAGCATGGTACCAGTAATGTTCGACCCGTTCAAAGAGTTAAGAGAGATTGAAAAAAGAATTTCCACTATGCTCGATCTTGAAAAAAATATGGTTCCATCAACTCAATCTGAGACGATCTGGATGCCGGCTGTGAATGAAAAAGAAGATGACAAAGCTTACTATGTAGAAGTGGATCTTCCAGGCGTGAAAAAAGAGGATATCAATGTTGAAGTCAAAGACAACCTTTTAGTATTGAGTGGTGAGCGAAAATTTAAAAAAGAGGAAGAGGATAAAGGGTATAAAAGGGTAGAGAGCTTCTTCGGAAAATTTGAAAGAAGATTTACCCTTCCCGCAGATGCCGATCCAGATAAGATCGAAGCAAAAGTGGAAGATGGTGTTTTGACTATCGTTATTCCAAAAGTTGAGCAAAAAGAGAATACGAAAAAGATCGAAATCAAATAAGTGAAGACGGGTTTTAGCCCTCTTCCTCTCTTCTTACGATTAATCTCTTCCTAAACCCTCTTTTGATATACTCTTCATTAATATCGGCTACATAAATAAAAGGAAAGAGGATGTTACTTTTTACTCCTGGACCAACCCCTGTTTTGGAAAGAGTGCGCCAGGTTATGGCAATGCCTACTATGCACCATCGAACCCCAGAATTTAGTGCTATTTTCAAAGAGGCCCGCTCTTTGTTAAAAAGCCTTTTGGATATGGAAGATGCTGTCATGTTAGCCTCTACGGGTACTGGGGCTATGGAAGCGTGTGTAACGAATCTGTGCCGAGAAAAGATGCTCGTTGTCAATGCGGGTAAATTTGGTGAGCGATTTACTAAAATAGGACAGGCTTTCGGAAAAGATGTGGTAGAACTCAAGTATGAGTGGGATACACCAGCGCAAAAAAGCGATATTCTAGAGGCTATCGAAACGAATCCAGATATCGATGCTTTATGTATACAAATTTGTGAGAGCGCAGGAGGTCTGAGGCATCCTGTCGAAGAGATAGCTGCTGCCGTAAAAGCCGTCAACCCAGACATTGTGGTGATCGCAGACGGAATCACTGCTGTAGGTGTTGAACCGATCAATACAGAAAATATCGACGCTTTGATTACAGGGAGTCAAAAAGCATTGATGCTGCCTCCTGGTCTTGCAATGGTGGGACTAAGTCAAGATGCCATCAATCGTCTTGGAAAAGGTTCAGGATTTTATTTCAATCTTGCAAGCGAATTGAAAAAGCAACGAGAAGGAACGACAGCTTATACTGCGGCCACAACTTTGGTCATAGGTTTGAAAGAGATGCTTACCATCATGCTAAAAGAGATCGGAATGGATGAGATATACGACCAGACCGATAGACGAGCAACTGCTACTCGGATTGCCATGGAAGCCCTTGGCTTACAGCTCTATCCAAAATCACCTGCCAATGCGATGACCGCTGTATATGACGAACAGGCAGAAGATATCCGAAAAATTTTGAAAAATCGCTATGGCGTTCAGGTAGCCGGAGGTCAAGATCATCTCAAAGGAAAACTTTTCCGAATCAACCACATGGGGATTATAGAACCCAATGAGGCTGCATGGGTCGTCAATGCAGTAGAAAAAGCCCTCAGTGATCTTGGAAGGATCGAATACAGAGGCGAAGCAAATAGAATTTTCAATACAATCTATTTCGAGGAATGATATGGTACAAGATCACGAAATACCAAAAGGGGCCAGGCTTTATTTTGGTCAAACGGCAAAAATCAAACGGGATATCGAAAAGATAGCCAGTGAGATTTTGTATGAAGAGGGTTTTGAAGAGATAGCAACGCCGCTCTTTTCGTATCATCAGCATAAATTTATCGCAGATGAAAAAGTGCTGATACGTTTGAGTGATGACAAGAATAGAGAACTTTCTTTAAGAGCAGATAGCACCATCGATGTTGTGCGGCTCATTACGAACCGTTTGGGTAGAAGTACCGAACATAAAAAATGGTTCTATATCCAGCCGGTATACCGCTACCCTACCCAGGAGTTTCATCAAATAGGTGCTGAAGTCTTGGAGAGTAAAGATGTAGCGGCAATTTTGAAAATCTTGATCAAATTTTTCCACAGATTGCAAATAACTCCAAATCTTCAGATATCGAATATCAAAATACCGGAAATTTTGGCTCAAAACTATGGTATCGGATATGAAGAACTCAAAAATGGAGATATCAATACCATTTTACAGACGCAACATCCATGGGTTGAAAAACTACTTTATATTCAGACAGTCGAAGAGATTGACGAATGTTTTGGTGAAGTTCCTGAAGAGATTGAGCAAGAACTACTGAAAATGAAAGAGTTGGCTTTAAGCATCCAGTATGACAAACTTTTGCTAGCACCCCTGTTTTATGCACAAATGCGTTATTATAAAGATCTTTTTTTCCGGTTTTTTCATAATAATAGCACTCTTGCAATGGGTGGAGAGTATGAAGCGGCGGGAGTGGAAGCGAACGGTTTTTCTCTTTATACAGATTATTTGATAAATGTTGTAAAAGGTGAATAATGGCAGCAGATTTGATAGTTGGAATACAGTGGGGCGATGAAGGAAAAGGGAAAATTGTTGATCTTTTAGCCCAAGAGTATAATGTGGTTTGTCGATACCAAGGTGGTCACAACGCAGGACATACCATTGTGGTAGATGGCAAAACTATTGCATTGCACCTGATCCCTTCCGGTATTTTAAATCCGAAGGCTGTCAATATCATAGGAAACGGAGTCGTTGTCAGTCCGGCGGCACTCTTAAAAGAGATGGAACAGTTTGACAATCTTGACGGAAGGCTGCTTATCAGTGATAAAGCGCACTTGATTTTCAAATATCATGAAGAGATCGACAGAGCCAAAGAGCGCCTTCGGGGGAAAAATGCCATTGGAACCACAGGAAGAGGCATTGGACCGGCATACAGTGACAAAGTGAGTAGGCAAGGTCATAGGATAGGTGAACTCAAAGATATCGATACGCTTCATAAAAAAATTCTTGACTATTTTGAAACGAACAAAATCTATTTCGAAGCTCTCGGGATCTCATTTCCGAGTGAAAATGAACTAAGGATGGAGTTACAAAGGTATCAAGAGGTACTGATGCCTTATGTAGTGGATACTACCAATTATCTGTGGGATCTTTTGGAACTGGGAGAAGCGAAGATTTTACTAGAAGGTGCCCAGGGAACGATGCTCGATATAGACCATGGAACCTATCCATACGTTACCAGCTCCAATACTATCGCAGCGGGTGCCTGTACCGGACTTGGCCTTGCACCAAAAGATATAGGCAAAGTGATCGGTATCGCAAAAGCCTACTGCACAAGAGTTGGCAATGGACCATTTCCTACCGAAGACAATGGTGAAGATGGCGAGAGGTTACGAAAACAGGGACATGAGTTTGGTACAACGACTGGTAGACCGAGACGATGTGGTTGGTTCGATGCGGTTGCCGCAAAATATGCTTCGAGAATCAACGGTTGTGACGAGATGGCTTTGATGAAACTCGATGTCCTTGATGGATTTGAGAAGATAAAAGTGGCCAGCAAATATCTGTATGAGGGCGAAGAGATCGATTATATGGTGAGTGATCTTGAAAATGTTGAACCCATTTATCTTGAATTTGAAGGATGGGATCGAGTCGAAGGGATCCGTTCATGGAAGGACCTTCCACTCAATGCGAAACGCTACATCGAAGCGATAGAGGAGTTGATAGAGACGAAAATCTCTTTGATCTCCACGAGTCCCGATAGAGCCGATACTATTAAACGGTAAGGAGAAGGAATGAGATTACGTGTGGCGCACGCCCCTTATGTGGCCAATAAAATTGCGATCGATTTAGTAAAAAGCGGCTTCGTCACTTTTACAAGTGGCGTGGAGCCGGTTGTGCGGGTGGCTCAAGAGATATTGGAAGAGGAGCTGAAAAAAGAGGCTGCATTGGATGAACGGGTCCGTGAACTCATTGAAGCAAAAGAGGAAGAAGAGGATCCCGATTTGATGCTTGCCGACAGAAAACAGCTCTTTTGGATGATTAAAAAGAAATTGGCACCCGAATATGGTGTGATTTTGAATTATGAAGATAAATATAACGATATCGCCCACCAGATTTTGAAAAAACTGTACGAAGAGGATCTGATCAACTATTCCGTTCCTGACAACAAAGTGAAAAATGTGATCTACGATGCCATCACCAGTTACATTAAAACATATGACGAGATCGAAGATATCGTTTTGGAAAAGATTGCCAACTATAAAAGAAAACTGATTCCAGGTAGCGAAGAGTTTGAACTCGTATTTAAGAAGATGTTCGAAGATGAACTGAAACGTCGGGGGATGCTTGTATGAAAAAGGTTTGGATCTATCTTGAAAATGGTCTTTTTTTGGAAGGAAAAAGTTTTGGAAGTGAAGGGACGAAAACAGGAGAGATAGTATTTAACACTTCCATGACGGGATACCAGGAGATCGTAACCGATCCAAGTTATGCAGGGCAATTCGTCACCTTCACCATGCCAGAAATCGGCAATGTAGGCGTCAATGAAGAGGACATGGAGAGCAAAAGAGCCTGGGCGAAAGGGATAATAGTCAGATCATATCAAAAAAGATACTCCAATTTCAGAGCGCAAAAAGCGTTGGATGAGCTTTTGAAAGAGTATGATGTCATGGGGATTTGTGATATCGATACGAGGACGTTAACGAAACATGTTCGAGACAATGGTGCATGTATGATGATCGCTTCAACGGAGATTGAGGATCAAGCAGAACTTGCAAAACTTTTGGCCGCAGCTCCAAGAATTGAAGAGATTGACTATATCAAAGCGGTTTCAACAAAAGAGCCGTATCAGCATACACATGCTACGTATGATGCGAAAGCTTTTTGCTACAAACCGGCTCCCGAACCAAAAGCAAAAATCTATGTGCTCGACTTTGGTGTGAAAAGAAATATCTTGAATCATCTTGTGGAGGCGGGCTTAGAGACCCATGTGCTTCCCCATACTTTTGATCCACAAGAGATTATAGAGGAGTACAACGAGGGGAAAATTGATGGTGTATTTCTTTCCAATGGGCCTGGAGATCCACTCATCCTGGAAGAAGTGCATGAGAAAATCCAAAAATTGATTGATGCAAAAATTCCGATGTTTGGTATCTGCCTTGGGCATCAGCTCCTTTCCATCGCCCATGGCTATCCTACCTATAAACTCAAGTTCGGTCATCATGGAGGGAACCATCCAGTACGCAACGAAAAGACAAAACGTGTAGAGATTACCGCGCAAAACCACAACTACAATGTTCCAGTCGGCATCGAGACCGTTGCAGAAGTAACGCACAAAAACCTCTTTGATGGTACCATCGAAGGGATTAAGTATAAGGATGAGCCGATTTTCAGTGTACAGCACCATCCAGAAGCGAGTCCCGGGCCACATGAGAGTGCATATATATTTGAAGAGTTTACAAGACTTATTTTACAAGAAAGGAAAAAGTGATGTTGGAGTTTTTAAAAAAGATGACGGAGTGGGTACTTCAAAAAGAGGAAGAGGCAGCAAAAAACTGCAAAATTTCCATTGAAGATATTGAAAAACAGATTGCAATAGTCAAAGAAAAACGTGAAAAACTGCAACAAGAGTGTCAAGAAAACATTGAAGAACTCAATAAAATAATAGGAAGATTGGAAAGTATTAAAAATATCGAACTTGTTAAATGCAATAAAAATTGAGTTATTTACAATTAATTAACAATTGTTGTTTATAATCAAAATGCCAGTTTTCATTCTTACTCCTTGAAGCTTTTGCTTCAAGGACTTCCAGTTAACATCCACTTAACACTTCTTTGTCATAATTACTAAAATTATATATTAAGGATAAAAACATGACAAAGCCTATTGTTCTGTGTTTTTCATTGGCTACCCTTTTATTTGCCGAGGCGCTTCAGGTCCAGACGGTTACTGTTGAATCGAGTATCGAAACGGAGAAACTGAGCTCTGATCAGGTACAATTTACAAGACAGCAGGACTTAAGCGAAATATTAAGCTCTACCAATCCTGAAATCAACATGGTTCGTGCTAGTGCCATTGGCAATGATATCGTGCTACGAGGGTTTAAAAGAGATGACATAAATGTTTTGATCGACGGGGCAAAGATATACGGTGCATGTCCAAACAGAATGGATCCACCCGCAATGCATATCTCCATTTCACAAATTGAGAAGGTGATAGTCAAAGAGGGCCCGTTTGACGTAGAGAATTTTGGTAGTATGGGTGGAATGATCAATGTTGTCACAAAAGATCCAAAACCGGGATTTTCTGGATCCATTCAGGCTACGATCGGGAGCTTTGATTATAAAAAAGGAGCGGTCAACTTTAACGGTGGCGATGAAAAGTTCAAATTTTCCCTTGGTTTTGTGAGAGAATCGAGTGGGCAGTATGAAGATGGATCTGGAAGAACGCTTGTAGAGCAAAACTGGGCAGTCCTTGGAAAGACTAATCCAAATGCTTATAAAGAGCAATATAAGAATATGGATGCGTATAAACGAGGTGTAGTTCGAGGAAAGTTCATTTATGACATCGATGAAAATCAACAGTTAAAAGTGAGACTTTACAGCGATAAAGCGAACGATGTTCTCTATCCTGCATTTCAAATGGATGCGCAGCTGGATGAGACGATCATGCTCAATGCCGACTATACCATCAAACATCTTTCTACCTATTCGGATAAACTGGTACTGAGCGCCTACTATGATCGGGTCAAACACGATATGGGTACAGAGTTTAGAAATGCACCTGGAATGCTGTATCGAACCCATAGAGCCAAAAGCGAGACGAAAGGCGTCAAGCTTAAAAATATATTTTTGATTGGTGCTTGGAATATGGAAACAGGAATCGATGTGAGCAAGAGAGGGTGGAATGGAGTGTGCCTGAATGAACCTTCCAAAACACCAAGACAGGTGCGTATTCCTGATGTCGATACGATCAACCGAGGAGTTTTTATCAAAGGGACTAGAAAATATGGTTCTTGGGATCTGAAAGCTGGCATTCGGTATGACTGGACCAACATAGATACTAATGTCCAGTGGAACAACAATCCTTTGATTCCTGCACCTGTGGTAAATTACTACAGCAACAAGACTTCAAGAGACTTTAATGATATTAGTGCAAATGTCGTTGCAAAATACCATTTCAATGATACAGATGCACTCTTTTTTGCTATCGGTCAAGGTATAAGAGTACCGGATGCGAATGAACTCTATTTCATAGCGTATAACAAAAATTTGACAAATCCTTGGGTCCGTAGAGGTAATCCAGATCTCAAAGAGGTAAAAAACAGAGAAGTCGACTTTGGATATGAGGGAAGTCTAGGAGAGGTTGGCAACTACAGAGTAACTCTTTTTTACAGCGATCTCAAAGACTATATCTATGCATATAAAGATAGTGCCGGTACGCTTACCTACACAAATATCGATGCCCATATCTACGGAGCGGCTTTCGATTCAGCATATAGCGTTGGGGAGTATGGACTCCTTGAAGCTAAAATGGCCTATCAACGAGGTGAAAAGGATGATCAAATAGCAGGACAAAGTGATGATGATATGGCGATGGTCCCGCCATTTCATGCAAGTGTAAGCTATTCTTACGATACTGGGGACTATTTTGCATCAGCTGAGATTCGATACAGTGCGAAATGGAACAATTATGATAGTGACAACGGCGAACAGGCTATTAAAAGTTGGACGGTTGTGAACCTAAAGGCTTCCAAGAAGATCTCTTCGCAATTTTCTATTGATGTAGGAGTCGACAACCTTTTTGATCAAGATTATGCCGTGAACAATACCTACGTAGGACGAGCACTTGTTTCTGGAGCCGTACCACTGCTTATTCATGAGCCCGGACGATATCTCTATACAAATCTACGCTACACTTTTTGATATAGAGCAAACCTTTTGGTTTGCTTCTTTGCTACAATATCTTTATGAAGATAGTAGCCATTGTTCATCACCCACAAATATTACAATCCTATTTTATGGAGTGCCATTGCGAATATATTTTTGTTACCCATGAGGAATTCCAAAAACTTCCTACATTAGAAGCTGATGTAATCTTTTTGGATGAAGATCCTAAAATTGCCCACTCCTTTCGCAATATACACACCGTATTTATTGGAAAAAAAGATGCCGATCAGCTCTATGAAGCCTACCGATATGGTGTTCGGCATTTTATAGCTTTGGAAGATCTTCCGGATCGCCTTCCAAAACTTCTTCATTATCTCAAAAGTGAAATCGCCGCAAAAAAAGAGGCACAACACAAGATATTTATGCTCAAACAGTATCAAAAAGCGATCGATAGCAGCAATATTTTGTCAAAAACCGATATTAACGGTATTATCACCTATGTCAATGAAGAGTTTTGCAAAATATCGGGCTACTCCAAATCAGAACTTGTTGGATCAAATCATAACATCGTGCGACATCCCGATGTGCCAAAATCGAAATTCAAGGAGTTTTGGGATACGATTTTGGCGAAAAGAATCTGGAAAGGGACGGTAAAAAATCTCGATAAATATGGAAATACATTCTATGTCAACACGACTGTCATTCCAATTCTAGATCAAAAAGGTGAGATTGCCGAATTTGTAGCGATCCGATACGATGTCACAGAAAGTGTCAAGCTACAAGAGAGATTGCAAAGGAAAGAGCGGGAGCTTGCACTGCTCAATAAAGAGCTTGAAAGAAGGGTGGAGGAGAAAACAAAAGAGTTGAGAGTTCTCAATGCAACACTTGAAAAAAGGGTAGAGGAGGAGGTAGAGAAAAACAGGGAGAAAGATCGTTTGATGTTTCAACAGGCACGCTTTGCCTCCATGGGAGAAATGATGGCAAACATCGCTCATCAATGGAGGCAACCGCTGATGGAATTGGGATTGCTTTTATATAAAATGGTTTATGCAAAAGAGAACGAGAAACAAGCGTGCTACGAAAAAGGGAAAAAGCTCCTTTCGCAGATGTCCCAGACTATTCACGACTTTCAAAACTTCTTTAGACCGAACAAGAAAAAAGAGCTTTTTGATCCAAATGAAGCGATTTTACAGGCTGTTTCCATTTTGGAAGGTTCCATAAAGAAAAAAGATATCCAACTTGATTTAGATATGGAAAAAAATCTTGTATGTTACGGATATGAGAATGAATTCTCTCAAGTCATTTTAAATATTTTGTCCAATGCAATCGAAGCTTTTGATGGGCAGAAAGAAAAAAGGATTGCAATAAAAAGTCAAACAGTGAACGATTTTGTTGAAATTGAGATACGAGACAATGCAGGTGGAATAAAAGAAGAATATTTAGATAAAATATTTGAACCATATTTTACAACGAAAAAGAGCAAAAAGGGCACGGGTCTTGGGCTCTATATGTCCAAAATGATCATAGAAGAGAGTATGGAAGGGGGGCTTTTTGTGCAAAACAAACAAGAGGGTGCGAGCTTTATGATTCGATTGAAAAAGGAAAAGAATGGTTTGTGAATCATTGTTAAAAGGAGTGAAAGCCCTTTATATTGAAGATGAAGAGACAATTAGAAATCTTATGAAAGAGATATTTTCAGGCGTGTTTCAAAGGTTTGATGTCGCGGCCAATCTCAATGAAGCCAAAAAGCTTCAGGAAGAGCATAAGTATGATCTAATAATAAGCGATATTGAGCTTGGAGAAAAACGGGATGGTCTCGATTTTGTACATAATGTAAAAGAGAAAGATGAGCAAACAGTTGTCGTTATGCTTACGGCATATAGTGAAAAAGAGCGGCTTTTAAAAGCTATTGACGCTGGGGTGAGTCGTTATTTGATAAAACCGGTCGATCCTGAAGAGTTAAAAAGAAATATTTGCGAACTTCTCGAAAAAAAATATGCAAAAAAAGTGTATGACCTGGGGCAAGGGTTTCAATACATAGCTTCAGAGGCAAAAATAGTACATAATAATAATGTAAGTAAATTAACAAAAAAGGAGAAAAAACTCCTTGATCTATTACTGGATCATGCAGGACAAATCGTTCCGATACAGACAATCGAAGAGACGATCTGGGAAGATGAAGAGTGCTCAAACAATGCACTGAGAACCCTTGTTAAAAGAGTTCGGCAAAAAACCTACAAAGAGTTGATCAAAAACTATTCGGGTTTGGGATACAGTATAGAATTTAATTGAACCTTAGCTTTTTACACTAAATAAAAAATTCCATCATTTAAGCTTCATCATAACTTCTTTTTCCTATAATTTCTTTGTGTAATGTCAAAATAGTGACAAATCTATTAGGAGGTATTAGATGCAAAATCCTGCAATCGAGTACGATTATACCGTTGCAAAATGGTTTAGCTATCTGGCCATTTTGTTCGGTATATTGGGGATGGGAATAGGCGTATGGATCGCCTTTGAATTGGCTTTTCCAGAGCTCAATTATGTTGCCGGAGAGTATACTCTCTTTAGTCGACTTCGACCAATCCACACAAATGTAGTGGCATACGGCTTTACGCTTAGTGGTATTTGGGCTACATGGTACTATGTGGGCCAAAGAGTATTGAAGGTGAGTCTTGCTGAGAGCAAGTTTTTGATGGCAGTAGGTAAGCTGCATTTTTGGCTCTACTTCATTACTGCACTTTTGGCAGTTGTCTCTTTGCTTGCAAGATATACGACATCTAAAGAGTATGCACAGTTCGAGTGGCCTCTTGATATTTTAGTCGTACTCATTTGGGTTCTTTGGGGTATCAGCATTTTTGGTCTTATTGGTATCAGAAGAGAAAAAACTCTTTACATCTCTATGTGGTACTACATCGCGACATTCCTCGGTGTTGCAATGCTCTATCTTTTCAACAACATGGAAGTACCAACATACCTTATTACTGGTATGGGAGACCCATTGCATTCAGTCAGTATGTATGCTGGAACAAATGATGCGATGGTACAATGGTGGTTTGGACACAATGCGGTTGCATTTGTTTTCACGGTACCTATCATTGCGATGATCTACTACTACCTTCCAAAAGAATCTGGTCAGCCTGTCTATTCATACAAACTCTCTCTTCTTTCTTTCTGGGGATTGATGTTCGTATACCTTTGGGCTGGTGGACACCATTTGATCTACTCTACAGTGCCTGATTGGATGCAGACTATGGGATCTGTATTCTCAGTTATCCTTATCTTGCCATCTTGGGGTAGTGCACTTAACATGCTTTTGACTATGAAAGGTGAATGGGGACAACTCAAAGAGAATCCTCTTATCAAGTTCATGGTTCTTGCTTCAACTTTCTATATGCTTAGTACACTTGAAGGCCCAATTCAATCAATCAAATCAGTAAACGCTCTTGCACACTTTACTGACTGGATTCCAGGACACGTTCACGACGGTACTCTTGGATGGGTTGGATTCATGATTATTGCAGCTATTATGCATATGGCTCCACGATTTTTCAAACGAGAGATTTACAGTAAAAAACTTCTTGAAATGCAGTTCTGGCTCCAAACTACCGGAATCGTGCTTTACTTCTCAAGCATGTGGATTGCCGGTATTACTCAAGGTATGATGTGGCGAGCTGTTGACCAGTACGGTAACCTTGCCTACTCATTCATCGATACGGTAACAGTACTTCATCCATACTATACACTTCGAGGTATCGGGGGTCTGTTCTATTTCATAGGTCTATTTATGTGGGCTTACAATTTCTATAAAACTATGACAGCGGCAAAAGCGATCGAGAAAGAACCTCAATTCGCTTCACCGATGGCAGCATAAGGAGGCAGCATGTTTGGATGGTTAGAAAGAAATCCGTTCTTCTTCGCCGTTGGCGTTTTTGTTGTGATCGCATTTGCTGGGCTTATCGAAATCGTTCCAGATTTCGCCCAGCAGTCTCGCCCTGTGGCTGGAGCAAAGCCTTATAGTTTGCTTGAACTCGCAGGCCGACAAGTCTATATCAAAGATAGCTGTAACGCATGTCACTCGCAGCTTATTCGACCGTTTAAAAGTGAAACAGATAGATATGGTATGTATAGCCTCAATGGTGAATATGCATACGATAGACCATTTCTTTGGGGATCCAAAAGAACTGGACCGGATCTTCACAGAGTAGGAAACTACCGAACGAGTGATTGGCATGCAAACCATATGTGGGATCCAACAAGTGTTGTTCCTGGATCTATCATGCCAGCATACAAACATATGTTTAAAAATGTAACCGATCTTGAAACTGCGTACGCAGAAGCTTTAACAGTGAAAAAAGTGTTCAATGTCCCTTATGATAAAGACTTGGACGGTGACGGAAAAGTAGACGTTCCTCTTGGTAGTTTTGAAGAGGCGAAACAAAGAGCACTGAAATATGCTTTGAAAGTTGCTGAGGAAACGAAGCGACAGGATCTTGTGGATATGGTTAAGCAGGGAAAAATCCCTGAAATAGTTGCACTCATTGCATATTTGAATAGGTTGCAGTAGCAGATGGATGCACGACTCATACAGGGCGTACTCTATCTTGCCCTTATCATTTTTTTGACATTCGTCCTGTATGGATACATTATCCATCTCTATCGTAGTGAGAAAAAGGGGGAGCGGGACTACGAGAAGTATGGGAAGATGGCGCTCGATGACGAGCTTACATCCAAGCCTGTAGAGCCTATAGAAGAAGAAAACAAGAAGGAGTCATAATGAATTGGTTAAGCGATCAGGTCAACCAGTTGGCTCTGCTTGGTGCTGCCGCGATCTTGATCATTGTAATCGGTGTTGCAGCGAAATATTTCAAGCAGATCAAAGAAGGTAAAAGTGAAGGGGTTCTCAAGGAAGAGAACTGGGATGGCATCGGTGAATATAAAAACAACTCTCCAATCGGTTGGTCATTGGCATTCATGGGAACCATTATCTGGGGCGCATGGTACTGGCTTGTTGGATATCCGCTCAACGCTTATTCACAAATCGGTGAATACAACAAAGAGGTAAAAACCTATAACGCAAAATTTGAAAGTAAATGGGCTAATCCGACAAAAGAGGACCTTCTTGGAATGGGTGAGGGTGTCTTTTTGGTTCAATGTTCTCCTTGTCACGGAATTGACGGAACAGGAATCGAAGGAAAAGCGCAAGATTTGACAAGACGACTTTTGAAAAAAAGTGTCCTAAGTGTTATCGAGCAAGGTTCTGCTGCAATAGGAAATCCAAACGGTCAACTTGGGTACCCTATGGGAATGATGCCTCCGGGACTTTTGAGTGGCGCAGATGCTGAAGCGGTTGCAGAATATGTTGCAAATGGCTTCAAAGGCAATGACAAAGGTGCAGAACTTTTCCAAAGCACATGTGCTAGTTGTCACGGTCCAGATGGACGAGGTATGAACGGCATGGCTCCTAACTTGAGAGAGTATGACGACACAGTGATAACTCATGTACTTGAGAATGGTAAACACGGAGTTATCGGTAAGATGCCGGCTTTTAAAGGGAGACTCACTCCAGTACAACAAAAAGCGGTGGCCACATATATTCGGTCACTAAGTGAAGGAGCGTAAGATGGAAAACAGAAGTATTTGGTCTTTTCATGGACTTACTGGATATTTTATCGCTGTAGCTCTGCTCCTGAGCATTCTTGCTTTTTTGACAACTGCTGCTATAAAAACACAAAATGCGACAGCACAGCAATATTATGAAGTGAAAGATCCTTTCGGAATCAAAATGTTTGGTCCTGATCTTGAAAATGAAAAGCATATTGTCGTACATGGTCACCCAGTTGGTGGAGACGTGAAGCATAAATATCAATTCGTAGAGAAGTAAGATGGCAACAGCAGGTGCAGCACCTAAAAACCGAGCCAAAGAGTACCTGAAGAACTGGGTACCATACAGGTACAAGCGGTACGTGATGTTTGCGATTGTTACGATCGTAAGCTTGGTGCTGCCCTGGATACGAATAAACGGGAACCACTTTTTTCTATTGAACTTCGATCATATGCAGCTGCATCTTTTTTTCGTACGGTTCGATATGCAAGAACTGTACCTAATGCCGTTTTTGCTATGGATTCTGTTTTTCGGGATCTTTTTCATCACCACCCTTGGTGGTCGGGTATGGTGCGGATGGAGCTGTCCACAGACTATTTTCAGAGTGATCTATAGAGATCTGATCGAAACGAAACTGCTGCACTTGAGAAAACGGATCAGCAATAAACAGATCGAACCGGATATGAGTAAACCGGAGAATAAAGTCAAAAAAGTGATCGCGATTCTCATCTGGTCCGTTCTCGCATTCATCGCGGCGGCAGATTTTCTGTGGTACTTCGTTCCACCGGAAGACTTCATCAGATATATCCAAGATCCGGCCAACCATACGATCTTGATGGGATTTTGGGTAGGGATCGCTCTATTCTTGATCGCGGACGTGGTGTTCATCAAAGAGAATTTTTGTATCTACATCTGTCCATACGCAAGAGTACAGTCTGTGCTGTACGATGAAGATACCTTCCAGACAGTGTATGACTATAAACGGGGCGGAAGAATCTACGATGAACATGGTAACCTGATCGTGCACAACAAAAAAGAGCTCAAATCCCAAAAAGAGGATGCAGAGTGTACCTTGTGTGAATCTTGCGTCAAAGTGTGTCCTACCCATATCGATATCCGAAAAGGGATGCAGCTAGAGTGCATCAACTGCTTGGAGTGCGCAGACGCCTGTACGAAAGTGATGGGGGCACTTGGAAAAGAGAGCCTGGTACGCTGGACAAGCTACTACGCACTAGAGAGTGGTAAACCAACCCGAGTCTTTCGATTTCGAATCATCGCCTACATCGTGATGCTCACCATCGCATTCGTGGCTCTGTTCTGGATGGGAAGCAAAAAAGAGCATATGCTTCTTAACATCAACAGGACAAGCCAGCTCTATAAAATAGAACCAGACGGCAAAGTGAAAAACACTTACGTCTTCTTGTTCCAAAACACAGAGCGACAAAAACATAAATACTACTTCGAAGTAGTCAACAACAAAGATATCAAGATCGAGCGGCCACGAAAACCGTTTACTGTCATTCCTGGCAAAAAAGTGAAAAAGGTTGTGGTGCTCTATACAGACAAAGTATTGGTGAAAAACAGCAAAAAAGATACACCGATCCCAATCAAGATCAAAGCCTATGCGGTGGATGATCCAAAAAAGATCGCAGTGTACAGAAACACCATCTTCGTCTTCCCGCGTTGGGATATCTATCAAAAACATCTGAAAAAATAGGAGGATATCATGGTCGATAAGTTTGAAACAATCATTGCATGGATGCTGCTCGGTATGGCAGCACTTTCTCTTTGGGCAGTGGCAACTCCATTCCACGCTTATGTTGGCTGATGGGGCACAATCATATGTTGAGGGCACTTGCCCTCGTGTTCGTGTTGAATCTTTTCCTTTTTGCTGAACAAAACTTTATCCTGCTTAATGAAGGCATACTTCCTCAAAAAACGGTGAATAAAATCAACGAGATAGGCAACGAGGTTTTTAAAAAAACTGGTGTACGCATCTATCTGGCTGCTGTTAAGGAGATGAAAGGGAAAAAGATAGATGCTTTTGAAAAGAGCTTGTCCTCCAAGTTACAAGATCCATATATTCTGCTTACTCTATCTGTCAAAGAGCACAAAGTGGATATCATCAACTCTCCTTCACTTTCAAAAAGGTTCGATAAAGAGGAGATTTTAAGTCCATTGCCTTGGAAAGGCACTATCATTCCTATCTTAACTTCACATATGAAAAATCCAGACGCTGCGGTAGAAGCTGCCCTTCTCAACGGATACGCAGAAATCGCTGATCAAATTGCAAAAAGCTACGGCGTCAACCTGAAATCAAGCATAGGAAGTACAAATAGAGAGATCTATTATTGGTTGAGAGTGGTGTTTTATTCTATACTTGCACTGATTTTATTGAATTTTATCTATAGGAGATTTGTAAAAAAATGAATAAAAACTACTGGCCACACTTCATCATAGCTCTTGTAGTATTCGCTATTACTCTCGGTGTATGGACTGTAAAAACCGCTATCGACAATCCTGTTGAGCTAGATGAGTCTTTTATGATGAAGTACCAAGATGTGGACAAGAACTACTATAAAATTGAAGCAATGAAAAAGGCGTTTCATAAAAAATATGATGTAGTTCTGGTAACACAAAAACTTTCTTATCCAAACGCAATATTTGAGTTCAAAATACTCGACAAATCGGGAAGTCCCGTAAGCGATGCAAAGGTAACAGTACTTTTTACCAGACCAGAGACGTCAAAATTTGATAAGAAAACCAGTGCCATCTATAGAAATGGAGAATATATTACCGAGGTACAACTCCCTTTGGAAGGACGATGGAATATCGAATTGAAGATAGAAAAAGATGGTCTTGTAAACTACGAACTCTTCAAACTCTCTACACGACGAATAATTCAGCAGAAAAAACTTAAAAATAACTAAAATTAAGCAAAAATTAATAAAACGATGTGTACAATCACACTCATCAAATATGTAAAAGGGTAGTGCGCGATGAAGTTTACACGAATGGTAAAACCCAATGAGGTTGAAAGAAAATGGCATGTAATCGATGCTGAAGGGAAGACTTTCGGTCGACTCGTAACAGAAATTGCAACGCTTTTAAGAGGAAAACATAAACCAAACTATACTCCACATGTAGACTGTGGTGATTACGTTGTCGTTATCAATGCATCTAAAGTGAAAGTGAGCGGCAACAAAGAGAGTAAAGAGTATCATAGACACACCGGTTATTTTGGTGGGGTTAAAAGTGAAAAACTTGCAGAGCTTAGAGAGAAAAATCCAGAAAAACTTTTTAAACTAGCAACACGAGGTATGCTTCCAAAAACAAAACTTGGCCGAGCAATGCTCAAAAAACTCAAAGTATATCCGGGAAGCGAACATCCTCATACAGCACAAGTAAAGGGAAACTAAGATGAGTAGAATTTATGCAACAGGGAAGAGAAAGACGGCTGTAGCGAAAGTCTGGCTTACAAAAGGCAGTGGAAAAATCACAGTAAACGGCATGAGTTTGGATGAGTGGCTTGGGGGTCATGAAGCGTTGAAACTCAGAGTGCGACTCCCTTTGGCTCTTACAAAAATGAGCGAAAGTGTAGATGTGGTAGCTACAACGCTAGGCGGAGGATATTCAGCCCAAGCGGATGCGTTGAAACACGGTATCTCTAAAGCACTTTGTGCAATGGATGACAACTTGCGATCTGTTCTAAAACCACATGGCCTATTGACAAGAGATGCTCGGGTTGTTGAAAGAAAGAAATACGGAAAACACAAAGCAAGAAGATCTCCTCAGTTCTCAAAACGTTAATATACTTTTGGGACCTTTGGTCCCCATACTTTCAAAAGGGGCAGGATGCTCAAAGATATATCTCCTGAATATCTAAAAAAACTGAAAAATGAAGGCGTCGTACTTATCGATATTCGTACACCTATGGAATGGCAGCAGACTGGTGTAGTTCCAGGGTCGAAACTACTTACTTTCTTCGATGAGTTTGGTCGATATAATATCGATGCATTTATGGATGAGTTTCAAAAATTGGTGCCAACAAAAGATACTCCATTTGTTTTAATCTGTCGAACGGGAAGTAGAACTGCGACTGTTGGGAACTTTTTAGCCAATCAAATGGGATATACAAATGCAATGCATCTAGCAGGTGGTATTTACTCTTGGCATGCTGATGGCAACGAGTTTGAACCAATTTCTCAATGAGACCGTTTTTTTTACTGATTCTATCTTTCATTGTTCTTAACGCATCAGCACTCCACATGGCACTCGGTGCCAATCCAAGCCGAATCAACCCTATTTTAGCAACGGACAGTGCAAGCGGAGAGATTGCCGGATGGATATTTAATGGTCTTTTCAAATACGATAAAAATGGAAACGTTGTCGGTGATTTGGCAAAATCGTGGAAGTTTCTCACACCTACAAGATTATGGATTGAGCTGAGAAGAAATGTTGTATGGCATGATGGAAAACCGTTTACGGCGCAAGATGTTCTGTTTACCTATCAAACGATCACTTCTCCAAAGGTCTTTACCCCCTATTCGAGTGAGTTTCGGTATGTAGCCAATGTCAAAATAGTCGATCCATACCATCTTGTAGTGACATATAAAAAGCCTTATTACAAAGCATTGCAGACCTGGATGATAGGCATGTTGCCTGAGCATCTGCTGCGGCATGAAAAAAATCTAATGACCAGTAGATTCAATCAATCTCCTATTGGAACGGGTCCATATAGACTTGAAAAGTTTGAACATTCCGGCGAAATAGTGCTCAAAGCAAATGTGCACTATTTTGAGCATAAACCCTATATCGAAAAAATCTACTATCATTTTGTTCCCGATCCATCTACACAATTTTTGATGCTCAAATCGAAAAAACTGGATGTTGGTTCCCTATCACCTCTGCAACTGGAGCGCCAAATTGACAGCAACTTTAAAAAATATTACAACATTTACGAACAGCCAAGCCACGGCTATACCTACCTTGGGTTAAATCTCAAACGAAAAAAGTTTCAAGATGCCAGGGTTAGGCAAGCTATCAACCTTGCAATCGATAGGCAAGAGCTCATCGATATCCTCTTTTTTTCTCATGGCAAAGTTTGTACAGGTCCATTTATGCCAGGAACTTTTGCTTTCAACCCCGATATAAAACCGCCAAAAACTGATTTAGAGCGGGCAAAACGATTGTTAAAAGAGGCTGGATACGATAAGAAACATCCATTGCGTTTTGAAATAGCGACCAATTCGAACAACTCTATTCGGCTCTATGCAGCACAGATTATTCAATATCAACTTGCAAAGATCGGTGTCAAAGTTACGATTCGTGCTATGGAGTGGCAAGCTTTTTTAAATACTGTCGTCATTCCTAGAAAATTTGACACGATACTACTTGGATGGGGACTAGGGCTGACTCCGGATGCCTACTCTATTTGGCACAGTGATTCTGCAAAGATTGGTGGATTTAATCTCGTATCGTATAAAAATGCGATCGTGGATGCATTGATCAAAAAGGCAGAAAATACGATAGATCGTAAAAAACTATCGAAAATATATCAAAAAATCTTTGCACTTATCGTGCAAGACAATCCATACATCTTTTTATATATACCAAATACCATTACTGCAGTAAATGCTGCTATACGAAACGTTGAACCGTCAATCGTCGGTATCATGCATAACGAGATTGACTGGATAAAACCATGAAAAAATGCACAATTTTGTTTGATCTGGATGGCACGCTCATCGATTCGACTGAAGCTATTTTAGAGAGTTTTCATCATGCTCTTCGACGATGCAGCAATGTACAAGTCGAAGATGAAGATATTGTCAAACTGATTGGCCATCCCCTCGATTTTATGTTTGCCCATATAGGTGTAAAAAGCGGTATAGAGCAGTGTGTCGCGGCATATAAAGAACATTACCATTCTATCTTTACCAAAAAAACGAAACTGCTTCCCGATGCAAAAGAGGCAATACTGCAGGCCCATTCTTTTGCAAACTTGGCGATTGTTACGACGAAAACAGGGAAATATTCAAAAGAGCTTATGGCATTTTTTGGACTGGAAAACTACTTCTCCTGCATCATAGGGAGAGAAGATGTCATTCATCCAAAACCGCATCCAGAACCCCTTATCAAAGCGATAAAAAAAATTGATGCTTTAAAAGAGTATACCTGGATGGTGGGGGATACCTGTTTGGATATGGATGCAGCCAAACGAGCAGGTATTTCTTGCGTTGGTGTGACATGTGGATATGCGACAGACAGGCAACTGCAACGATGTTCTACCCATATTGCTTCTACAGCTTTGGAAGCTGTCGAACTCATACAAAAAACCTGTACATAATACCTTTTCATCTTGAAAAAAAATGGAACTTAACTCTTTAAGAGCCCTTTTATCTTATATTGGAGATAATAGACTCTAATATTGATTTAAGATGTGCTTGATTACAATTTGGTAACAAATCTCAAATAAGCAAAAAATAGGAGCTACTATGTTAGAAATCAGATGGCACAGCCGAGCGGGACAGGGAGCTGTTACTGGAGCGAAGGGGCTGGCTGACGTTGTGGCAAATACAGGAAAGTTTGTTCAAGCTTTTGCCTTTTATGGTTCAGCAAAACGGGGTGCTGCTATGACGGCATACAACAGAGTCGATGATGCACCAATTCTCAATCATGAAAAATTTATGAGACCGGATTATGTTTTGGTTATTGACCCGGGACTCACCTATACAGCTGACATTACAGCAAATGAAAAAGAGTCGACAAAATATATCATCACAACACACCTTTCCAAGGAAGAACTTATCAAGTCTCAGCCAAAATTGGAAGGAAAAGATGTCTATGTGGTCGACTGTATGCAGATCTCTCTTGACACTATCGGCCGGGCAATTCCAAATGCCCCAATGCTTGGTGCATTGATGAAAGTGTCCGGAATGTTCGAGTTGGACTATTTTCAAGAGGCTATGAAAAGAGTGCTTTCTAAATTCCCACAAAAAATTATTGATGCGAATATGGCCGCTATTGAGCGAGCATATAATGAAGTACACTAAAGGATAGGCGATGGCAAAAGATTTAAAAGAGATTAAAGACGTAGAAGAGATAAAAGATCTTGGATGGGATGAGCTGATTCCTGGAGCTGCACTCTTTTCTTTTACTGAACCTGTAGAAGATGTGGTTGAGGTTCCGTTAGACGAACGGCCTTACGCTCCCACAAACTCTCATGAGTGGCAAGTAGGTGATTGGCGTGTGGAGAAACCTGTATACAATCGAGATCTCTGCATCGACTGTCAGTTTTGCTGGGTATTTTGTCCCGATATCTCCATTTTGAGCCGTGACAAGAAGATGATCGGAATTATATATGAGCACTGTAAAGGATGCGGTATCTGTGTAGAGGTGTGTCCAACAAATCCTAAATCGCTTTTGATGTTTCCTGAACATATGGAAAACGATCAAGCACTGGCTCAGTGGCCGAAAAAAGAAGAGAAGAAGTAAAGGATAGCAAATGGCAAAAAAGTATGAATTAAATGAAGTAGAGGTTTGGGATGGAAATATGGCAGCCGCCCATGCGCTCAGACAAGCGCAAGTCGATATATTGGCTGCATATCCTATTACTCCTTCTACACCGATTGTTCAAAACTACTCCAAGTTTTTGGCAGATGGATATGTAGATGGTGAATTTATCATGGTTGAGTCTGAGCACTCAGCAATGAGTGGTTGTGTCGCTGCAAGTGCTGCAGGGGTAAGAGCAGCTACCGCGACAAGTTCACAAGGTTTTGCGCTCATGGTAGAGGTCCTCTATCAAGCAAGCGGGATGCGACTTCCTATTGTCTTGACGGTTGTCAATCGTGCGCTTGCGGCTCCATTGAACGTTAACGGGGACCACTCCGATATGTATCTTGGTCGGGATGCCGGATGGATCAATCTGTGTTCGTACAATCCGCAAGAAGCCTATGATTTGACCTTGATGGCTTTTAAAATCGGTGAAGATCTCAATGTCCGACTTCCTGTGATGGTACATCAAGACGGTTTTATCTGTTCTCATACTGCTCAAAACGTACGACCCCTTCAAGATGAAGAAGCACAAGAGTTCGTAGGAGAGTATAAGGCGGTTAATTCCATGCTCGATGTTGCAAATCCTGTAACACACGGTGTGCAAACGGAAGAGGATTGGCACTTTGAACACAAAGCGAGACAGCATAACGACTTGATGAATTCATTTGATACGATCAAAAAAGTTTTCAATGAATTTAAAGAGAGAACCGGCAGAGAATATGATCTTGTATATACCTATAAAATGGATGATGCGGATGTGGCTATCTTTGCGCTTGGGACGACAGTTGAGAGTGCGAGAATCGCAGCTGACGAGATGCGTCAACAAGGGATTAAAGCTGGAGTCGTTAGTTTAAGAGTTCTTCGCCCATTCCCATTTAAAGAGGTTGCACAAGCTCTGGACAATGTCAAGGCTGTAGCAGCTATGGATAGAAGTGCTCCTGGTGGAACATTTGGTGCACTTTTCAACGAAATCAGTGCCACTATGCTTGCACATGGAAAATCGCCGATAGTGCTCAACTACATCTATGGACTTGGCGGACGAGATACTACAATTGATATGCTTAAAGGTGTGTATGAAGATCTTGACAAGTGTGCGAAAGCTGGCGAGGTAGTTGTGCCATTGCAACAGTTCTTGGGACTTAGAGGTCCGAAGCTATCGTTTTATTAAGAGGGGGAAGAGATGGTAAAAAAGATTAAAAACTTAAAAGAGTTTTCACTCTCAAATGACAGGTTTGAAGGTGCAAACCTGATGTGTCCAGGATGTTCACATAACATTATCGTTCGAGAAGTTTTGAATGCAACGGATGATCCTGTAATCGTAGCGACTGCTACCGGTTGTTTAGAAGTGTGTACGGCAGTCTACCCAAAAACGAGTTGGGATGTGAGCTGGATCCATATCGGATTTGAGAATGCTGCTGTCGCAGCTGCAACTGTCAGTGCAGCCTATGAAGTGATGAAGAAAAAAGGAAAACTCCCACCAGCTACACAGAAAATGGTTGAGGAAGGTAGAGAGCCTAAAATCGTTGCATTTGCTGGAGACGGTGGAACATACGATATCGGTTTTCAGTCTTTAAGTGGAGCTTTTGAACGAGGTCACAACTTTATGTATGTCTGTCTCGATAACGAAGTGTATGCAAACACTGGAGGACAGAGAAGTTCTTCTACGCCGATCGGCGCAAGTACTACGACAAGTCCGGCCGGAAGTGTAAGTTATGGTGAGAAAATGATGAAAAAGAGCATGGTAGAAATCATGGCAGACCATGGTGCACCATATGTTGCGCAGGTGAGTCCAAGCAAATGGAAAGATTTGGTCAAGAAAGTGCAAAAAGGTTTCGAGGTGTATGGTCCTGTTTACATTAACGCGCAAAGTGCTTGTACGACAGAGTGGAAACATGCTCCAGAAGATACGATCGAAGTGAGTGATCTTGGCGTAGACAGCTGTGTATGGCCATTGTATGAAATCATCAATGAGCGTGACGAGCATGGAATCATCTACAGTACTAAACTCAACATCACATATAGACCAAAAAACAAGATACCGGTAGAGGAGTATCTTGCAGCACAACCAAGATTTCGACACCTTTTCAAACCGGAAAACAGACACATTATCGATCTATGGCAAAAAGCTGTGGATGCGCGATGGGAATATCTACAAAGAAGAGAAGAGGCAGGAGTATAAATCCTTCTCCTCTTCATATATGATGATGAATAGCGAAAACTTCTTTCAGCATATAAAGGCATCATTGGAACAAGAGGTCAAACGGTTCGAATGTATCGGTTCACGATATGATATATCCTACTGTATTTTGCTAATCTATCATGAATCACAAGACGACATATCACATCTTATCCTTTCCAACATCCGCTGTGCGGATAGTTTTATGAAAATCGATGAGCACCATTATGCTGTTGTCTTTTTTTCCAATAGAGAAGATTCCTACTCTATACTTGCAAATAAACTGATGTTTTCCATAGAGAGCGAGTCAGTAGGGAAAACTTCTATTGGGGCTGCATGCAGCAATTTTGAAGATAACGTTATTTTAGCGGCTGTTCAAAATGTGATAGAAGCAAAAAGTTTAGATTACAATACAATAATTGATTAAGGAAAATAATGCCACTACTTGAGAGTTTTACCGTAGATCATACGAAAATGCCCGCACCTGCAGTTCGGCTCGCCAAAGAGATGCAGACACCAAAAGGTGATGAGATTACCGTTTATGACCTTCGATTTTGTCACCCCAATAAAGAGATTATGAGTGTTAAAGGAACACACACCTTAGAGCATCTGTTTGCCGGTTTTATGCGGGATCACCTCAACTCTGATACAGTTGAAATTATCGATATTTCACCGATGGGATGTCGGACCGGATTTTATATGAGTGTCATCGGAAGACCCAGTGCACTGGATGTAGCGCAAGCGTGGGAAAAAAGTATGCGCGATATTTTAGCGCTCAAAAGCATAGAAGAGATCCCGGAACTCAATGTCTATCAATGCGGTAGCTGCTATATGCATTCACTCAATGAAGCCCAAAAAATTGCCAAACATATCGTAGAAAACGGGATAGGTATTATGGATAATAAAGAGTTGAAGCTCGATTTACATTCCATCGATATCCACAAATGTGATGTAGACCCAAGCAGTGTTCGCATCATAGGAGAGTAGATGCTGATCGTCGTTCCAACAAAGGAGTTTGCAGGAGAAGACTCAAAAATCTCTACCGTGACAGAGGCACACACCTTTGTTTTCGTACAACTTGGTGAAGGTATGCAAATCGAAGCAATCCACGAGAAACCTACGTTTGAGAATGAGCTGTTTGACTATATTGTTTCTCCGGATAAAAACGATAATTTGGATGAGGCCTTTGATCTGGGAGCAAGAGCATTGCTTGCAAGAAAAGGAATGAGTATCGAAGAGATTGTAGAAGCGATGATGTTTCGGGAACTAGATGAGATTGTGTAGATGGATTATGAATTAAAAAAAACTGCTGATGGCAGCTTTACGCTCTATTCCAAAGAGTATGACGAGTGCTATCACAATATCCATGATGGAGCGCTAACAGAAGCGCTTCAAAAACATATTCTACCCGCATTTTCATATTCGGAAAAAAAGCATCTCAATATTTTGGATATCTGTTTTGGCCTCGGTATCAATACATTGGCTACGCTTGACTATTTTTTGCATCAAAACAGAGTCGAATCCATTTCCATTTATTCTCCTGAACTGGATGAAAATCTTTTAAATCAGCTTCCTTCCTTTCACTACCCCAAACAGCTTGAACGCTATAAAGATATTTTGAAACAATTGATCCAAAATGGAAAAGTCGAACTCCCTCTTGTTGTATTGGAACTGTTTAAAGGGGATGCAAGATCCTATATTAAAAAACTCAAAGATATCGATATAGTCTATCAAGACGCTTTCAGCCCCAAGAAAAATCCGGAGTTGTGGACCCTGGAGTATTTTCAAGAATTGTATCAAGCGATGAGTGCAGAGGGCATTCTTACCACATACTCCATCGCCACTCCGGTTCGTCTCGGTTTGTGGGAGGCGGGATTTATCATCTATGAAAAAAGTTTTGAAAATATCAAAAAAATGACCATAGCGAGTAAGAAAGAGCTTGATTTGCCGAAAGTGGATATGGCTTTGAAACAGAAGCGCTCCACTTCACGACCTTTGAGAGATAGCGATGTGGAAGAAGCATAGACTCTACTATCTTTTTTTGATTCTTTTCGTCATACTTATTGTATTGAATATTGCCTCTTTTCAAGAGTTTTTTATCAAAAGATTTACCAGTGAAATTACCAAGGTAATTGATGCGGAGATCGAGAATAAACTCAATGCCACTTCGACCATGGCTATCACGATAGCACAAAGTAGCGATGCAAAAAACTATATACATACTCGCGAAGACTTTCTCTATTTCAAACAACTTCCATTCTATTACAGGAAATTTACCAAATTTAAGAATATAAAAATTTACGTTATCGATCGCAATGGGAACATTATCTTTTCTCCTGTCCCTAAAAAACGGTATAAAAAAATGACAGAACCGCTTTATGTGAAAAAACCGGTATTTAACGATACATGGATTGATTGTAGAGGATTGCATCTTATCTCCTACGCTTCAGTGACAGACTACAATAAACATCTAGAAACGATAGGCTATATAGCCGTTGAAAGTCAATTCAACTCTATCAGTAAAAATTTGAAAAAGATAGGTGTCGATTCGATTGCCGTGTTGGATAAAGATATCGCAAGCAAATCGATACGTCTACCCCATCATATAGAAAATTACAAGATTTTAAACCTTGAATGGAGTGAAGAGTTTATTGATGATTTGAAGGAGATTGGAGTAGAAAACATTATAACCTCGAAAACACCGATTATCCACTGGTTCCATCTTTTTTATCGTTACCCGATCAAAGATAGAGAAGGATTCGTGCATGGATGGATCCTTTTTTCCACATCTTTGGATAAACTCTTTTTGGATTTTGTAACACCAAAGCTTGCACTTGAAAATATCCTTCTTATACTTACTTTTATCCTGTTGATCTATTTCAACGAAAAATCGAAATACTCTATTGTCAAAGATCAAGCAGACTATTATCATGAGATTTTGGATAACTTCAAAGAAGCGATTATCATTTTTGAAGGATACAAAGTTAAATATATCAATCGTGCAGTTTTTGACTATCTTGGAAAAAGCGATCTGGAAGATGTTGAAAAGAGTTTTGGCGATGAATGGCAGGTATACATTCTTAAAGATGGAAAAAGAAAGATGATGAGTTGGAAGCATTTCATCGATACAATATGCCAAACAAAAGAGTGTATCCTGCAGATTGATATTATGGATAAACGCTACTTTTTTCAAGTAATTGGCAAAAAGATAAAAGAGAATGATTGCGTAGCCGTTTTTCTTGATATAACCGATACATACAGGAGCATGGAGGAGCTGCAAGAGATTGCCTATAAAGATCCGTTGACCGGAGTATACAATCGAACCCTTTTACAAGATATCATACACAATATACTTAGAATCAAAAGAAAAGATGAGCATCTCATTCTTGCTTTGGTGGACATTGACCATTTTAAAAAAATCAACGACGAATTTGGACACGATACAGGTGATGAGGTTTTGCAATTTGTGGCTCAAACGATAAAAAAGAGGCTTCGAAGCGAAGATTATGTTTTTCGTATCGGTGGAGAGGAGTTTTTGATTGTAATGAAAACAAGAAGTATAGAAAAAGTTTTGCTCATATTGCAGTCCATACGGAGATATTTTGCATCACACCCTGCGCAAAAACTGAAAAAACCTGTTACAATCAGTATAGGCGTAACGGAATATAAACCATACGAGAGTTTTAAACAGGCGTTCAAAAGAGCAGACGAAGCGCTGTATGAAGCAAAAAGAAGCGGAAGAAATCGCTTGATTTACAAAGGAGTAGAAGATGATCAGTGATCAGTTAAAACGTATTATGCTCAATATCGCACGCATTGCGATTAAAGAGGAGTTTATGGGCCATAAAGAGTTAAACGACGATGTCAAACAAAGACTCATTGCAATGCATCCAGAGCTTGCCAAACCGGGAGCCGTTTTTGTAACGATAAATGAGCGAAGCTCACTGAGAGGCTGTATAGGATCTCTTGTAGCTCATAGGCCACTCATCGATGATTTGATCGAAAATGCAAAAGCTGCAGCGTTTGGTGATCCGAGATTTCCCCCTTTGAGCCCGGAAGAGTTTGATAAAATCACTATCGAAATCTCGCTACTGAGTGAACCAAAACCTCTGGAATATCGTGATATTGAGGATTTACGGGCAAAAATCAGGCCGGGCATCGATGGAGTTGTACTAAAACTGGACGGCAGACAAGCTACTTTTTTACCTCAGGTATGGGAGGAGCTGAATGATTTTGATCAGTTTTTTGCCCATCTTTGTATGAAAGCGGGATTGCCTGCAAATTGCCTTGCTTATCATCCTGAAATTTTTGTCTATCAGGTAGAAAAGTTTAGTGAAGAGGATTTTCAAGGGTGAATCTGTTTGAATACGAGCTTCCCAAGGAAGATGAAACATTTACGACTCTCTATAAACGGGGATCTTTGGAGATCGTTCGCATTGTCAGTGCCTCTTTGAAAGAAGAGAAAAAGTTTTGTGATGAAAGAGATGAATGGGTTGTTCTTTTACAAGGTGAGGCCACCTTGCGTATGCGAGAGGAGGTGTTTTGTTTAAAGGCAGGGGATACCCTTGTGATCCCGGCAAATACTCCTCATACATTAACAAGTGTGAGTAAAGGAGCGTTGTGGCTTGCCGTGCATTATGATCCTAAAAAGTGTGAATGATTTTGTAAATCGGGCCTTTTGGGGTTAAATGACTACGAATAAGATGGAGTTTTGGCTCAATTGATCCTAGATGATTGCCCTCCATTTGGCGAATGTTTTGAAGAAATTTATCAAAGTTATGTACTTTTTTGATTCTGCATAAAGTGACATGTGGTATAAAAGGCTTTTTGGGTTTTATACCGAGCCTGGAAATGATTTCTTGATGGAGCTCAAACAAAGATTTTTCCATCGTTTTGGCAAAAAGAATTTTTGGAGGATGACCGAAAAAGCCAAGATGATTCATACCTATCTTTTTTTCAGGTTTGGCAATGCCTTCAAGTTTCTCTATGATAGGTTGTGGTGTAGGTATATCTCCCAAAAAAAGATAGGTAAGATGGATATTATGCTTCTCAACCCATTTGCCTTCTACAAATGAGAATTTTTCCTTGATGAGTCCATAATAGTTGATCGTCGCAAAAGAGCCTAAAAAAAGTCTCATACTATTTCCTTATCCAGGAAGTCCATCAGCTCTTGGGCTCAATAACCATTTATTGTATCGCACTATATATAAAATAAAGGGAGCTATCCAAAAAAGAGTAGAGACAAAATAAAGTAGTTGTGCATTCTCAGGATAAAAAGCAACAGCACTTCTAAAGATTGCTGCAATTACTATCGATAGAGTACCTAAACAGATAAGAAAATCTCTTGCTTTTGCAATGTCTCTTCCGGTATGGACAATCGTAACGACAATCATAACCACATAAAACGAAAGTGTCCAAGCACCAGTTGTGAGCATATGAAGTAAATCTCCGTTAAATAGCTTCATTCCGCTTAAATAGTTATAGCCAATAAGTCCATAGCCAATTGCTATGAGAATTGGAATAAGCTCCAATGAGAAAATGAGTTTTTTAAAAAGAATGTTTGTCTCTTCATAGTTGATAAAATCATTTAAAATCGCCAAAGCGGCACTGGCTGTGCCTAAAGCAACCCAGCCTAAGGCTCTGTTTTGTGGGAAGAAAAACTCAAGTGCGCTAAAAAGAGCTATCATAAAAATCGTCAGATTGTATGCTGGAGGCCGTGCAAAAAAGATCTCTTCATACCCTTCATGTTCTAAAATCTCATTAACAGCTTCTGTGTTGACTCTGCGAAGCGCAAGAATGATAAGAACCAAAAAAACTCCAAGACAGAGCTTTAAAATATCTAATGGATCTGTTTCAACAACTCCAGCAACACTTAAAAAAAACCAGATTTGCATAATCTGCACAGCTATGAAAGTGTAAGCGATACTGACATGGCGTTTTGCTGGGTCTTTGAAGATCGGTTTTGCTACCAATATCGTAAGCCATGCAAAAAGAATGATATTGACAATCGCTGCCGGATAGACTCCAATAACTCCCATTAGCCAAAATGTAACTCTTCCTACAATCCAAAGCCCAAAAAGAGCGGCCAGTTTTTTGCCAACGATCGGAACGGTTCCTGGAAAAAGCTCGGGAGCTCCTGTGAGAATAAAGGCAGTCATTCCTAAAAATCCAACCCCAAAAAGCATCTCATACACATGCCAACTCATGCCATCTGCAATAAATGGCAAAGCAATGTAGCCGTTGTAGTAAAGTACCCAAAGAATGATGGAAAGAATCATATAAGGAGGCATCAGTAAAAACGCCGGGCGAAATCCATAGGCAAGATATATGGGGATATTCCCTTTGGGATATGATTCGTAATGTTTCGTTGCTGCCATATTTACTCCAGCTCAAATGTTTCAATAATATAAGGATCTTTTAGCAGTTTTGCAGTTTTGCTATACACATACATATCATCTCTTTTGTTTTGTGGAATATCGAGTGTAAAGGTCTTTACGATTCTGCCAGGATCTGGTTCGAGCACAAAAATCTTGTCGCTCAGTCTCACTGCTTCCATTAAGTCATGGGTTATGAAAAAAATCGTAATTGCTTTTTTTGTAATGAGTTCAATCAAATGATTTTGCAGCTCCCTTTTGAGACCAATATCCAAAGCAGAAAAGGGCTCATCTAAAAAGAGAAGCTTGGGCTTTGTTACAAGGGCTCTGGCAAAGGAGACTCTTTGACTCATTCCGCCACTAAGCTCTTTTGGAAACTTTTCAAAATCATCCTCTTCCAAATCAAACTTCAAAGCAATCTCTTTTGCTCTTTTTATACGCTCTTTTTTAGGCACTCCTTGAGCCTTCAGACCGAAAGCGATATTGTCAAGCACATTTTTCCATGGAAGCAGTCTTGGATCTTGAAAGGCGATTGCCTGGGTTTTGAAGCTATTTTCAATGGTTCCTTCTTGTCTATCCAAAAGACCCGCACATAGTCTAAGAAGCGTTGTTTTTCCTCCGCCACTAGGACCTACAACTGAAACTACCTCTCCTTCATGTATCTCAAAACTGATATCCTCAAGAATTGTTTTATACCCAAAAGAAAATGTCAGATGCTCTACCTTTAATCTCGCCATTTTTCTACTTCTTTTTTAATAGGTTCCAAAAAGATATACTCCACAATCATCAAAAGAGCAATCATAATGACAACAAGTGCAAGAGCTGTTTTTGTATCAAGCTGACTTCTAGCCATCGCCAAAGCTGCGCCAATTCCGTCACTTGTAGCCAAAAGCTCAGCCATCACAACAATCTTCCAAGCCATTCCAAGGGCGCTTACCCAAGAGGGAAAAATATATGAGAAGATATGAGGAAGATAGATATCGGTAAATTTCATCAGTTTTGGCACTTTAAAAGTATCTGCCATCTCTTCAAATTTATCCTCTAATGTCCTGGTTCCTTGCAAGGCTCCAATAAATACTATCGGCATTGATGCTACAAATACGGTAAACTCTACCGTCATATCACCCATGCCAAACCAGATCATTGCCAAAACGATCCAGGCAATCGGTGGCATTCCCATTAAGATTGTAATAATTGGTCGGCTTGCAACTGAGGCAGTGATAAAAAAACCGGCTATCAAGCCAAGGATCGTTCCAATAGTAAGCGAAAGTCCAAATCCGACAATGACTCTATCGATGGTAATAGAGAGATTGTCTAAAAACTCTTTGTCCTTAAAAAGCTCCAATACAGTTTGAAAGCTTTGCAAAGGGGAGGGCAAGATCATATCTCCATAGATCTGATTGCCCACATCCCAAGCAGCGATAAAAAGAAAAATCGCAGCTATGGAGCCCCAGCCGCCCCATAGGAATTTGGGAAAATCTTTGATGATTTTTTTAAGTGCGTCCATCAGTAGTAAAACTCCTCATCAGGAAGTTTCCCGCCAATAATCTTTGGACTTTGCTCTTTGAGTTTCTCAAAGAAAAATTCAATATCTTTTTTTGCTTCTTTTGCCGGAACTACTTGCATTTTTACATGGCTAATGGAGTCCGCCACAGCTTCAGGCGTAAACATCTTTACATATTTTACAACCAATTTTCCTGCTTCTTTTGGATGGCTTTTATACCACTGCATAGCTTTTTCATACGCTTTTTCAAAAGCTTTAATGACTTCTTTGTTTTCTCTCATCTCTCCAATGACTGCTATTCCAGCTTGTGGAATTTTAGCTTCTGTTTTAAAAGCCTTTGCCCACTCTTTTTGTAAATCTATTCCTCGATAAAGCTCTGGCGCAATGATGCTAACTGGAAAAGAGTGGGTTTTTCTTAGCACCATCGATGCTGCCGGCTCTGGCAAGAGGGCATTGTCTTGGCGGCGCATAATAAGCTGACTTGCTGCATCCATCGGATTGGAAACGTAAATGAGATGGATATCTTTATTGCTTAATTTTTTTTGCTTCATAATGGCTCTTAAAACAATATCTGGCATATCACCTCGCCAGGGTACAAGAAGCGATTTTCCCTTTAGTTTTTCAAGAGTGTTTATATTTTTATCCCGGACTAAAATATGCAAAATCCCCCAAATTGAAACATTGAGCAGTTTAATTGGCTGATTTTTGTTATATAAAATGGATGCCACATTTGTTGGCACCGCAACAAAATCAACCTCTTTATTGATAATCATTGCCCTTAACTGATCCGGGTTTTTCCAAAGACGAAACTCAATCATTTTTGCATACTTTTTCAAAGCACCGCTTTCAATCATACGAAAAATAGGATGCGAAACATTAGCTGCAGGTCCTGCTATGACGATTTTATCCAGTTTGGCATCATTGGCACTTACAATTAATAAAGTTGCAAGAAATAAAACAATCTTTTTCAACATTTTTCTTCCTTTCAAAATAGATATCCAATACGAAATACAACTCGTCTCTTTTCAAGAGGTTGATATTCTTTGAGATTGTAGTGTGCTAAGAAACTCACCCCCCACTCCTATATGCAGTTTTGGTTTATTAAATGGCAAAAATTCAATTTGAGGGGTAATATATCCAGCGCTTCCGCTAAAGGCTTTAAAAGGGAGTTTTGAGCGAAGCATTGGATTGGTGTCACTTCCCATATTCGTTTTAGAATTATACTTGAAATTGTATTCAATCCCTATATTAAAATTTTTTGTTATTGCTTTTGTTGTTCCTATATCAAATGTAATTTCATTCCCAAAGTCATAGTCATGTTTTGCTTTTGGACGATAAGTATACATAGTATGGGCATCTACTCTCCAGGTAGGTTCAAACATTTTTGAAAAACCTAATACTAATTTATATTCAGCTCCACCGGTTCCAGGCTGTGTTGGCAATGGTGTAGCAATATTTTGTGCAAAAGGAGGAGCCTTTTTAAACCCTTTGTCTGTTTTACCTGTAGGCAGTTTCACTCCAGCTTCAATAGCTACTTGATAGCCATATTGTCTCATTGGCATCAAAACATATTTTCCAATGATTGCTATATCGCTAACTCCGCTATTGTCAATTGCTACATCATTGGTTCCAAGTTGTGCAGTTGCTTTAACCTGTTTATAGGGGAACACGAAACGGATATCACCATTTTTGATGATTCCATGACGAAATACCAAAAGTGTCATATTTGCTGTAGCATCTAAGTTTTCTTTATTTTGTAACTTCATGTGTGCCATCAAACATATGTTTTCGCTGAAAGTAGATATGTTTCATAGCCATTTTCAGTTTGCCTTCTGGTACTACCATAGCACCGTCTTTTGAGTTGATACCGGGGATGACTTGTGCAAAAAGAGTAAAAGAACAGATAAAAGGAATTATGGTAAGTAATCTTATATTCATTAGTTGCCTCCATTTTTTGCTTTTATTATATAAATAGCCAAAGCTTCTAAAAGAATTTTTTTTGCTTTTTTATCTGTTTTCCCTACAGTCATCTCATCTCCTTCGAAATTTGAAATATGAAAATAATTATCAAAATAATATTACAGCCCAACTTAATCGTTTATTAAATTGATTATCGTTATCAATTTAAGACGCAAACAAGAAAGTTTCTTTATAATTACTGAGAACGATATTCATTATCTTTAAAGGAGTGTATTGTGGGAGTTTTACTGATAGGTGCAGATAAAATTAAGCATATAAAATCGACTCTTTATGAAATGGGAGCAACAAAAGTAGTACATTTCGATTGTAGAAAGAAAAATTTTCACAAAAAAATACCATCTGATATAGATATGGTGATTTTTATTACAGAATATCTGGCTCATAGTAAAATGGAAAGTTTTAAAAAAGAGGCAAAAAAGAGAAATATCCTTACTGTTTATTCAAAATACAATAAAAATGAGTTGATCAAGAAAATACAAACGGTAATGAGAATGTAAAATGATGATTTTTGTTCTTATTTCAAAAATATGCACAAATAGAAGAATTTATTACTTACAAAGGAGAGTGAATGTTAAAAAGCATGTTTAAACAAATACGAAAATATTTCTATAAATACTCAAAAATAAATAGCATTTATGCAATAAATAAAAAATAGGAGGAATTTTTTCTTTTTGTTAGAATAGGGCTTGGAATCTTTCGATCAATTCCCAATTGAGAGAAGTTTTTTTATTAAAAAGATGGAAAAGATATCTTGCAAACATATCTGTTTCGATATTGACTCTGCGTCCCACAGTATAGGTGCCAAAGAGTGTCTCTTTGAGGGTGATGGGTATGATGGTGAGCCTGAAGGAGTCCTCGTGGACTTCGTTGACTGTGAGGCTCACGCCATCAACAGTAATACTTCCTTTAGGGATGACAAACTTGATGTACTCTCTTGGAATTTTGATCAAAAAATCGGTGGAGTTGGTTCCAGGTTTAATAGAGATAATTGTGCCGAGAGTGTCGATATGTCCCTGGACAATATGTCCCTCCAACCTGTCGCTTAAACGCATCGCCGGTTCGATATGGACGCGCTCTTTGTAGTTTTCCAAAGCGATAACGTTTCTTGTTTCATCGCTGAGTTCCACTTCGAAGCCGTCACGGTAGAGCTTCGTTACACTCAAACATGCACCGTTGACGGCAATGGAATCACCGATCTTAGGTCTATATTTTGCTTTGAGTCTCAGATGTTTGCCGTCAAATTGTGAGACGGTTGCTATTTCTCGAATGAGGCCTGTGAACATAGTAGCTCTTTTTGTTTCAATTCTTGAAGATTTTTGATACTATCTTGTCGCAAGTTTAATCTCTCTTAAGTTTTGTATAATTATAACAAAGATAAAACGGAGCAATGTATGAAATTTGACGTAATAGTCATTGGCGGAGGACATGCCGGTATCGAAGCGGCACTGGCCAGTGCCCGTATGGGAATGAAAACGCTGATGATTACTATCTTGGCTGAGCAAATTGGTGCTGCAAGCTGCAATCCGGCGATCGGAGGTTTGGCAAAAGGGCATCTTGTCAAAGAGATAGATGCTCTTGGAGGTCAGATGGGACTGACCACTGATAAAACAGGAATTCAGTTTCGTATCCTCAACGCTTCCAAAGGTCCAGCTGTGCGAGGAAGCAGGGCGCAGATCGATATGGACAGATATCGTATCATGATGCGAACCATTGTACTCAACACTCCAAATCTGGAAGTGCGGCAAGAGATGGTGGACAGGCTCCTCATCAAAGGAGATGCAGTTGTTGGTGTAGAGACCAATCTCAAAAACGTGTACCATGCCAAAAAAGTGATTGTGACTACTGGTACTTTTTTGCGAGGGCTGATCCATATTGGAGAAATTAAACAAGAAGCGGGACGGGCCGGAGAGTTTGCTTCCAATGCATTGAGCGATTCACTCAAAAGTCTGGGACTCAGGCTTGGAAGGCTCAAAACCGGTACATGTGCAAGAATCGATGCGAAGACCATCGATTTTAGCAGAATGGAAGTGCAACCGGGTGATGAAAATCCTATTCCGTTTAGTTTCAGAACCGATCGAAAACGTTTCAATCCCACACAGCTTCCATGCTACATCACCTATACCAATGAACGAACCCATGAGATCATTGAATCCAATTTTCACAGAGCTCCTCTCTTTACGGGGCAGATAGAAGGGGTCGGGCCAAGGTACTGTCCAAGTATCGAAGATAAGATCTATCGTTTTCGTGACAAAGAGCGTCACCACATCTTTGTAGAACCTCAGACGCTTGAAGCAACGGAGTATTACATTAATGGTATGAGTACTTCCTTGCCGCCTGATGTACAGCTGGAGATGATACGAAGTGTCAAAGGATTGGAACACGCTGAGGTTGTTCGGTACGGATATGCGATTGAGTACGATTTTGTGGATCCCACACAACTCAAACACACATTGGAAACCAAATCGATCAAAAATCTCTACTGCGCCGGGCAGATCAACGGAACCACAGGATACGAAGAGGCAGCGGCTCAAGGATTGATGGCAGGTATCAATGCGGCTTTGGCGATAAAAGAACAAGAGCCGTTGATTCTTGGCAGAGATGAAGCCTATATTGGCGTATTGATCGATGATTTGGTCACAAAAGGGACAAAAGAGCCTTATAGAATGTTTACAAGCAGGGCCGAATTTCGACTGCTTCTTCGGGAAGACAACGCCGATCTTCGTCTCATGCCATATGGTCATAAACTTGGCCTGGTAGATGAAGAGACCTATATGAAAATGATCAGGAAAAAAGAGCAGATTGAAAAAGGATTGGATCTGTTAAAAAACAGTTTCATCACTCCAAACAAAGAGACGTTAGAACTCTTGAGCAGTCTTGAAGAAGGAAAAATAACCGATAAAACGGCTCTTGTCAATGTAGTGGCTCGTCCAACTTTCACCATGGAAAAACTTGAGGTATTGGTGCCCGAGATACAAGAGTTCAGTGAAGAAGCAAAAGAGCAGATTTTGATAGAAGCCAAATATCACCAATATATTCAGATGCAAAAAGAGCAGATCGAAAAGATGCATGAACTGATGAATGTGAAAATTCCCGAAGACCTCGATATCGATGCGATCAGTGGACTGAGCAATGAAGTCAAAGAGAAACTCAAAGCACACAAACCGCCAACGCTTTTTGCGGCGAGTCAGATTAGCGGTATCACACCTGCGGCAATCGAGATTTTACATATCTATATCAAGATGCATCAAAAAAGGAGAGTGACTAAATAAATTCAACAAAAAGCAAATTTTGAACACTATACAAGAGCTAAAATTTGCAAACGCTAAAGCGCCTTACGGGTTAAGTGCAATTTTTTAACGCTCTTGTTTCGTTAAAATTTGCTATTGTTTCATTCTAATTAGCCACTTTCTAAAAAGGAAAAAAATCATGACAATCTACTTTTATGCCCATACCGACAATCGAACGGGACTTGATCGACTTCGAAGAAGTGCTGCACTGGCAAAAGAGTTGCAAAAAGAATATGAGGTCTATTTCATGACTACAGAGTTTCGATCAGCCACCTATGCAAAACAGATGCTTGGGATTAAAAAGGCTGTAGGGATTGAAGATTTTAGAAACGTAGGCACCATCTGTGAGCGTGGTGATATTCTCATCTACGATAGTGATGAACACAACGAGGCGATCCATCAAGAGATGATCGATTATTTTGGGAAATTTATTCGTATCTCCTATGATCCAAAGGATCTCCCAAAAGTGGGTGAAATACTCATCTCTCCCTATATCGTAGGAGAAAACATCATCAACGGCATCTTGGTTGATATGGTCTATTTTAAAGACAGTGAAAAATCGATCGATAAGCTTTTCTTTTACGGAGATAGCGACTATGAAAAGAGAATGCTTGAAATCGCTCCTAAATTAAAAGATTTTCAGATGGAGTTTTTGGAGGGATTTTACTTTTTTGTCGACATGGAAGAAAGACTTGCTCCTTTTTTTACAACATATCACTCCTATGAAGAGTATCAGGAATTTATACAGGCTGCACGAACGTTCCTCTCTTTCTCTCCCCAAAGTGCATTGGAGGCCGTTGCAGCAGGTGCAAAAACGATCTATATACAATCCAAAGAGGATGATGCGTATCTCTCCATACTCGAACGAGCCGGGATAAAAAATCTTGGATACTTCGATGTTACCCATCTTCAAGAGGCACTTCTGAGCACATCTGTTCCAAACAAAGCATATCTCCAAAGCCTTAGTGTCGAAAAAGTGGCAAAGAGACTATCAGAGTATCTTAAAAGCAACTCTTAAGTAAAAGATAACTTAATTTTATATTTTCTTAAATGTTTGTATATTAAAATTACTTGACCAAAAATCTATAAAAGGATTGTCTATGGCAAACAGCAGACGTGACTTCCTTGGAATGGTGTTCGGTGGATTCGCTGGAGCTGGCGGTTTGGCGGCTCTTTATGCGATGAAGCGTACATGGGACCCATTGCCAAGCGTTATGGCAGCAGGATTTACTACAGTAGACCTCTCTCCTATGAAAGAGGGTGAACTACGTACAGTAACATGGCGAGGAAAGCCTATCTTCATTCTCAAAAAGCCACCTGAAGAGAACTGTCACACTATACCTGATGAGACAAAAAAACGTCTTGTTAAAGTGGGAGACAGCGAGTATCTTGTGATGATTGGGCTTTGTACGCATCTTGGATGTATCCCTTCTTGGGAACCGGACAAGAAGATTTTTCACTGTGCGTGTCATGGTGGGGAATATGATGCATGTGGTGTCAATACGTTCGGTCCTCCTCCAAGACCTATGGATATTCCTCCTTTTAAAATTGAAGGAACGAAATTGGTGCTTGGTGAAGAGGGTCCAGAGTATAAAAAAATGGTCGGTAAAGCGTAAGGAGCGGATATGGCACATTTTACGAAAGCAAATAGCGTTTACGAGTGGCTCGACCAGCGATTGGCACTTGACAAGTTATGGAAAGTCCTGGCGGCCGAATATTGGATTCCAAAAAATATCAACTTTTTGTGGGCGATGGGTGTGGTCTTGATGACCATGTTTACAATTTTGCTTATCAGTGGTATTTTTCTTTTGATGTATTACAAACCTGATACCAAGCTTGCCTTTGATAGTGTGAACTATACGATTATGCAAGAGGTATGGTTTGGATGGCTGTGGCGACATATGCACGCTGTTGCTGCATCGGTTGTTTTCTTGGTTATTTACATCCACATGTTTACCGGTATCTACTACGCCTCCTACAAGCGTGGTCGAGAGATGATCTGGATTTCCGGTATGCTTTTGTTTGTCACGTTCAGTGCTGAAGCGTTCAGTGGATATATGCTTCCATGGGGACAGATGAGTTACTGGGCGGCACAGGTGATCACTAACCTTTTTGGTGGTATTCCGTTTATCGGTGATGACTTGGTTGTTTGGATTCGGGGGAACTTCTACGTATCTGATCCTACACTCACTCGATTTTTCATGTTGCATGTGCTTTTGATGCCTCTTATCATCATGGCGATTATCGGTCTTCACTTCTATACACTTCGAATTCCTCATGTGAACAACCAAGACGGGGAAGAGATCGATTTCGATGCAGAAGCGGAAAAATATAAAGCGGGACTTAAAAAAGAGTCAAAAGTTATTCCTTTTTGGCCGGTCTTTTTGAGTAAAGACTTCTTTGTACTTGGCGTTTTTATGATTTTTTACTTCTATTTGGTGTTCTATCATTACGACTTTGCGATGGATCCTATCAACTTTGATCCGGCAAACCCGATGAAGACGCCACCACACATCTATCCAGAGTGGTACTTCTTGTGGAGTTATGAGGTTCTAAGAGGATTTTTCTTCAATGTTGGACCATTGAGTGCTATGGATATGGGTCTTATCGCTTTTGGTATTGCAAACGTGATCTTCTTTTTCTTGCCATGGTTCGATAAAAACGACGAGGTTGCACCGGCTTCAAGAAGAGGCGGCTTTAAAGTATGGTTCTGGCTTATGGTTATCGATATGATTGTATTGACCATTTGGGGAAAACTTCCTCCAACAGGGTTCAACGCATACATCGGTTATGTTGCGGCAGTCGGTTTCTTGGCCCTTTGGGCTGCACTTCCGGCAGTGACAGCGAGAAAAACAGGACTTCTATGGTTTGTAATCTTAGTAACTTTGGCTCTTTATGTTGCAGGATATATGGAATACACAAAAGCGCTTGGAAACGGATTTGTCATCGTTTCACTCTTTGTGATTTTCTATCTACTCTTTTTCCTAAATCCTGTGATGGTACGAAATAGAGGGGGTGCGTGATGAATAAAGAACTCAAAATATTAGCGATTATCATTGTTCTCGTAGGGATTACATATTGGGGAATCGAGCCGTACGCTCACTCCAAAATGCACCCTCATCACGAACCTGCAACATTTAAGTATGAGGATCTCAAAGCACCTAAGCTCAAAGGCGATCCAAAAAAAGGTGCTCAAGCTATTATGAACAATGGATGTACGGGGTGTCACTCTATCAAAGCCGCTGGAATTCCAGCTCCAATGGATCCGGTGAGCGCAAGTGCTAGTTACGGTGTGAATCCACCGGATCTTAGTAATATCGCCGCTGTAACTGATGAGAAGTTTTTGGCAGCATTCATTAAGCATCCGGTCCACGCGTTCAAACTTGATCACAAATATAAAAATAAACCGTTTCCGATGCCAGACTTTTTCGGAAGCGATCAGGATTTGGCAGATATCGTAGCGTATCTCAAATCTATCGCGAAGCCACAGACTCCAAAAGGAGCGTTTGAAGTAGCGTGTGGACGATGCCACAATCTCAAATATGACGGCTGGACAGTTATCGGTGAAAAACCGAAATTTAAAAATGAAGTTGAAAAAGCCGATTTTGAGTTGAAATTGGCTAAATATGAAGCGAACTTGAAAAAATATCTTGGAACGACTCCTCCGGATCTCTCTATGTATATTCGAAGTAGAGGACATGAGTACATCCGAGATTTTGTTGAAGATCCGCAAAAGATCCTTCATGGTACGGCAATGCCTCGTGTTGGTTTGACCGAGGAAGCTACTATGAAAGTGATCGAGCATCTTGAAAAAGTAGGGGATCGCAAAAAAGAGAAACGAAATCATCTTGGTATCTGGATCCTTGGATATTTTGTGATTTTTGCTATCCTTGCATATCTTTGGAAACAAAAAATCTGGAGAGAACTCCACTGATTCCCTGGAAGGCTTAGGCCTTCCACAAACTCTTTGTTTTAAACTCCTTTTTCGAAAATTACGATACAATCTACAAAAAACTATCAAAGTATGGGACTATGCTTATTGACGGACATGGACGAAAAGTAGATTATCTTCGAATTTCACTAACGGAGCGATGCAACTTCAGATGTCAGTACTGTATGCCTGAAAAGCCTTTTTCGTGGGTACCAAAAGAAAATCTTTTAAATTTCGAAGATCTCTTTAAATTTGTAAAAGCTGCAATCGATGAAGGAATTACCAAAATTCGTTTGACAGGTGGAGAGCCCACATTAAGAGCAGATTTGGATAAATTTATCAAGATGATTTATGATTACAAACCAGACATCGATCTTGCTATGACGACCAACGGATATCTTTTGAAAGATATCGCACAAGATTTGAAAAAGGCTGGGCTCAAAAGACTTAATATCTCACTTGACAGTCTCAAACCGGAAGTTGCAGCCAAAATTGCTAGTAAAGATGTGCTTAAAAATGTGCTAGAAGGCATCGATGCGGCGTTGGAAGCCGGACTGAAAGTAAAAATCAATATGGTACCACTGAAGGGCGTTAATGAAGATGAGATTGTCGATGTGATGGAATACTGCAAAGATAGAGGTATGCAGATTCGATTTATCGAATATATGGAAAATGTGCATGCACACAGTGATCTTGTAGGAATGCACGGTAAAGAGATACTGGACAAAATCAAACAAAAATATGAAATAGAAAAGATCGGTAGACAAGGAAGCAGTCCTGCCTTTTTGTACAAACTCAAAGAGGATGGATACATTTTTGGCTTGATCGATCCTCACAAACACGACTTTTGTGAAACATGTAACAGAATCCGACTAACGGCTGAAGGGTATTTGATACCGTGTCTTTACTTTGATGAGGCGATGAGCATCAAAGAGGCGGTACAGGCTGGCGATATTGATAGAGCGGTGGAGATTTTAAAAACGGTTTTAGCCAATAAACCAAAAGAGAATCGCTGGAGCGAAGATGCAAACGAGGCATCCAACAGAGCCTTTTATGAGACGGGGGGATAATGCTCTATCTTGTGGAAGATTTTTACTCCATCCAAGGAGAAGGTAAGTTTATAGGTACTCCTTCGGTTTTTTTCCGTTTTGGCGGATGCAATCTCAAATGCCCAAGTTTTGGCGAATATTTTATTCAAGGACGAATCGTTCATGGATGCGATTCGATCCGTGCTGTCAACAGAGAGCTTTTCCAGTCCAAATGGAAAGAAATAGGTACAAAAGATGAACTTATCGAGATTTTGCACAGCCATGTAGAGTATCTCGATTTTAAACCCCATATCGTAATAACGGGTGGTGAACCGCTTATTTACTGGAATGATCCGGTTTTTTATGGATTTTTAGAGTATCTTGTCGAGGAAGGCTATATCGTAACGATTGAGACGAATGCAACGATCGTGATCGATTTTGAAAAATATCCTGCGTACAAAGATGTCATCTTTGCCATGGCTGTGAAATTGGCCAACAGTGGTGAAAAGTATGAAAAAAGGGTCAATAAAAAAGCGATAGAGGCGATCGCTGTCAATACTGGATACAGTTTTTTTAAGTTTACGCTTGATAGAGGCAGTGTGCAGATGCGAGCGTATGAGGAGATTGTAGATATTGTGGGAGAGTATCCCGAAATAGAGGTGTTTTGTATGCCCCTTGGTGATAAAATCGATGAACTAAAAAAACACGATAAAGCGGTGGCGGAATTTTGTATGATACATGGATTTATTTATAGCGATAGATTGCAAGTGAGACTTTGGAACAGGGAAAAGCGACGATGATCATCCGGAAACTGTTTAAGTTTGAAAACGCTCATATCGTTCGCAACTGTACCTCAAGAAGGTGCAGCGAATCGATTCATGGGCACTCCTACAAGGTTGAGCTACTATTTGCCTCCGATACGTTGGATCGCGGACAGATGGTGTATGATTTTGGCCTGACAAAGCTGACGATCAAAGAGCTCATCGATTCGTTTGATCATGCGATTACGCTGTGGAGTGGTGATGATCCAAGGTATCTTGAAGATATGAAGCGATGGAGCAGACGATGGGTGGAACTGCCTGTGAGTCCAAGTGCCGAGCAGTATGCAAGAGTCATATTTTTGATGACGGACTTGGTACTGCGACAAACTGAGATGGTCAATGAAGAGAAAAATGTTCATTTAGAAAGTGTTATCGTCCATGAGACCGATACTGGATATGCGAAGTGTACCAAAGAAGATGCTTATTCAGAAAAAATGGGAAGTATAGATCTTGGCTCCATCATCTTTTCAGATGGTGTTAAAGAGGAGTGGAGCGATCCACAGATTTGGGATAAACTCCTTCGAGGAGAAAAGATCGTCAATCCCAAAAAAATATAAGGAGAAAAGATGAAAAAAGGGGTTGTCCTGTCACTGATAGCGGCTTCATTGATGTTGGTTGGATGCAGTGGAAAAAAAGAGGAACAAAAGAGTGAAGCTGTTGCTCATCAAACCGAGCAAAAAGCAGAAACAAAAAAGGCTGAATCAGTACAACAAACGCAAAAGAGTGAACCGGTCAAACGAGACGTGGCTTCAGCGGTACATCAGGAACAAGCGCCACAAACCAGCGCATCGGCTCAAGAGCTTTTCAACAAATGCGCTTCATGTCATGGTCCCGATGGAAAAAGAAAAGCTCTTGGAAAATCCGGCATCATTGCTGGTATGAGCAAAGATGAAGTACTGAAAAAGCTAAAAGAATACGAAGCAGGCACACTTAACAAATACGGCATGGGACCACTTATGAAGGCCCAAGTAGCAGGACTCAGCGATAAAGAGCTAGAAGCCCTTGCAGAGTATATCGCCTCTATGAAGTGATGATATCCGACATTGTGTCAGAGCCTCTGTGCCAAAAGAGTGGAAGCATCAAAACCTTGCTTCCTTTTTTGAGCACTTCGACTTCTTTATCGAGAATGATAAATCCATCCATCAAGCTTGCCGGGCGTACCATGCCGGGTCCTCGTTTTTCTAATGGATAGAACGCTTCACCGTCAAATCTACCTGGGATAACCGTATCACGTCCCGGTTTGTTTTTGATCTCTTGTGCCAGAGGCACACTGAAAGGATTGTGATAGGCATCGATCCTGCCCTGCAGCTTTTTGATCAAAAAGTGGCCGAATATCTCGAAATTCATAATGGCCGCCAAAGGGTTGCCAGGGAGATTGAGCACATAGGTGTCTCCGATTTTTCCCAATGTGGTAGGCTTGCCTGGTTTTATGTCGATTTTGCTGAAAAGTATCTCCATGCCAAGCTGTTTGAAAGCCTCTTTGGTGAAGTCCGCTTCTCCAACGCTCACACCGCCGCTTGTGATGATGAGATCTGCATGCAGTCCGTTTTTGACAGCCTGAACGATTGCTTCGATGGAGTCTTCCACTTTTCCTAAAAAACTTACTGTACATCCAAGCTCTTGGCACCTTGCATACAAAGAGGGTGTGTTGGAGTTGTAGATCTGACCTTCCTGAAGGGTTTCGTAGGCCATTTTCAGTTCATGTCCAGTAGCAAACGTGGCAACTTGTACGGGTCTGTTTACGCGGATATGCGATATTCCCTGGCTGACAAGAAGACCGATTTTATACGCTGTCAGGAGCTCACCCTTTTGGATGAGTTTTTCCTTTTCTGTTATGTCTTCACCAGCTCTTCTTATATGGTTGTGGAGCTTGATCTTTTTAGGAAGATGGATCGTGTCGCCTTCGAAAGTGACATCTTCCATTGGAACGATCGCTTCAGTCCCTTCTGGGATCTTGGCTCCGGTCATAATTTTGATACATTCCCCTTCATGGAGGGTAAATGATTTGTCCTCACCGGCTAAAATCGTTCCTACTAACTTGACCTGCTTGCCGGCATCCGCCATTTTCACGGCAAACCCATCCATGGCAGAGTTATCAAACAAGGGCAAATTGAGTGATGCATGAATATCCTCTGCACATACTCGTCCTACAGCTTCTTCGATACATAGCAGTTCTTGTTTCGTACTCATTGGCAAAGAATCGATAATCTTCAAAGCTTCAGCGATAGAGATAGCCATAATCTTCCTTTTGCTATAATGGTCGTAAAAAAGGAGGCCCATTTGGACCAGCTCTTTACTATGTCAAAACATCTGCACATGACGACAGTTTTTTTGCTCATTGTAGCACAAATTGCTTTTTTTTGGATTGTAAAAGTGGAGGATTTCGTAAGCTTTGTAAGAGGTGTCAAGAAACTCTATCTTGTACAAACCGTCCTTTTTGCCATGGTTGTCTTTACAGGTCTTTTGATGCTGACTGTTTTGAAGTTTTCAGTCTGGAATCTTGAGATCATTTTGATGATATTTGTTTCGGTAGGTATTTTGGTGCATCAGATACTTCTGTATAAAAAGCTTCGTCCCATCAGAAGTGACGAAACAGAGCTTCAAAATGCGTATAAAACTTGGGCAAAAAAGGTGATGGGTGCCGAAGTGCTGGCTGAGATTATCGTTTTCGTTTTGGCGATTGTTTTGCGATGAAAGAGAAGCTCAAAAACTATTTTTGCCAAAAAGAGATCGATTTTGCCCTTCTTTTTGGTTCTTTTGCCAAAAATAAGGCGCACCATCTGAGTGATGTGGATATAGGTGCCTATTTTTTAAAAGAGCCTGATATTTTGGATATTGGTGAAATGGTGCTTGATTTGGAAGAGATAACCGGGAAAAGGGTGGATCTCGTTGTTTTGAATGATCTGTATAAAAAAAATCCGCTTTTAAGCTTCAATATTGTTCAAAATCATGAAACTCTTTGTGTAAAAGATGAAAACAAATACGTAGACTTCAAAGCAAATTCCTATCTTTGGTATTTCGATCATGAGCCACTTTTTGCGATGCAAAAAGTGGCGTTTGAACAAAGGGTAAAAAATGGAGATTTGGCAAAAACTTACAAGATTGGAAGAAAATATAAAAATTCTTTATGAAATAAAAGAAGAGCTCGATATTTTGGATATAAGAAAAGAGTGGGAAATACGCTATGGACTGTTTGAATCGATACAAATAGTTATCGATATCTCCTGCAAAGTTGTATCAAAGTTCAATTTGGGTCAGCCAAAAAATTATAGAGAATGTATTGAAACATTGATTACACATAAAATCTTAGATAGAGTTTTGGGTGAAAAGCTTGTTAGAATGGTGGGTCTTAGAAATATTTTGATTAATGAATATTGTGAAATCAACACTGATAAGCTCACGGGTTTTCTAAATAATTTGGATGATTTTAAAAAATTTATTGAAGCGGTGAAAGAGATCTGATGCAGTTTGTCTACCATCCCAAAGCTGGAGTCCAGACTTTACAGATCGAAGGTGAGACATATAACTATATCTTCAAAGTCCGTCGTCACAGGAAGGGTGAGACGATCGCCATTCGAAACATGGAAGATGGTACTTTGTATTGGTATGAGATCGTAGAAGTGAGCCGAAGAGAAGCTGTTTTGGAGCTAAGAAAAAGTGAGAAAAAAGAAGTTGAGCCAAAGCGTTTTTTTCATCTCATCTGGTGTATCGTCGATCCAAAAACCGTCGAAAAGACGCTTCCAATGCTCAATGAGATAGGTGTCAGTAAAATCACTTTTGTCTATTGTGATAGAAGCCAAAAAAACTTCAAGTTAAAACTAGAAAAGCTACGAAAGATTTTGATCAATTCATCTCAACAGTGTGGGCGAAGCCGTTTGATGGAGCTGGAGATACTTTTAAGTCTTGATGAAGTTATAAAAAAATATAATGATATTGTGCTCGTCGATTTTTGTGAAGAAAAACTGAGTTGTACCGATAATGTAGAAAGAGTACTTATTGGACCAGAAGGTGGTGTGACAAAAGAAGAGAGAGCTCTGTTTGAGAAAGTGAAAGGATTGGATACGCCGATGGTTTTGAGAAGTGAAACGGCAGCAGTTGCCACAGCTTCGAAGGTGATGATATGAAAAAATTTTTAATTCTTCTTTTGCTTTTGGCATCGTCTCTTTTTGCTGATATCATATTGCAGGGCTCTTTGCATCCTGGAGATGAATATAATGAAACTTTTCAATATAAAGAACCTTTAACAACAAGAAATATTTTACGGCGTTGGAGATGGATTATTGATCACACATATGATTATTACCTTAATAATCCTTCCTATTTTTATCTCTCACAAGATACTTTAATTAAGGGCTTCGAGCTTATAAATGCTATAGGATTAACTACTAATACTAATTTACGCCTCTATATCGATGGTAATCTTGTAGCGACGGGAAGCGATGGAAATGATACTATATCAATCGATCCGCCTTTAGTTTTATCCAAAGGATTTCATACTATTGCTGTTACGGGAAGTTGTTACAATGGAGGTTCAGAAACAGACTGTTCAAATTTAGGAATTGATGATATAGATGATTTTACTTTTGATGCGATAAAACTTTATAGCGATGTCAACACTACTGCTGTGGTTTATCTTGATCGATTGCATACTGGGGATACAAATGATAGTGGTGATTGGTATGATATAGATAATGATTCACTTGCATATTATCCAGATAAAGATAAGAATCAATCTTATACTTTTGATATCAATATTACAGATAATCTCGTAGGCTTTGAAATTTTTATACCAAATATGAGAGATGTGCATGAAGATAATATTAGTACTTTAAAGGTTTATGATAGAAATGATAATTTAATTAAAAGTTTTTATATCAACCATGACAATGATACAAGTAAATTTAATTTTGATGTTATATACGATCAAAATGTATCTGGTATAGGCAAAGTTGAGGTAAAATCTAATAAATTTTCTAATGGAAATGGCCTTGACGATCTTTCTTTTGATGGAATTGTGGTAGTTCCATATTACTCTTTTCAAGAATTATACAATGTAAAAATAGATTATTATTTTGATGAGTGTAGTTGGGACAATGATCCAAATACATATGAAATAAAAAATTACAGCTCTTTAGGAAATGAGTATAATGCCACTGCCCAAAATGGTGCTAATACAGAATCAAATACAACAGCAAGTGGGGGTATATGTCGAGTTGCCAATTTTAATGGGAAATATGCATCCTTGAAAAACTCTTTTTTGCTTCCAAGTTCATATACAGCAACATTTTGGTTGAGGTTTCCATTAGAAGGTTCAGCCAATCAATTTGAAATTGATCTAGATCCAAGAAGAAGACGAATACATTATTATAAAGTTTATGTTATAGGAAGTGTAGAAGAAACAGGAGATATAGGACTATTTTTTAAAGATAGTAGTGGAGATTATAGATTTGGTGTATATGATAATGATGGTAATATTTATAGTGTAGATATTCCAGAACTAAGTGATGGGTGGCATTTTTTTGCAATGAAAGTTGAAGATGGACAAACAACATTATACATCGATAGAGACTCTCAGCCATATCCTGTAAACACAGCAACATTTGGTTCTTTAACAATTGTTGGAAGTTCAACAGATTATACTGAAAGAGAAACTATCGGAACTTATATGGATGAATTCAAAATCTTCGGAAGAGTTCTTTCACAAAGTCAAATTCAAACTATTTATAACAATGAAAGCAGTGGCAAAAACTACGATGGTTCTCCGAGGGTCTGTCCTGTATGTGGAGGTCCTGTCATTCGATCCGGTCTATTCAATGCAGTCGATATGGTTACGGGAAGCTGCAGTGCCGAGGCTCACTGGGATGACAATATCACCACAAAAATTGTCAACGATGATTTCAACCTCACAGTCTTAGCGAAAGCAGAGGATGGATCTAGCGGCTTTGAAGCAAATATTACGAAAGTTTCGCTCTATCTATTTGACAGTATCAGCAATGGTACATGCATCGGCTCTTATACTGAAGTTCCTGTATGTACCGATTGCGGTATTACGCAAAACGGTTGTCTCTTGGTAGGGTCCATGCAGGTAGATCGAGCAAAAAAATGTGTTTTGGTTCATATCGAGGGAAAATACATCAACTCCACATCAAACGATGTGAACGAGTCCAATTCCACTGACAATTTTGCTGTCCGTCCGGACCATTTTTCCATCACTGCTTCAGCTTCAATGATAGCTGGAAAAGATACTGCGATTCTTGTCGATGCTTTGGATGCAAGCAACCAAAAAGTGATCGACTACAACGAGACGCTCCATGTACGAGGAGCAAGCGTAGATATCGAATATAACGAGACGAAGACGGGGTGTAAAACGGGCAGTTTGGAGATAGTATCGGGTGATCAGTTCCAAAACGGCGAAGCGAATATGACAGTACGATACAGTGAAGTAGGTGAAATCAATGTAACTGTGCAAGAGGTGGATGGCACTGAATTTGCAAGTATCGATAGCGATGATACGCCATTGTTTCAAAGGCTCATCACTCCTGTATCAATGACACTTTCTTTCAATCCTGATCACTTTGATATCAACGGATCGCTGCACAATTTTCAAGACCACACATTTACCTATCTTTCCAAAGATCTCAATATGAGTGCCTATCTGCCTTTGGTGATTACCGCCAGAAATGCTCTTGGAGATACTACAACAAACTACAATGTCGACTGCTATGCAAAAGATATCGATATCAATGTATCTCATACCTCCGTATCTTCAAACAACCTCAATTCACTGCTCTATCTGTACGAAGATGCCAATGAACAAAACAGTTCTGTCACATGGATCGATAAGAATGGTGTGATTGCCATCCAAAACTATCCGGCTTCCAACTTTACCACCGATCAAAATGGAAGTGCAGATATTACCATCTATTGTAACTTCGATAGAAACAGCTTAAAACCGGTCGATCCCTTTGAACTGAATATCACAAGTACCAGTGTTGTCGATACGGATGGGGTAGAAGGAAGCAGTAGCGACATCAATGGATCGGCCTATTTTTACTATGCACGTTTTCGAACGGAAGATCTTGCGACTTCAGACAGTGAAGACAACACGACTGCCCAGGTTTTGGTCTATGACAGCTCCGATACGAGATTCGATACGAACCAGACACTCATGCACTGGTATGTCAATGCTCTGCACAGCCAGAGTGACGGGGATATACAAGAAGGCAATGTTTCCTCTTCAACTACACTGCAAACAGGTGATATCGACGACACTTTTTCACTCGTCTGGAGCCAGGAGAACGGCATATTTACTATAACTATCAACAATACCTCCAAAACCAAACAGACGCGCTACATTCATCTTGATATCCCCTCATGGCTCTGGTTCAGTTACGGAGGAGCTTCGTATAGCTATGACATCGGTTCAGATTGTACACAGCATCCATGTATCAAGTACAACTACATTCCACCTACGCAGACCAAAGGTGTAAAGAGTGGATCGGTAAGTGGAGTCGATTTTGACCAAAATGTAACCTCTTCCAAAAGAGGCGTGAAGGTTTACCGGTGAGAAAGGCTTTGACTCTTTTGGAGCTCATTTTTTCGATGGTGATTATCGCCATCGCTTTTACCGTTTTTCCTAAAATCTTACAGGTAAGCGCCAAGACCTCTATCCACGCTTTGAAAGAGGAGGCGCTCTATCAAGCAGTTGCACTGATGGGACTTGTAAAAACTCTTCCATGGGATGAGAGAAATACACTGTTTGATGATTATTTGTTTTCAGATCAAGGGAGCAGCGATTATGAGTGCTCCACCTCTTTTGGCGGCGCTCCTATCTATCGCAAAGGAGGATTTGTAGGAAGTCGTAACTGCAAGCATCACCAAAACGCCACATCTGCACTTGGCATGGAAGCCAATGATAAAAGTGTTCCTGATGATGTGGATGATTTTGTTTCGCTCTCTCCTGTAACGGTGCAAAACTTTAATGCAACAAGACAGTATGAACTCAACATTTCGATATCGTATATCAATGATCTTTCATTAAGTGGTTCTGATTTCACTACCAATAGTGCCACTAGTTCGACCAACACAAAATATATCACCATTGCTGTATCTCCTTTGACGAAAAGAAGTGCTTTTGCAGGCAAAACGCTCGCTCAAATATGGTACTTTTCCGAAAATATCGGTCAAACTCGTATCAGACGATTGCCATGGAGACGATAATGAAAAGATCGTTTACATTGCTCGAGATTATCGTGGTACTGGTAATCGTTTCCCTTCTTTCTGTGGCGACTTTCAAAGCCCTGTCCAAAATCGTTCAAAAAAGTTTCAAAGCAAAAGAGACAACGAAACTCTCTTTGGAGAGTCAGATAGTACTTGATCAAATCAGCAATCTTTTAGCTGACAGGATTCCTGCTACCACGATCGGTTACGACCCTGTAAGCGGAGACTACAAACCGTTAAACAGTATCGATTCAGACAACTATAAAATCCTTGAGTGGTATGTCCGTGCGATGGATGACTATATGGACGGACATTTTAGCGGGTTTTGTGACATGATACCCAGTATCGACACCAATAACTATGTGGTCAGTTACGGTTTTGAGCCTTCAAACATGTACTATGCTTCATACAATCTCATCTTTGCAGGAAGTTTCGATCGGGCAACGAGCGATATTTCCGATTTTCAAAACGCTTTTGGATGGCATGGCGGAGGGAGTTTGGTCGCCTATGATATCAGTTTGAGCGATTCCAACAGTTCAGCTATCGCTTTGAGTGACGCCCGGTTACCAAACTTTGTTTATGAAAAGTATTTTTTGACTATAGGTGCACACGCCATTGCAAGAGGAGCCGATATAGATAAGAGTGCATCTTGCTTGGATGGGTTGCATATAGATGAGAATACACTGCTTCTTTTTTACGATTACTATCCGTGGCAAGGGCAGACCTTCTGTGCCGATCCAAACGGCACAGGACAGTCTGGGAAAGCTGCCGTATTGATGAGGTATGTACAGGGATTTTTTGCCGCGGAACAGGATTATACCGTACGCTTGAAACTCGATGTCAACAGAACCATACGAGGTTTGGGATCGGTTCATTTCAGTAAGCAAAAGGTTGTTTTTTGAGACGGGGCTTCAATCTTCTTATGGCTATTTTCATGTTGTTACTGCTCTCTGGATTAGGGGTTGTGACGCTTCAATATGCAAGAATTTCGGCAAAACATACCGCCGATAGCTACATAAGAGAGCAAGCACAGCTTTTTTTGGATAGTGTTGTTGAATATTCTATCATGAAGATAGAGGGGTATGATAGAAGTGCAGGGTGTTTGGAAACCTTGCAGTATGACTCCGCTGACGGACGGTTCCATGCCGATGTGGATATCGTGCATTACTATTTGTACCAAGGTAAAGACAATCAAGGTAAAACGATTTCTTGCCCAAGCGGTACAATCGTCTCTATCCAGACTCCCGACAGTCACGGGTATGTTATGCTAGATGTCACAGTCACAACGAAAGAGGGCGCTCGGGTGGCCACTCCGGTTCGAATAACAAGAAGGGTGCTGCAAAGACCATGAGGAAAGCTGTCACACTCATAGAGCTGATTTTTGTATTGATTATAATAGGTGTTTTGATAGGAATAGGTTTTTATGCCTTTAAGCCAAAGTATCTCGATAATGATGCGAATTTTATCTACGCTGAAATTCTCAAGGCCAAATATCAGGGTGTCAATTATGATAAACGATTTGCTGTAAATGGAATCCAAGCAGATATCGGATGCATTGAGTTGAGTGAATCTGCACTTGGATCTTTGGCGCAAAAAGAGCACTATACCTTTAAAAGTAGGATCACGGTCAACGATCCCTCCCAAAGTATTCTTCTTTGCTTTGACAGTTACGGCAGGCCCCACCTAAATGATAAAAATACATCATTTTCTTCAATTTTAAATAATAAAAAAACTTTAGTTACGCTACAATATAACCAAAAAGAAGCCAATATCACGATATTTCCGAAAACGGGATATGTAGTGATAAAAAAGTAGGGGAATGGTGCAGGCAGCGTTAATTGAACAAGGAAAGCTTTATACCTTTGACGGCAAATTTGAGGCACTCAAACTAAAAGCTTATAAAAATCTTCGTATCGGTGCCTTCATCAATTCCAAACAACTGATCACATTTACTACAAAACTGCCCCTTTCGTTACAACAAGAGCAGCTCGATATTCAAGTTGAACTAAAAATGTATCAAGAGGGGGGACTCGATCCAAATAAAAGCTATGTCATAGATTATCTTGCCTTTCCCATACAGCAAGAGAACGTCTATCTCATAGAAGCGTATGCGCTGCCGCAGGAAGTGATAGAGGAGCAGTTTGGACAGATTGCCAAAAAGATCGGATTTATAGATATTCTCTTCCCCAGATTTTTAATCTATAAATCTTTATACGCTCAAGGCTCAAATCCAGCGAAAAATCATCTTTTTTTGCATATAGGCGAAGAGGAGGCGTATGCGGCTCTCTATAAAGACGGAGAGTATATAGCATACAGAAGCATCGAGTCTTTGGCTGAACTTGCCAGTCAATGCGGTATCGAAGTTGCTAAGTTGAAAGCACTTTTAAGTGAAAAAGGGTTGAGACAGGAAAACTATACCCTCCACGAGATGAATATCTTCGATGTATTGCAGGAGCGTTTTTACAAAAATGCAGAAAAGATTGTTTATGCTATCAACTATAAGCGATCCTATTTTGGAATCGAGCAGATCGATACCATATTTCTCGATTTCGATGGCGGAGGGATCGAGGGACTGGAAGCCATTATGTTGGCAGCAGGAATGACAGGAGAAGTGGTCCTGCAGCCTCTAAAGTACCGTGATCTGTCCCCAAAAGAGAGTGCCATTGCTTTAGCCATCGAATATATCGCAAATTATGAGAAAATCGATCAAAAACTCAATTTCACCATTTTCGAGAGAAAAAAACCGATATATCGTTATCGCTCTTTTCAATTTTTGGTTTTTGCGGCTACAGTAATCATTTTTTTTGGTGTGGGCACACTCTTTTTGTATCGACAAGTACACCATTTTGATGAGCTCATCGCACAAAAAGAGCATGAAATTTCACAGCTTCGCAAAAAAAATAAAAGATTGATGGAAAAACTCAAACGGCTTCGGGATCAGAAAAAGCAAGTCTTGAAGCAGAAAAAAGAGATTCTCCATGAAAATGAGCTTGCAGAACTCACTCTTTCAGCGATACCGATGATCGAAGAGGGGAAAAAGAAGCGTCAAGAGATGATGAATGACATCATCGAGGCGCTCTATCGGTATAAACTGACAACAAAATCGATTGATCAAAACGGAACGTCTAGCATCAATGTCGATCTTGTGTCCCGATATGAACGAAGAGAAAAGATAGGTGCATTTATCAGATATCTTTTGGAAAAAGGGTACTCCGATATTTCCACAAAAGAGATTGTAAGGGACAAGGCTTTTTATGAGAGTCTTGTAAAGGTGAGGAAATGAGAGAGGTTTTTGACAGATTTGAAGAGCTTTTTGAATCGTTGGATGGTAAAACTTTAACGATGATCTATATCGCAATTCTTGTGTTGGCCCTTCTTTTGTTCTACTTTTTTTTCTATGATCCACTTGAACAAGAGCTGCAAAGCAAATCGCAAAAACTGCAAAACCTTATCCAAAAGGCTCATAAACTTTCTAAAACCAGCATCATTCAAAAAATAAAACGGGAGCAAAAAGAGATTGCTAAGCTCAACCTTGATATCGAAAAACTGAAAACAAAGCGGTATAAACTCATGCAGCAGTTGCAACAGAAGCGTTACCAGTTGATGATGCCAAAAAACTTTTATGCTTTTTTGACAGATTTTCTTTCCAAAAGTGTCATATATGGAGTCGATCTTCAAAAGATCGATTTCAATCCTATCAAGAAGAAATTTGTCGCAGGACTCTATATCGTTCAAGAGATGGAGCTGACTGGAAGTGGAAGATTTTTGGATATCGTCAAGCTTTTGAGATATGCAGAGTCCAACAGGTTGCTTTTTAGGATCAATACGTTGCATATAGAACTGGCTGAGGGGTATCCCAAATTTCATGCAACGTTGCAGTTTTTTGGAGATCGGTTATGAAAAAGATTTTTTTGGCTGTTGCAGCCATTTCTTACATCTTTGCGTTGGACCTTCCCGTTGCGTATGATCCCTTCCAAAAAGCGTCCGTCATCATCAAGCATGCTCAAACAAAAAAGATCATTCCAACCAAAAGAAAAATCGCTTTCTCTTTACAAGCGATACTGAATGACAAAGCTTTCATAAATGGCCGTTTGATTCCAATTGGCGGAGAGATTGCGGGATATAAACTCATATTTATTGGTAAAAATTATGTCGTTTTGAAAAAGGGCAAACGACGAAAAGTCGTGTCCTTTAGAAAAAAAGATATATTGAAAATGGAGCGACAATGAAAAAAATATGGATGATGTTGCTTTTTAGTGCTTTTTTATTTGCAAATAATTGTGACAATAGACTTTTTAATCTCAAAGCCTATGGTAACAGCGTGACGATTCAAGATGTTTTGCGCGACTTGTCACTGGAGTGCGATATAAGTATTCTCTTTCAAGATAAAGAAGCAAAAAAGAAGATATATAAACGGCTCGATTTTATAAATGTTAAAAACTATACATTGAGTGAACTTTTGGATTTGCTACTTGGCCAAAACAACCTTTTTTATACCTATGAACCAAATAAAAACCTGATAAAAATAGCTTATCGTCAAACGAAAAGTTTTAATATCGACTATATCAATCTTGCTTCCATGAAAACGGAAAGCAGAAAATCGGTGACGCTTGGCAATGTTTCTGGAACAGGAACGACGACAGGAGGATATGGGACGGGATATGGCAGCTCAAGCAGATACGGTGCATATGGAACGAGTGGATCATATGGAAGTTTTGGGGCTACACAGGGAGGGCAGTCCTCCGATTATACCTCCATCATCACAACTTCAGAGTTCAAGTTTTGGGACAGTTTGAAGCAGCAGTTGCAGACATTTTTGCACGATCCTCACTCCGATGTCTTTTTGAATAAAGACGCATCTATCGTAACCGTGACAGGAACGAAAGAGGAGTTGGACAAAGTCGAGCGTTTTTTACAAAAATTGCAAGATCGGATGCATAAACAGGTGATGATAGAGGCAAAAATCATAGAGGTGCAATATAACGATGATCAAACTGTCGGTATCGACTGGAGCAAGTTTTCACTGGATGTGACGGGAAGCCGATCTGCTCAGCAGAGCCGCTCAGGTTCCACGAAATTGAACAATTTTGGCACACCGGACTATTTTATCGGGTATAACTTTTCCATGCAGGGCTTACTTGACTTTTTGAAAAAATATGGCAAAGTCAAAATTCTTTCCAATCCGAAAGTGATGACACTCAACAATCAGCCGGCTATCATCAATGTAGGAGATCAGCTCTCATATCGTTACGAGAACGGTGTCGTTATTACAGGTGGCAATGCGGTAGCAAACCAGACCTACTCTATCGGCCAGACTTTTGTTGGAATCTCGTTGTATGTGATACCGGAAATTACCGAAAATAGTGATATCATCATGAAAATCAATCCGGTAACAAGTGCATTGAAAAATGAGAATATAGGGTATGAAACAAATAGAACGTTGCCACCAGATATCAGGCTCAAACAGGTTACCTCTATCGTAAAAGTAAAAGATGGACAAAAGATTCTCATAGGGGGACTGATTAGCAAAAATTACTCGAAACAGTTCAATAAAGTGCCAGTATTGGGAGATATTCCGATTATCGGGTATGCATTTAAAAGCAAAAACAATAGTGTCAAAAAAAGCGAACTCTTTGTACTTATCATTCCAAAAATTGTGAAAGAGGAAAATTTTCCGACGATCGATGAAACAAAAATTTTTGGAGATCGGTAGTGTCACGCTTCAAAAAAATCGCACAAAAATTTGAAGATAGGGTAGATGGAATCGACTTTTTTGAAACCTCGGCCATAGCGAAAATTCAAAACGACCTTTTGAAAATCGTCGATGAAGAGACCAAGCAGATTCTCTTTTTGATCGGAGAGCCGGGAAGTGGCAAATCGGTCTTTTTAAATAGACTTCCAACACTTTTGCAAGGGTATGAAACCATCAAATTCGATACACCTTTTTTTGAACCTGTGGATTTTATCAAAACACTTATCACAAGAAGTGGCCAAAAGGTTCACGATTTTTCTTTGGAATCGATGATTCAGCAAGCGACATCTATCTATAAAGAGTCCAATCTCTTCATCGCTATCGATGAAGCACAGCTTCTGAGCAAGCCCATGATAGAGCTCATTAGAATTCTTGCCGACAGCAAGGCGTTTTGGTTTTTGCTTGCAATGCACAGGCATGAATCAGAAATGATTCTCAAAGAGCCACAGTTTACTTCCAGGCCCCACAAAGTGTTAGAAATGGGAGGTTTGACACTTGAAGAGTTGTTTGATTTCATACAACGAGAGCTTCAGCTTGCACAAGAAGAGAGTGTCGCCCGGGATTTTAAAAAAAAGTATGTCAAAAGAATCCATAGACTTTGTAAAGGCAACTTCAGAGAGAGTAAAAAGCTGCTCAATAAACTCTTTTTATTGATGGATGAGGCACAAAAAAAGGGGAGAAGTGCACATACAAGACCAAATGGCTGCCTCGTTACCATGGCTGCGATCGATGGAGGATTGATTCGTGTATAGTTTGGAAGAGCTTGAAAAAAAGTGCCGTATGTATCATTTAAAGCGGTTTATTATAGTTGTTTTGTCTCTCTTTTTGGTTGGTGGAGGAGTGTGGTATTTGTATCATGAGACAATGTACAAAGAACAGAAGAATATAAAAAGGGTGACAAGTTTCAAACCTAAAAAATCTAAAAAAGTAAAGAAGCAGGAGAAATATTGTTACGCATTGCAAACCTATTTTGGCTATGGTAAATCACAATTTGCAATCAATCGTGTAAAAAAACTAAAAAAAATGCATGAGGCTGAAGGACTTCATTGTAAAATTATTCAACTTGATATCAAACCGAGGCCTATATTGAAGCTTCATTGCAATATAGCACCTACAAAAGAGGAGTTGCTTCCTTGGTTGAAGTATGCCAAAAACAAAGGTATAGATGCTGTTATCGTTCATGGTGACTGCTCTTTGGCAAAGAAACAGCCTCCACCTCCTTCAAAGGAAGCATCAAAAAAGAAGGTGGCTACAAAGAAGCCAAACATTATAGAAAATCGATATGCTAAAAATGAAAAAGAAGTGCTTCAAACCAAACCCATGACATTAAAAGAACTCATTACAACCTATCAATCAAGACCGACCTATGCATTGGCTTTGGAGATTGCACAAGCATTTTATAAGCAAAAGCAGTATGACAAAGCGATCTTTTGGGCCAAAAGAGCCAATAAACTTGATCGATATAAAGATGATGCCTGGATCATTTATGCAAAAGCTCTCTATGCAAAGGGAGAGAAAGAAAAAGCTAAAGATATTTTACGCTTTTTTCTCAAATTTCAAGATTCACCCAAAATCAGAAATCTTTTGAAAGAGTGGTCATGATACAGCAAAAGATCCGTCTGGGAGATCTTCTTGTCAAAGAGGGACTTATTACCGAGGAGCAGCTCGAACAAGCACTGAAACTGCAAAAAGAGTATGGCTATACCAAAAAGCTCGGACAGATACTCTTAGAGGAGGGATATGTCACGCAAAAAGATCTTCTCAAAGCTTTATCGAAGCAGCTCCATTTGGAATTTGTGGATCTTTACGGGGAGAAAATCGATTTTGAAAAACTCTCTCGTTATCCTCTCAATACATTGAAAGCAGCGAAAGCGATTCCTTTTAAAGAGGATGACGACTATCTATACGTTGCAACATCCGATCCGCTCAATTACGAAGCCTTGGAGCTGTTAGAGCGTACGATTGCCATGAAGCCAATCAAGCTCTATTTAGCCTTTGAAGATGACATTGAGGCAATTTTTCACAGGCTCGAAATTTTAGAAAAGACAAAAGAGATCGTAGAAGAGGTCAAAAAGGAGCTCAAGTCAGAAGGAGTAAAAAAAGCGGGAGAAGAGAGCGCAGTAGAAAGACTCATTTATCTTATCATAGAAGATTCTATTCATCGAAGAGCCAGTGATATCCATATCGAACCGGATGAGAAAAGATCGAGTGTCAGGGTGCGTGTCGATGGTGTGCTGTATGAGACTTTTGTTTTTGATTTGGAGATATATAATGCTTTGGATACCAGAATCAAACTCTTAGGAGGTATGGATATCAGTGAACGAAGAAAGCCGCAAGATGGTCGTTTTTCATTGACGGTAGGTGGCAAACCTTTTGATTTCAGACTTTCATCAACTCCTACGATCTATGGCGAATCCCTTGTGATGAGGATTTTAGATAGAGAAAAGGTTTTATTGAAGCTTGAAGAGCTGGGATTTTCACCCAAAAACCTGGATAAATTTCTTGATGTTATACATGAACCGTATGGAATTGTTCTCATCACCGGACCGACAGGAAGCGGGAAAACGACAACATTGTATGCAGCTTTGAATGAAATTAAAAGCATCCATAACAAAATCATGACAGTGGAAGATCCGGTAGAGTACAGGCTTCCTCTCGTACAGCAGGTTCAGGTCAATGAAAAAGCTGGCCTCACGTTTGCCGTAGCAGTCAAATCCTTTTTAAGGCAAGATCCGGATGTGATGCTCATCGGTGAGATCAGGGACTTTGAAACGCTCAATGCCTCGGCACAGGCAGCGTTGACCGGGCACCTTGTTTTTGCAACCCTGCACACAAACGATGCTCCAGGAGCAATTCCTAGGCTGGTTCAAATGGGATTGAAACCCTATATGATCGCCGATGCGCTTATCGGTATCGTTGCGCAACGATTGGTTCGAAAAATATGTCCATACTGCAAGGCCGAATACAAACCTCCTCTTTCACTCCTCAAAAAGATAGAACAGTATCTGCCAAAGGACAAAGAGGTGCATTTCTATCATGGGAAAGGGTGCGCAAAATGTGATTTTACAGGATATTTCGGCAGAACCATGATAGCGGAGATTTTGGTTGTGGATGATGAGATTGCCAGACTTATCAGTGAGGGTGCTACGAAATTTGAGATACTCCATTATGCTATGGAACAGACAGATTTTGAACCGATGGTGCAAGATGGTATAAAAAAAGCCTTACAAGGCATCACTACGATTGAAGAAGTATTACGCGTTGCGAAGGAAAATAGGTGAAATACTTCAAAATCAGATATAAAATCGGCAACAAAAAAGACTCTATCGTCATAGAAGCCGAAAATCGTATCGAAGCGATTGAAAAATTCATGCAGATGCAAAAGGGTGTGATGCTGGAGATCAGGGAGATCCCAGAATCACCTTTAATGAAACTAAAAAAATGGATAGAGCAACATCAAAGTCCTATCAAAAATAGACCGGTCAATTTGGAAAGATATATCGCACTGCTTGATCAGTTGGCCATTATGCTTGATGCCGGTTTACCGCTCAATTTTTCTTTAGAAGAGACCGTCAAAAATGAAAAAGATCCGATGCTCAAAGCCATTTTTACCCAAATTCTTGAAGATATCGAAAGTGGGATGAGTCTGTATGCTTCTGTGGAGCGTTTTAAAAGGCAGCTTGGCACACTATCTCTCTCTTTGTTTCGCCTTGGAGAAGAGACGGGGACGCTTGCTGAGCAGATAGCACATCTTTCACAAATATATCAAGAGATTTTAGACAATAGAAGAAAATTTCGAAAAGCGACACGATATCCTATCTTTATCATTGTGGCCATGTCGATAGCTTTTGCTATTGTGACGATTCTCGTAATTCCTCAGTTTGAGGAGTTTTTCAAAGAATCTGGAATGCAGCTGCCTCTGCCGACCAGATTTCTTCTTTGGCTCGAGCACTCTTTGATCAACTTCGGTCCATACATTTTAGCTGGTGCCGTAGCAATTTCTATCGTTTTGAGCGTTCTTTATAAAAAAAGTTATAAAGCCCAGCTCTTTATGGATAGGATGCTTTTAAAAATCATGATTATCGGTAAAGCGACGCTCTATGCGATGGTGAGTAGATTTATCTATATTTTCAAAGTATTGCATGATGCGGGAATTCCTATGATAGAGGCTATGGATATAGCTCTCCAAATTGTAGAGAACAGGTTTTTGCAAGAGAGAATGCGAAGAATAGCTATAGCGATAGAGGAGGGGCGAAGCCTCTATCAAGGTTTCGCGGAATCCGGAATTTTTGAAAATATGGTTGTAGAGATGATCAAAGCTGGTGAAATTGGTGGTGGACTCGGGAAGATGCTTCGAAAAATAAATAAAATATATAAAGATAGATTTGATTATATTGTCGATAACATTGCCGTTCTCATTGAACCGATTTTAATAGCGGCGATTGCAGGTTTCGTTTTGACGTTGGCTCTTGGTATATTCTTACCGATGTGGAATTTGACTGAGGTGGCTGGATAATGCAAGTTGAAAGTGGTAGTATCGTCATAGCGATTATAAGTATGATTATTTTGGGAGTTGGGCTTTGGATTATGAAGAAGATGGAAGATATTTAGCTGCAGTTCTCTTTTAGGTTGAATGTTCCAGCAGTTGCGTTATACTCCCAGCAGTCGTTGCTATCTGGCTTTCCGGCCCCATTTTCTGCAACACCACTGTTACTTTGGGATGCTGGACCTCGGTAGGTGAATATCCCACCGCCATTGTCCTGGCATGTCCATTTGTTATCGACTACAGATGAGTTTTTCAAAATCCAGTTGAATGCAGGTGGACAGTCTCCAAGTTTTATCGGGTATCCAGTCGAGGTAAGCTCACTGGAGCTTCTTCCGTTTCCCCATGTAAAGCTTCCCTCGTTTGTCACCCATTCATCGTGAACATCCTCAATGGCACTTTGTATCGTGGAAGCAGTGGCCAGTTCGCTGGCTATTTTTGAATTTGCGGTAAGACCTTTGAATTTTGGTATCGCCACAGAGGCGAGGATGCCAATGATGACGATAACGAAGATAAGTTCAATGAGGGTGAAAGATTTACGCATTAATCTTGTGTTTCAAGATCAATAGTATAAGTTGTTCCTGAAGGACTACAATCTAATCCTTTTGCTAGGAGCGCATTTTCTGCAGCTTGTCCTGCTGTTTTTGTCGTATCACAATATAATTTTACTGTCACTGTCCCATCGTTATTATAGGTAAAAGTTGCATTGAAATCACTTTTCCCACTTCTATATGTAGCAGTGTCTCCGTTAACAGTCCAATCCGCACCTTGGAATTTATAAAAATCAGAAATATTTAAGTCTGCCTTATCGTTTCCATTGAGTTCAGTTGCATTCAAATAGGAAGATGCGCCACCAGAACCTTTCAAATCATAATATGCTTGAATAACATTTGATACGATTGCATTTTGCTTCAAATTTTTATATTTAGGAATAGCAACTGCCGCCAATATACCTATAATGACAATAACAAAGATCAATTCGATCAGTGTAAATCCGCCTCTTCTCATCTGTTCTCCTTCATTTTTGCTTGGATTTTGAAATTATATATAATGTATCCTTAAATCAATATTGCCTTTTATAACCTTAAAACAAGTTGTTTAATCAAATATAAAGCTAAGACTATGGTATAATCTTAACTCCCCTCCCCCTATGTAGCAGCGAGGCGAAAGCCTTGCTGTGAATTAATTACTTAGATTAATTAAAAATCAAAAAAAGTTAGGGTAACATTTCGCTCCTAAAAGAGCAATCGATTCATTACATAAAAAGGCAGAGCAATGAGAAAAGATATCCATCCAGAATACGTTGAGTGTGAAGTGACATGTGCGTGTGGGAACCATTTTGTAGTTATGTCCAATAAACCGCAGCTAAAAATAGACATCTGCAACAAGTGTCATCCATTCTTTACCGGAAGTGAAAAAATCGTAGATACGACCGGACGAGTAGACAAGTTTAAGAAAAAATATAACCTCAAGTAGTGCTGACGCTCGTTCCTACCCCCATAGGTAACATTGAAGATATCACCTTTCGGGCTCTTCGAGCCCTCAAGCAAGCCAACATCATATTATGTGAAGACACAAGAGTTACTAAAAAACTCCTGACGCTTTTATCCGATCGTTTTAGTGAAACATTTCAAGCAAAACTTATCTCTTTTCATGAACACAATCAATATCTGTTTTTGCAAAAAATAGACCCGAACTTTTTTGATCAAAATGTGGCTTATGTCAGTGATGCGGGTATGCCTGGAATCAGTGACCCTGGTACTGCCCTTGTACGATATGCGCAAGAGTACGGGATAGATTACGAGGTTTTGCCAGGTCCCACCGCTTTTGTAACCGCTTATGTAGCCAGTGGATTTGAAGAAAAGGAGTTCTGTTTTTTTGCGTTTTTACCTCATAAGGGAAAAGCGAGAGAAGAAAAAATACGACAACTGCTAGCATCCCCAAATAACTCCGTTCTTTACGAATCCCCCCACAGACTTGTAAAACTTTTAGAACAAATTGCTTCCGCAGATCCTGATAGAGAGCTTTTCTTGGCTAAAGAATTGACAAAAAAATATGAAACATTCTTTAAAGGAAGTGCGAAAGAATTAAGCGAAAAGCTTTCCAAAGAGACCATTAAAGGAGAATGGGTCGTTGTGATACAAGGTTCTCAACAAAAAGATTCTACTTTATCGTTGGATATAGAAGATATTATGGTACTGCCATTACCAAAAAAAGAGAAGGCGAAACTCTTATCAAAAATAAGTGATAAAAGCATCAAAGAGTGGTACTCCATCCTTAATAATTCTTAAGTAAGAAATAGTTACAATCATCATATGATAGTCTATGGCAAACAGATATTTCATTACATTATCGATCACCACTCACATATTATTCAAAGAATATTATTGAATAAAAACGTAGACGCTGGGGTTTGGAACAAGCTTCAACGATTGGGTGTGAAGATAGAGCGGATTGATAACAAAAAAGCACAGGCCCTTGCGAAAGGGGGCAATCATCAAGGTTTTTTACTGGAAATCGAGGATTACGTTTTCACCCCTTTTGAGGTTGTAAAAAATTTTGATTTTCTTGTTCTTTTATACAATGTTACTGATATAGGAAATATAGGTTCCATTGTGAGAAGCGCCTATGCATTGGGAGTTGACGGATTGGTGATCAGCGGGTTGAAAGATTTGAAGATGGAAGGGGTGATTCGAAGAAGCAGCGGTGCGGCTCTCGATTTGCCCATCGCTTTGCAATTCAATCTTTATGATGCGATCAAAGAGCTTCAGGATAGAAACTTTTTGGTCTATGCAGCTGATATGCAAGGTGAGGATGTACGAACAAAGAGATTTCACGGCAAAAGAGCAATTCTGCTAGGGAGCGAGGGAGAGGGTGTTCCGAAAAAAGCGGTGCAAAAGTGTAATGAAATTCTAAAAATAGAAATGAAGAGAGATTTTGACTCTTTGAATGTAGCGGCTGCTGCAGCAATTTTTATCGACAGGATGAGAGATGAGTGATGTGGAAAAGCTAAATCGCCTCGATCCCGAAGAGGTTTTTCAAAAAACCTATATTCCCCATAAAGTTTTTAAAAAACTTGTCGAACAGGATTTCGAAGGGCTTGGAAATAAAACGAAAGTTTTCGGACTTATAAAGATTTTAGAGGATCGCTTTGACCTGGATCTGAGTGAACTCAAAGAGAGTGCCCAAAGCTACTTTCAAACGCATCAAGAAAATCATACTACCATTCAGCCTGAAGATGATCAAAAGAGAAACAAGCTTCCAATTGGTGTATTGGTCTTTGTCGCTATCGTAGTTGCAGGGACATTCCTTTGGTTTGCAAATCCAAAAAAAGATGTACAACATAGTGGTTCCGAAGTGACACATGAAGCCTTTTTAGACAATAATGTCACCCAAAAAGTTATTTCGCAAAAAGAGATACACAAAGAACAAAACAAAACCCTGGCGACGCACAGCGAAAAAAAAGATGAAATAAAAACTGCAATTTCTGAGACCAATGAGTCGAAAAAGATGGAAAAAGAGGAAGAAAAAGTCTCTTTTCCTACAATTACTTTCATTCCAAAGAAAAAACTTTGGATCGGCATCATGTATCTTGATGACTATAAACGGAAAAACTATATCACTTCTAAACCTGTAGAGATCAATACATCAAGAGATCAGCTCATAATGACTGGACATGGACTGTTTCGTGTTGATATCGACGGAAATATAACCGATTACAAGGAGCGTTCGAAAATGCGCTTTTTGTACAGAACGGGAGAACTTGAAAAAATAGATAAAAAAACCTTTGATCTATACAATAAAGGGCATAAGTGGTAAGAGTTTTTTTTCTTCTTTTCATTGCATTTTCCCTGATGGCTTCAACCCTAGAGGAAGAGATCATTTCCATTATAGGGCAGCAAAAATTTGAGCAAAACAGAGCTATATTGAATGCTGTTTTTTTGAAACGAAGTAGATATGTACAAAACGAGATGGTAGACATCTCCAAAGTTGTCCAGGTGCTCAAAAGAATCGGGCTGATAGAATCGCAGTTCGACAAACCCACCGAGCAGATTCTTCTTTTTCGCTCATTCAGCGAACCTAATCTCTTTTTTAAAAATGTTTTTGATGCTGTGCAAAAAGCTGATATTTTTGACTACACGGTTTCGAAGATAAGAAAAAGTGAAGAGGAGTATCAGATCGCTTTTTGTTATACTTCAACGAAAATCGCTGACCCCGTTGCTATAACAAGATTTTTGCGAAAAAACGGTATGAATGTTGTACACTTACAAAAACTGGATACGCAATGGGAATATACCATTGCTCCAACACTTCCTACAATTGATGCGATGAAGCTGGATAAAGCGATACATATCAAGCAGATACGCAAACCTGTATGGATCGATGTTTCACAATTGCAAACATTGACTATTGCAAGTTCGCCAAGAAATCACTGGTTTGCAAAAATCTGTATCTATGATGCGCATCTATATCCTTTGGCTGTCATAAAAAAAGATGAAAGAGTAAAAAAGTTGAGAGTGCAATTGCCAAAAGGGAGCTATTATATTAAAATTTCAGACATCTATACTATGAAAAATATGAAATATGGTTTGAAGATCGTGGGACGATAAAAGGAAAATAATGTTTGACGAAATACGGTTTAATAAAATAGAACGTCTTCCAAAGTATGTTTTTGCCGCTGTCAATGAACTTAAAATGGCGGCAAGACGGGCTGGAGAAGATATTATCGATTTTAGTATGGGCAATCCTGACGGACCGGCTCCCAAGCATATCATCGACAAACTCATCGAAGCGGCACAAAAACCGAAAAATCACGGCTATAGTGCGAGTAAAGGAATCTATAAACTCCGCCTTGCCATTTGCAACTGGTATGAAAGACGCTATGGGGTGGCCTTGGATCCAGAAACCGAAGCAGTGGCTACGATGGGAAGTAAAGAGGGGTATGTTCATCTTGTACAAGCTGTAACGAATCCTGGAGATGTGGCGATCGTGCCCGATCCAACCTATCCCATCCACTCCTACGCTTTTATTTTGGCTGGTGGAAGTGTGCATAAGACCTATTTGAAATTTAACGAGCATTATGAAGTGGATGAAGAGCAGTTTTTCAAAGATCTGCATAAAGCGCTTAATGACGCTTTCCCAAGACCGAAATATCTTGTAGTGAATTTTCCCCACAACCCCTCTACCGCAACTGTTACGCCAGAGTTTTACAAAGAGCTTGTTAGGATTGCCAAAAAAGAGCGCTTTTATATCTTAAGCGATATCGCCTATGCAGATCTTACGTACGATGGATACAAAACTCCGAGTGTTTTGGAAGTGGACGGAGCCAAGGATGTGGCAGTCGAGAGCTTTACCCTCTCCAAAAGCTACAATATGGCCGGATGGCGTGTGGGTTTCGTGGTAGGAAACAAAAAGCTTGTGGGGGCCTTGCAAAAGATCAAAAGCTGGATCGACTATGGAATGTTTACGCCGATTCAAGTAGCGGCTACCGTGGCTTTGGATGGTCCACAAGATTGTGTGGAAGAGATACGAAAAAAGTATGAGCACAGACGTGATGTATTGATCGACTCTTTTGGAAGAGCCGGATGGGAGATCGAAAAACCGAGAGCGACGATGTTTGTTTGGGCAAGAATTCCTGAGCAGTTTCGAGACATTGGGAGTCTTGAATTTTCCAAAGAGCTTTTAACGAAGGCAAAAGTTGCAGTCAGTCCTGGTATCGGATTTGGTGAAGGCGGGGAAGAGTATGTACGGATCGCACTGATCGAAAATGAAAAACGAATCCGGCAGGCTGCGAAAAACATCAAAAAATTTTTGAAAGAGGCTCAGCAATGATCAATGTAGGAATCATCGGTGTAGGGACGGTAGGCACCAGCGTCGTTAAAGTTTTGGAAAAAAACAGAGACATCATCAGCGCAAGAGCCGGGAAAGAGATCCAGGTGGTCAAAGGAGTCGTGAGAAATTTAGAGAAAAAACGGAATATCGATATCCCCTTGACCACTGACCCCTTTGAAGTGACGGACGATCCAAATATCGATATCGTTGTGGAGCTCATGGGAGGAGTGGAGGAAGCCTATGAAGTTGTTCAAAGAGCCTTGAAAAACAAAAAAGCCGTTGTAACGGCGAATAAAGCTCTTCTGGCTTATCATCGCTATGAACTGCAACAACTTGCCGGCGATATTCCCTTTGAGTTCGAAGCGAGTGTGGCTGGTGGTATTCCAATTATCAAGGCCCTTCGGGAAGGTCTGAGTGCCAACCATATCGATGCGATTCGGGGCATCATGAATGGAACCTGCAACTATATTTTGACGAAGATGGCAAACGAGGGAGCCGAGTTTTCCGCTATTTTAAAAGAGGCTCAAGAGCTTGGCTACGCAGAGGCTGATCCGACGTTTGATATAGAAGGATACGACGCAGCCCACAAACTACTCATCTTGGCAAGCATTGCCTATGGGATTGACGCAAAACCTGAAGATATTTTGATTGAGGGCATTACTAAAATCAATACACTCGATTTTGAATTTGCCAATGAGTTTGGCTACTCCATCAAACTGTTGACGATTGCCAAAAAAAGAGGCAACGAAGTGGAACTTCGAGTCCATCCGACACTGGTTCCCAATGAGCAGATGATCGCAAAAGTGGATGGCGTGATGAATGGAGTGAGCGTGATCGGAGATGTGGTTGGCGAGACGATGTACTACGGACCAGGAGCCGGTGGAGATGCCACTGCCAGTGCGGTTGTCTCCAATATCATCGATATCGCAAGAGGAGGAAAATGCTCTCCGATGCTTGGTTTCAAGCGCCCACTCGAATCTGGTATGGAGCTTGCCTCAAAAGATTCTATCCTTTCGAACTACTATCTGCGGCTTCTTGTGGAAGATAGACCAGGGATTTTAGCCAAGATCGCTTCAATATTTGGAGAGTACAATATCTCAATCGAGTCGATGCTTCAAAAACCGGGACCTGATAGACTGGCTCATCTTTTACTCTCAACCCATCAGTGCCAAGAGAGTGAGATACATAAAGCCTTGAATGAGATCAAACAACAGGCATTTTTGAAAGAAGAACCAGCCATGATTCGTATAGAGGTTTAAAGCAAACTATTAAAAAAAAGTTATATCGGTCGCTGCGACAAAATTAAAACGAGATAGGATAAGATAAAGCAAAAAAGCGGAGCGAGTATGGATGTGATAAGTGTTTGCACCTACTGTGGCGTAGGATGTGATATAGCAGCGACGATAGAAGATGGGCGTATCGTAAAAGTAGGCGCGAAGCCCCAAGGCGTAGTGAGCCAGGGAAAACTTTGTATCAAAGGCAAATACGGATGGGATTATCTGTATCACCCAAATCGCCTTCGCCATGTCTATATCAAAAAGAGTTTCGTTCAAAAAAATCCAGATCTTTTTGAAAATGTCGAATTGACTCCATTTGATAGCGATTTCTATACCACTTCCTATGAATCGGCCTATACAATAGTTGCAAAGAAGCTTCAATCCATCATCGATACACATTCTCCATATTCCTTTGCTGCCATCGGGGGTGCAAGAACCAGTTGCGAAAGCGGATATCTTTTTCAAAAATTTGCAAGAAAAGTGATCAAAAGCCCACACGTGGACAATTGCGCCCGTGTCTGCCATTCACCGAGCCTCAAAGGGATGCGTGCGACCATCGGAGAAGGTGCTGCGACCAATCCATTTGACGATATCTACAAAACCCAAAACATTCTCGTCATCGGATCCAATACAACCGAAGCCCATCCGATCGTAGCAAACAGGATTTTGGATGTGGTGAAAGAGGGGGTGGAACTAAGCGTCATCGATGTGCGAGAGATTCAGCTGAGCAAATTTGCCAAAAACCACTGCTCCATTCCTTTTGAGACGAATCTTATGATCCTCAACATGATTGCCCATATTATTTTGGAAAACGGGTGGGAAAACAAAGAGTTTATCCAAAAACGGTGTAAAAATTTTGAGGAATACAAAGAGAACATATTAAATGATGAGTTTGCTGATCCATCCATACTCGAACATATCAGAGGATATGAGGATCTACCGCAAAAACTCACCTCCATAGCCTACGATCTAGCGCACAAAAAAAGCCTCATCTTTTGGGGACTTGGTATCACTGAACATATTGATGGGTCCTATGCGGTTATGGCGATAACCCATCTGGCGATGCTTACGGGAAATATCGGGAAAGAGGGTGCTGGTTTGATGCCTCTTCGAGGACAAAACAATGTCCAGGGTACCTGCGATATGGGTATGCTTCCATACTATTTGCCAGACTACCAAAAGCCCGAGGTTGAAGGATTGATGACGCCAGATCTGATAGATGCGATGTTGGAGGGCAAGATAAAGGCGCTTTTCAATATGGGAGAAGATATCGCCCATATCCACCCGAACCAAAACAAGATCAAAAAGGCTCTTAAAAATTTGGAACTTTTAGTGGTCAACGAGATCTTTTTCAATGAGATCACCAAATATGCCGATGTGGTTTTTGGCGTCAAAAGTGCCTATGAAAAAGAGGGGGTCTATGTGAATGCCGAAAGAAGGCTCCATCTTTCGCAACCTCTTATCGACTCCAACCTTCCGGATGACTGGGAAGTATTGGTTGGAATAGGCAAATATTTTGATCAAAATTTCGTATATGAAAATTCTGAGTCTATTTGGAATGAAGTACGCAAGGTGGCGCATAGGAGATTTCAGGGCGCAAGTTATGAAAAGCTTGCCAAAAATCGCCTCCGAGGACTTCAATGGCCTGTTTTTGAAGAGGATACTCCTATTTTGCATAAAGATACTTTTCGAACAAAAGACGGGTATGGAACATTTCGCTATAAACAGTATGAGCTTCGGGGCATGATGAAAGAGTTGATGCAAAAAAAAGATCCCCACTTCTATCTGACGACCGGACGAATCATCGTACACTATAACAATGCGGCACAAACCAAAGCGTGTGAAAAACTAGCCAAACGGCATGTAGAAGATGTTTTACTGGTGAGTGAAAAGGATAGAGAGTTTTTTGAAGGGAAAGATCGTGTCGTACTTGAAAGCAAATATGGAAGGTCCCATCCTTTGAAGATCAAATTTTCTAAAACGATCAAACGGGGTACGATGTATGTTTCCTTTCATCATGCAAAAAGCCATATCAACTACCTTTTCGGTGATGAAGCGGATGCGTTCGTCAAAACGGCCCGCTTTAAGAGTGTGAAAGTGAAAGTTTTGTAATGGGGCTCAAAAGTTATCTTTTGGGACGAAATGGCGAAAAAAGAGCTGAAGCGTTTTTGATCAAAAATGGTTTTACCATTCGAGAGAAAAACTTTCATTCCCGTTTTGGAGAGATTGATATCATCGCACAAAAGGATGGAATACTCCATTTTATCGAAGTGAAATTGAGTGAGAAAAGTGATCCTGTTTATATGATTACCCAAAAGAAGATGGAGAAACTTCTTTTGGCAATCGAATTTTATATGATGAAAAATGGCCTTGAACTGCCCTACCAAATTGATGGTGTTCTTATCAAAAAGAATACTTTGGAGATGATAGAGAATCTCACAATTATGTGAGGTTAAGAAAAAAAGAGTATAATAAAATCTCTTGATAAAATTTATTAGTTAAGGAGAAAAAATGGGAAAATATATTGAATTAAATGCATCCAATTTTGATGATACGATCAAAGAAGGTGTTGTAATGGTGGATTTCTGGGCACCATGGTGTGGGCCTTGTAGAATGATCGCTCCGATTATAGACGAGCTTGCTGAAGAGTATGAAGGAAAAGCGAAAATTGCAAAAGTCAATACTGATGAAGAGCAAGATATCGCTATTCGATACGGTATCCGATCTATTCCTACCATTCTTTTCTTTAAAGATGGACAGCTTGTTGATCAGATGGTTGGTGCAGCAAGCAAGGATGTGTACAAACAAAAACTTGATGCACTTCTCTCTTAATCTTTTTGGGGCTTTGCCCCGATCTTTCGACACCTTCTTCCCCTTTGAAAAAATATTGTTGCTAAATTTGGAATATACGAAGGTATATTGCAGATTTAGCAATAAAGGATATGAAAATGCTTGATCTTGCAATAGTCGGTGGCGGTCCGGCAGGATTGGCTGCGGGTCTTTATGCCACAAGAGGTGGACTATCCAATGTAGTCATGTTTGAAAAGGGACTTCCCGGAGGTGCAATTACGCAAAGTAGTGAAGTGGAAAACTACCCGGGAGTCTGTGAAGTGGTAACGGGGATGGAGCTCATGGAGTGCTGGCCCAAACAGGCGATGCGATTTGGTCTGAGGCATGAGATGGAAGAGGTTCATAGAGTTACAAGAGAGTGTAACGGGACTTTTACCATCCATTGTGGATCCCAAAAAACTTTTCAGGCAAAAGCGGTTATTGTCTGTACGGGCAGCACTCCAAAAAGAGCCGGTTTTGAAGGAGAAGAGGAGTTTTTTGGCAAAGGCGTGAGTACCTGTGCCACATGTGACGGTTTTTTTTATAAAGATAAAGAGGTAGCCGTACTGGGTGGCGGGGATACCGCTTTGGAAGAGGCACTTTATCTATCCAAAATAGCTTCCAAAGTCTATCTTATCCACAGGCGTGATGCCTTCAGAGCAGCTCCTGCTACAGTGGATCGAGTATTGAAAAACCCAAAAATTGAACTCATTTTGAATGCAACGATCAAGAAGGCCTATGGTGATCAGATGGGTTTGCAGGGTGTGATTATCGATCAGCAAGGCAAAGAGATCGATTTGCAAGTTCCTGGTGTTTTTGTGTTTGTTGGAATGAATGTCAACAATGATGTCCTCAAGCAAGAAGACGGTAGTTTTTTGTGCAGCGTCAATCATTGGGGTGAAGTGATTGTCGATCTTCGAATGAGAACGGACATTCCGGGACTTTTTGCAGCCGGCGATATCCGAGCAGACGCATCAAAACAGGTTGTCTGTGCTGCCGGAGATGGAGCGACGGCTGCTATCAATGCAATTGACTATATCGAAAAAATAGGGGAGTTGAGACCATGCTGAATGTTGGAATCTATGGGGGAAGCGGAAGAGTAGGGTCACTACTTATAAAAAACCTTCAACATGATGAAGTTGCAAGAGTTTCTGTAGTTCATGTTCTCAAAGGCATAGAACTAGCTGTTCCAGGTGCGACGGTGACGAATGATATCGATACACTCATTCAAAAAAGTGATGTGATTATAGACTTTACTTTACCTGAAGGAACGGAGAGTCTCTTAGAAAGATTACTAGAACATCCAAAGCCCCTCGTGAGTGGAACAACGGGCTTGAATAAGCATCAGCAAAATCTTATGCAAACCCTTGCCCAAAAAACTCCGGTGCTATATGCGACAAACATGAGTCTGGGAATTGCATTACTCAAAAGACTTGTGGCAGTAACGAGCGAGAAACTCAGAGATTTCGATATAGAAATCGTTGAGATGCATCACAGATACAAAAAAGATGCACCGAGTGGTACGGCTTTGACACTGGCAGAATTTGCGGCAAAAGCTCGTGGTTTGGATCTAGAAAAGGTACGAGTGAGCGGAAGGGATGGAAATATAGGTGAACGAAGCAAAGAGGAAATTGGCGTATTTGCTCTTCGTGGCGGTGATATCGTTGGGCGTCATACCGTAGGGTTTTATAACGATGGAGAATATATCGAACTCAACCACACTGCAACCAGCCGCGATACCTTTGCTAAAGGAGCTATCAAAGCTGCCAAATGGCTCGTTTCCCAAGAGCCAGGTTTTTATACCATAGATGACTGTTTAGGACTGTAGCATGTGTTCGGTAATTGGACTATTCAATGTTCCAGAGGCGGCAAAATATGCCTATTACGGTCTTTTTTCTTTGCAGCACAGAGGTCAAGAGGCTGCCGGTATCGCTAGTAGCGATGGAGAGAGGATCCATATTTCCAAAGGCAGAGGACTCGTAACGCAAGTTTTTGATGAAAAAAAACTGGCTCTGCTTGAGGGAAACAGTGCCGTGGGTCATACGAGATACTCGACTGCCGGGGATGATTCCGTACTTGATGCGCAGCCAATTTTTGCAAGGTATGATCTTGGTCAAATAGCTGTCGTGCACAACGGTAATTTGACCAACGCAAAGCCCGTACGAAAAGATCTTATCAAAGAGGGGGCCATTTTCCAGACATTTATGGATACGGAAAACATCATCCATCTGATTGCCAGGAGTCAAAAAGAGTATCTGTATGATCGAATCATCGAAGCCCTGCATAAAATCGAGGGTGCATATTCGATGATTCTTTTGAGCAGGAAAAAGATGTTTGCTATGCGAGATCCCTATGGGTTTCGACCATTGGTGCTTGGAAGACTTGGTGAAGGCTGGGTAGTGGCCAGTGAAACCTGTGCTTTCGATCTGATCGGGGCTGAATATGTTCGGGATGTGAAACCGGGTGAACTTCTCGTTTTCGAAGAGAATAAAGAGCCACAAAGTATTCAGGTTTTTGATCCGACTCCGGCAAAGTGTATTTTTGAATATATCTATTTTGCAAGACCTGATAGCAATATATTTGGAAAAAATGTGTATGAACTGCGCAAAAAAATGGGGAGAGAGCTTGCAAAGGAGTATCCCGTAGAGGCGGATATGGTCGTCCCTGTCCCAGATAGCGGTGTAGCATCGGCTATAGGGTACAGTGAAGAGAGTGGAATCCCTTTTGAACTTGGTATCATACGAAACCACTATGTGGGAAGAACTTTCATTGAGCCTACGCAAGAGATCAGAGATCTTAAGGTGAAGATGAAACTCAATCCGATCAAAAATGTGATACAGGGAAAAAGGCTTATCGTTATCGATGACAGTATCGTACGAGGAACAACAAGCAAAAAAATTGTCTCAATTTTGAAAGAGTTTGGTGCAAAAGAGGTGCATATGAGAATCTCCGCACCTCCTACAACGGGCCCATGCTATTACGGTGTGGATACACCTACGAAAGAGGAGCTCATCAGTTCTAGACTCAGCATCGAAGAGACACGAAAATATATAGGTGCAGATACCTTAGCCTATCTTTCTATTCCTGGATTAATTCGAAGTGTCGGAAACGATCAAAGCTATTGTATGGCATGTTTTGATGGCAATTATCCAGTGCCAAACAAAAACTAGAGGATCGGATTGAGACGACTACTGACATTTGGAAGATACTGTAAAAAACGTTTTGGAGTACGAGTCAAAAAGGTTCCCCTGGGGCTCTCGGGCTTCACCTGTCCCAATATCGATGGGCGGGTGGCCAAAGGGGGATGTACCTTTTGTGAGAATGAATCTTTCAGTCCAAATTTATCGAAATCAAAGAAGATCTTTTTGTCTCCAGATAGCAAGGAGAATCCTCTTTTACAAAAGCAGTTGCAAGAGATCCGTTTTCAGTACACTGGAACGAAAGCGCACTATGAAAAGCTTGGCTACGAAAAATTCTTAGCTTACTTCCAAGCTTTTACCAATACATACGCTCCTTTGGATACGCTCAAAACCCTCTACACTGAAGCGCTCAAACAGCCACAATGTGTTGGATTGAGTATTGGTACCAGAAGTGATAGCGTTACAGAACAGATTTTGGATTATTTGGCTGACCTTTCACAAGAGTACGAGATCTGGATCGAATATGGTATCCAATCTATTTTTGATGAGACGCTTCAAAAGATCAATAGAGGGCACGATGCGGCCAACGTGGAGGAATGGATAAGAAAAAGTAAGGAAAAAGGACTAAAAGTTTGCGGGCATGTTATATTTGGTTTGCCAGATGAAACGCCTGACATGATGCTGCAAACTGTCAAAAAATCGATAGAGTGGGGGATCGACTCCATTAAGATCCATCCACTGTATGTGGTGAAAAATACCGCTTTGGCAGTTGATTACATGAAGGGAAAATTTACTCCTATTTCGCAAGAGACCTATATCGAAACTCTTGTTGAAGCGATAAAGATACTGCCTAAAGATATGGTTATTCAAAGAGTGAGCGCAGGGATCGGTGATGATACTCTTTTGGCCCCCGAGTGGTGCAGCGACAAAAACGATCAACTGCATCGGATTCGCAAAGCCTTACGAAAAGAGGGGTATATATACTAACTAACGGCCGATTTTGCCAAGTTTGCACCCTCTTTTTGTGGGTTTTGCCTGGCGCAAAAGATCATACAGGTAGCTTTGTGGTATAATATCTCCGGCAAGATTTATTCGAAGTTCTGTCAAGTATCCCTTTTCACAAACGAATCGAACTCGCTTTCCGGCACCTTCGAAAAATGCTTTATCGAACAGTTTTGCAATTTTTGCAGTCTGAACCCTCTTACCTCTGTTTTTCAAAAAGAAAAGGCGTATTGGGGTGTTATTGAGTTGAGAAAGGAGTGAAAAAGAGGTAAGAAAGTAAAAGTCAGGATTTGGGCTGAGACAACTTCCATGTTTGACGTACTCATGCTTATGCAGTCCTGCAAGAGCACCTGGCATATAGGTGACAAGAAGTTCCATCATGGATGGATTGACAAGTGTTGGCAAAGCTTTCCACTCCCTTTTTTTATCAAGGATTTTGGCTCTCGCTGGGACATTGCAGTACTCTTTTTTCTGTGGCCACAGTCCATGAAGGGTAAAATGTGTTTGCCAGTACTCTATCGGTTTTTTGCAAGTTTTGTAGTGTTTGACTTTGCAAACGGAGGGGTACCATTGTGCTGCCAATACGGCACTCTCAGCAAGAAGAGCAGAACTAAGAAGGAGAAGTGCGAATAGCTTTTTCATCATTTACTCCTTGAAGCTTTTTCTTCTATACCGCTTATTCCAAATCGCCTTTTTAGCTCTTTTCTAATTAATTCTGGAGAAATATCTTTGCTCGCAAGCGCCACTAATGTATGGTAGACGAGGTCGGCACATTCATAGATGATTTGTTCTTTGTCATTATCTTTGACGGCAAAACAGAACTCGCCGGCTTCTTCCACCACTTTTTTGAGGATGCTGTTTTCCCCTTTGCTAAAGAGCTTTGCTGTCCATGATTGTGAAGGATCGGCCTCTTTTTTCTCCTGGATAACATGATAGAGCCTATCGACAATATCCTCATACATTTCATCCGGGTTTTGGATAGGTTCGCTTGTGATTTGTCCATTTTTTAAATCTTTATAAAAACAGCTTTTTCTTCCCGTATGACACGCAGGTCCCTGCTGTTTTACTTCAAGCAAGAGTGTATCACTGTCACAATCAAGCTTCACTCTTTCCACTTTTTGTACATTACCGCTGCTTTCGCCCTTTTTCCACAGTTTTTGGCGGCTTCTGGAATAGTAGTGTGCAAATCCGGTAGAAAGCGTTTTTTGTAAAGCCTCTTTATTCATGTATGCAAGCATCAACACTTCTTTTGTATCCACATCTTGAACGATGGCTGGAATGAGTGGATGTTTTTCCCAGTCGATGGAAAATTGCATAGTTTTCCTTTATGAAGCGGGAAGTCCCGCCGTTATCGAGAAATGGAGGTTGCTTTTTGATTATCTTTACTATCGATCCAGATATTTGGTACAGCACCACCTGGAGTCAAGAAAAGTTTTGCATCTTTATTGACTTTCAATGCTTCGTTGAATTTCCCTTGAATCTCGATCTGTTTGAGGCGAAGAAGTTCTGGTGTTACGCTTTTTGCAATCACTGTATTTGCCTGCGCCTTTGCTTTCGCTTCGATCATGATTCGTTCTGCTTCCCCTTGTGCGCGAATCTTTTTCGCCTCTGCTTCTCCTCTTGCCTGAGCGGCTCTTTTTTCAGCCTCTTGTCTTGCTTTTTCTACTTCATATTTCATTCTCTCGGCTTCTTGCTTTGCGATTTGAACGCGCTCAATCTGCTCTTTGATTTTTGGTGGGAGATTGATTTCACGAAGCTGTACAGACTCTAGAAAAACTGGTTTATTTTTGAAACTATCGATCTTTTTTCGTATCTCTTGTTCAATAAGTGCCGCTATTTCGTTTCGCTTCACTGGAAGCTCTTCTGCTTTGTATCGGCCGATGACATTTCGTACCACTTCTCGAACAACGGCGTTGATGAGTTTCTCTTCCCAACTTAGACCCCACGTGGCAATCGTTTGGGGAGCGTTTGCTGGATTGAGTCGATACTGTACCGTCAAATCGATACTGACGGGAAGCCCCCTGGCATCCAGAACGGTAATTGCCGGTTTTTCGATGATGCCTTCGTTGACATTGCCAAAAGAGGTGTCACGTTCACTTTTGTAGTTGATGATCCGTACTTTTGTATCGACTTTAATGATCTTTTGAATACCTGGGATAAAAAAGTGGATACCGGGAGCCAAAGGAATTGGATCAAATTTTCCCGCTGTCACTTTGATACCCACTTCGCCAGACTGTATAATGGTATAGGGTTTTGCAATGATAAGTAATACCGCTATGGCCAAAATGACATAAAGAATTGTCGCTTTTTTACTAAAATCTTTCAAAAACTGTGGAGCTCTGTTTTCTCCACCGTTATCATCCATCTTGTTTTTAAAATAATCATTCAAATCTGCTGGCATTTTGCCTCCTTAAATATATGTCAGCATATGTTCATATGCTGGATTTCGTCCATAGACGATATCGAAATATGCTGATTGGAGTTCCTGGGTAACAGGTCCTCGTTTTCCATTTCCGATGATGCGTCCATCCACCTCTTTGATCGGTGTCACTTCTGCAGCTGTTCCTGTGAAAAAGGCTTCATCGCAGATATAGACTTCATCTCTTGTTATACGTCTTCTCTCAATCGGCAACCCTTTTTCCTTTGCAATTTTCAAAATGGTGTCTTGCGTGATGGATTCAAGTGAATTGTCGTTTGGAGGGGAGATGAGCACCCCGTCTCGGACAATAAATAGGCATTCTCCGCTGCCTTCAGCGACAAATCCTTCATCATCAAGAAGCAGCGCCTCTTCATATCCCGCTTCCAGTGCTTCAAATTTCGCCATTTGGGAGTTGAGATAATTGGCTACCGCTTTGGCTTTGCCCATTGTCGATTTGACACTGTTTCTGGCAAAAGAGCTGATTTTGACCCGAATTCCATGTTCGAGTCCTTCGTCACCCAGATAGCTTCCCCATTTCCATGCGGCAATTGCTACCTCTACAGGTGCATTGACATGATAAAGACCCATCACGCCATATCCCAAATAGATGAGTGGTCGGATGTAAACATTACCGTCGAAACTGTTTTTTCGCAAAAGTTCGATCTGAGCCTCTTCCAACTCTTCTAGAGAATAGGGACATTTGATTGCCGTGATTTTTGCAGAATTGAGCAGCCGTTTCGTATGATCACGAAGTCTGAAAATAGCTAGCCCTTTTTGGGTTTTATATGCTCTTGTTCCTTCAAAAACACCGTTACCGTAATGAAGTGTGTGTGTAAGAACGTGCACTTTTGCATCATCCCAGTTGACGAAAGCTCCATTCATCCAGATATATTGTGCTTTTTCCATGAAAACTGTTCCCTTTTGTTGAAAAATCTTAATAGTAAATTAGGCCCAAGTCTATCAAAATAATGTTTAAAAAGAAATAGGTTATAATCAGCCTAAAAGCATGCTTAAGGAGTCGCTATGGAAGAGGCGAAAATATATTTTGGATCAACTCCTGCAGACAAAGAGGAGTGGGAAGAGCATCGAAGCCCCTTTAACGACAAAGTAGTTGCAAAATATCCAAAGTGTGATGCCCAAGATGCAATAAAAGCGTTGCAAATCGCTCAAAAAGCTTTTCAAAAATATAAAAACATCATTCCTCTTTCTCAAAGAGTAGCCTGGTTAAGAGATGTGGCGGCAAAGCTGAAAGAGCAAAAGGAGGAGTTTGCTCTGACAATCACCAAAGAGGTGGGCAAACCTATCACTTTTAGCCGAGTGGAAGTGCAGCGAGCTATTGAAACGATAGAGCTCAGTGCCGATTTCGCAGTAAGTTTAAGCGGTGAGACAATCAATACCGATGCGACCCAAAGCGGACGAAGAACGATGAGCTATTATAAAAGAGTTCCGCTTGGCGTCGTTGTTGCCATTACGCCTTTTAACTTTCCACTCAACCTCTCAGTCCATAAGCTGGCTCCCGCTTTGGTCGCCGGTAACAGTGTTGTGTACAAACCGACTCCTGAAGCACCACTGACCGGGTATAAACTGGCTAAGCTTTTTATCGAAAGCGAATACGCGGTGCCCGATATGCTCAGCCTTGTGTATGGAGATGCTGAAGTGGGAAATGCACTTGTAACGAGTGAGATTCCAAGAAAGATCAGTTTTACCGGAAGCGTTCCTGTTGGAAAGATTATCATGAAAAATGCCGGTATCAAGAAGGTGAGTCTGGAGCTTGGTGGAAATGCAGCTACCTTTATCGATAAAGATGCCGATATCAACCAGGCTGCAAGCAGATGCGCCGTGGGAGCCTTTGTCAACAGTGGGCAGGTGTGCATCAGTTTGCAGCGAATCTATGTGCATGAGGCAATTTATGAAGAGTTCGCACAAGCTTTAGCTAATGATACGAAAAAGCTCAAAGTTGGTGATCCTTATGAGCCAGATACCTTCATGGGACCGCTCATCAACGAAGAGGCGGCAATGAGGGCGGAAAGATGGGTGCAAAGTGCTATAAAGGCAGGGGCTAGAGCCATGTTGGAAGGAAAGAGGGAAGGAAAATATTTTTATCCGGCCATTTTGGCCGATGTAACGGATGATATGGAGATTGTGTGTGAAGAGGTGTTTGCTCCGATCGTTTCTCTTGTGAAAGTGCAAAGCTATGAAGAGGCGATCGGAAAAATGAACGATTCGCCATATGGCTTGCAGTTTTCTATTTTTACAAGAGATATCGAATTGATCAAACGTTTTATCGATGATGCCGAGGCTGGAGGTGTAGTAATCAATGATATACCAACTCTTCGCTTTGACATTCAGCCATATGGGGGTGTGAAATATTCTGGCATTGGCCGGGAAGGACCAAAGTTTGCATTGGAAGAGTATACAGAACTCAAATCGGTGGTTATTGTATGAGAAAGATATTGTTGATAGAAGATGATAGATTCTATGCAAAAAATATTAAAAATGTCTTAGAATCGCAATTATCATACGAAGTCACTCATATTTCAAGTTATGCGGAGTTCAAGCAATTGCCATCGTTGGATGAGTATAAGTTTGTTTTGCTTGACATCTATTTGCCAGATTGCAATGAGTGTGAACTCATCGATGAGTTAATTGCCAATAAAAAACCTGTTATCGTAATTACCGCTTCAGAATCTTTGGAAGTTTTTGAGAAATATACAAAAAAAAGGGTGATTGATTTTATTATTAAGCGGGATATGGTCCGTTTAGATTATCTCGTTACAAAGTTGACTATTTTAGAATTTTTGGATGAACATGAAGTTTTGATTCTTGATGATTCGCCCTCTTTTCAAAAGTTTTTGCAACATTTTTTTGCTATATATTATCCTTATACGAAAGTGCATATTGCAGATAGCATTAAAGCGGCAAAACAGATGATAGAAATACACAATATAAAATTATTGGTCGTTGATTATATGTTGAAAAACAATGAAACAGGTCTAGAGTTTGTTCGCTATGTACGAGAGAAATATTTTTATGAAGATTTTGGCATAGTGGCTCTAACAGCATCTGATGATAGTAATGTAATTACACGTTTTTTGAAAAGTGGTGCTAATGATTTTTTGAAAAAAAATTTTTTTAATGCTGAATTTGTGTGTCGTATTGACAATGTGGTGAAATCTATGGTGCAATTTCATAAAATCAAAGAATTGGCTATTAAAGATGCTCTAACTGGATGTTATAACCGATATTATCTTTTTGATATGGGACAAAAGCTTTTTGAAAATTTTAAACGTCAACAAAAACCTGTTTCGATTGCGATTTTAGATTTGGATCATTTTAAACAGATCAATGATACTTTTGGACATAGTATTGGGGATGAAGTGTTGCGACACTTTGGACAAATTTTACAAAATTCTCTTCGGCAAGGAGATTTTGTTGTTCGATATGGTGGTGAAGAATTTGTGATTTTTTTTGGAAATTGTTCCAAAGAGGATGCTAAAAGGATCGTAGAAGAACGGATTCGAAAAAGAGTTCATGAAGATTGTATTATGACTGATGATGGTCAAAACGTATATTACAATTTTTCATGTGGAATTTGTGACAGCGAAGAGCAATTAAATCAACTAATAAAAAAAGCGGACGAAAAACTCTATATGGCGAAAAAAACAAGAGGAGTTTGTGTTGTCTAAAAAGGTCAAAGCAGCAGTTAGTGCATGTTTGCTTGGACATAACTGTCGATATGATGGGAGTAATAAAAAAGATGAGTCGCTTCAAACGGTATTGAAAGGGTGTGATGAGGTGATCGCTTTTTGCCCTGAAGATGCTATATTGGGAACTCCTAGAGAGACGATCGATATAGTAAACGAAAGAGCTATCGGTAATGAGTCTGGTACGGATTATACAGAATGGATTGAAAAATATGCTTTGAATTTATGTCAAAAACATCCCGATATCGATATGTTCGTTGTCAAATCGAAATCACCAAGTTGCGCTCTTGCTAGTGCAAAACATTATGACAAAGATAAAAATTTGATCAAAAATGGCGAAGGTATTTTTACGAAAACAGTTCAAAAAATAAAGCCAGATGTGAAAATCTTTGAAAGGGAGGGAAAATGATAGAAGTTGGACAAAAAGCGCCCCAATTTTGTTTACCAAATCAGGATGAGGTGGAGATCTGTTTGAAAGATCTCAAAGGAAAATGGGTAGTTCTTTATTTCTATCCAAAAGATAATACTCCAGGATGTACCACAGAAGCTCTTGATTTTACAGCACATCTCAAAGAGTTTGAGGATTTAGGTGCGGTAGTCCTTGGAGTCAGCCCCGATAGTTGTGAAAGTCACAGAAAATTCAGTGAAAAGAAGCAGCTACAAGTGACACTGCTATGCGATACGCAAAAAGAGGTTCTCAAAGCGTATGGAGCCTGGGGAATAAAAAAGATGTACGGCAAAGAGTATGAAGGTGTGATTCGTACAACATACGTAATCGATCCGGAAGGCAATGTGGCTGCAGTCTGGCCAAAGGTTCGAGTAAAAGGGCACGTCGAAAAGGTACTTCAGACTCTCAAAGAGCTGCAAGAAAAGTAGGACCTCCTGCTTTTCTCTTACTAAACAGTTTCCTCAACGCAATTTAAGTATATTTTTTATATAATCACTCGCCTTTTAGTACACACGCAGTAATCCTTGACGGGTTGCGGCATGAGCCGTTGATGACTGCGGAGGCAAAAACCTAAACAAAACAAGGAGCAATCATGGTAACTATGAAAGACCTACTCGAGTGCGGTGTGCACTTTGGACATCAAACACGTAGATGGAATCCAAAGATGAAACCATTTATCTTTGGCGTTCGAAAAAATATCCACATTATCGACTTGCAAAAAACACTTCGGTATTTCAGATATACATACAATATCGTTCGTGATGCTGCGAAAGAGGGAAAAACGATCCTTTTCGTCGGAACGAAAAAACAAGCGAAAAATGCTATTGAAGAGTATGCGAAAAAATGTGGTATGCCATATGTAAATTCACGATGGCTTGGTGGAACACTTACAAATTTCAACACAATCAAAAAATCTATTCGAAAACTTGAAATTATTGAAGAGATGGAAAAAACAGGTCAAATGGACCTATTGACAAAAAAAGAAGCATTGATGCTTCGACGAAAAAAAGAGAAACTTGAAAATTTTCTTGGCGGTATTCGGGATATGAAAGGACTTCCTGATATGCTTTTCATTATCGATGCCGTTCGAGAGCATATCGCGGTAAAAGAGGGGAATAAACTTGGTATTCCTATCGTAGCTCCACTTGATACAAACTGTGATCCTGACCTAATCGACTATCCGATTCCTGGAAATGATGACGCGATTCGAAGTATTCAACTTTTTTGTAAAGAGATGGCAGAAGCGATTATCGAAGGAAAAGAGCTTCGAGAGCAAGAGTTAGAAGGTGAAGAGCAAGAAGAAGCTGCACCGGCTACAGAAGAAGAGAAAAAAGAGCTTATCGAAGAAGCGGTAGCAGAAGGCGAAGCAGAAGAAACTGAAGAGGAGGAGAAGTAATGGCGATCAGCGCAGCACAAGTAAAAGAACTCAGAGAGCGCACAGGCGCTGGTATGATGGATTGCAAAAAGGCCCTTCAAGAAGCAAATGGAGATATGGACAAAGCGATCGAAATCTTAAGAAAAAAAGGTATCGCAAAAGCAGCGAAAAAAGCGGACAGAGTGGCAAGCGAAGGGACAATTGCCGTTCAAGTGAGTGAGGATTATAAATGTGCGACAATCGTGGAAGTGAACTCTGAAACAGATTTCGTAGCTCAAAACGAAAACTTTAAATCACTCGTAGAAAAAGTAAAAGGACATATTGCCCAGAGTGCAGTAGAAAGCGTTGAAGAGCTTTACAAGACGCCAATTGACAATGTGATTTTTGAAGAGTATATGAAAGCGGAAATCGCGAAAATTGGCGAAAATATCGTTGTAAGACGTTTCGATAAAATCTGCGTGGAAGGCCCTGGCGTAGTCAACGGATACCTCCATATGGGTGGAAAGATAGGTGTTATCGTCGCTGCAAGCTGCGATAAAGAAGATGTTTGTGCTTCTTTAAAAGATCTTCTTAAAGATGTTGCAATGCATATAGCGGCAATGAATCCAAGATATCTTGATGAAGCATCAATTCCAGCTGAAGTGATCGAAAAAGAGAAAGAGATCGCAGCGGCACAACTTGAAAAAGAGGGAAAACCTGCCAATATCATCGAAAAGATCATTCCTGGAAAGATAAAGAAGTTTGTTGAAGAAAATACGCTTCTTGGACAAAAATTTGTTAAAGATGACAAGAAAAGTGTAAAACAGGTGATCGATGAAGCGGCTAAAGCTGCAGGCGGCAGTGCGAAAATCATCGGTTTTATCCGATATGAGCTTGGTGAAGGTATCGAGAAAAAAGAAGAGGATTTCGCAGCAGAAGTTGCTGCGCAAATGAAGTAAGGTGAAGTGAGGTAAAAAAGCCAAAGGCTTTTTTAGAAGGAGAACTGCTTCTCCTTCGTGCCTCACTGAAGTTTTCTTTCCCATTGTCTCTACTTTTCAACATTATTGCTATAATACTCCCTAAAATAGAAGGGAAATCATGTCACTGCTTGAAGCGAAAAACATTGCCCATTCATTTGACTACCCTCTCTTTGAAAATGTCAATTTGGAATTGGCTCCAAAAGAGTCTTTGGCGATAGTGGGCGTGAGTGGAAGTGGGAAATCGACACTTTTACATATTTGCTCAACCTTGCTCAAACCACAAAATGGTGAAGTAAAACTTTTTGGCAATTCCATCTATCACCAAAAAAACAGAAAACTCCTTCAAGAGATTCGTCGCAAGCAGATAGGCATCGTTTTTCAATTTCACTATCTTTTCAAAGGTTTTACCGCATTGGAGAATATTGAGGTTGCATCGTTGTTGAGTCAAGAGCCAATCGATCAAAACCTCATTCGTGCTTTTGGAATAGAAAAAGTCATGGAAAAAAAGGTCACTGAGCTGAGTGGGGGAGAGCAGCAGCGCGTTAGTATCGCTAGGGTTTTGACAAAAAAGCCAAAAATATTATTTGCCGATGAACCAACTGGCAATCTTGATCAAAAAACGGCACATGAGGTTATGCACAGGGTTTTTGAATATATTGAAATTCGAGAAGCTGGACTATTTTTGGTAACGCATGATATGGATTTGGCAATGCAGTGTAACGCAGTTTATAAGTTGGAAGAGGGAGCCTTGAAAAAGGTAAAAGGCTAAGAGATCTTAGCCTTATTTTTTGAGATTAAATCCCAACCAAGTTACAGCAGAAACGCTCATAAGACCTGCATAAACAATACCAAGAATCTCAGATGGTGCCATTATTACTCCTTATATGTAATATTATAAATAGTTATGCAATAATTTGCATAACTGTTACACCATTCATGGTAACTATGAGAAGATTAAACAAAACTGAAAGCCGACCAAATTGAATACATTTTGTTGTAAATGTTGGAAATATTTTTAAAAAAAGAGATGTTGATGAAATGAGTTGATGGGTAAGATCAATAAAACCGAAAGGAGCTACTTGCTCTCTTTTTCGGCTTCGGCTATTAACACATCTTCGATAATTTTGTCGATATCACCATCAAGGATTGCCTCTACATTGGAGTAGGCTTTGTTGCTTCTGGTATCTTTTACCTGTTGGTATGGAGCTAAAACGTAACTTCGAATCTGGTGACCCCAGCCGATGTCACTCTTTTCAATTCCTTCTTGTTCTGCACGTTTCTTTTCAAGTTCAAGTTCATACAGCCTGGATTTTAGCATTTTCATCGCAGTAGCCCTGTTTTTATGCTGACTTCTGTCGTTTTGGCATTGAACAACTATTCCAGTAGGAATGTGTGTAATACGAATGGCTGAGTCCGTTTTGTTTACGTGTTGTCCTCCAGCACCGCTGGCCCTGTAGGTATCTACGCGAATATCTTTATCTTCTATGACGATGTTGATATCATCGTCTACTTCTGGACTTACCATCACTGAAGCAAAGGAGGTATGACGTCTGGCGTTCGAATCAAACGGACTGATGCGGACCAATCGGTGAATACCGTTTTCAGCCTTTAGATATCCGTAGGCATTCTCTCCTTTGATGATAAAACTGACGTCTTTTATGCCCGCTTCCTCCCCCTCTTGGTAGTCCAATACTTCCACTTTGAACCCATGTCGTTCCGCCCATCTGAGGTACATTCTGTATAAAATGCTGGCCCAGTCTTGCGACTCGGTTCCACCGGCACCCGGATGGATGGTGACAATTGCATTTTTATCATCATTTTCACCGCTGAGCATCGTTTCTATTTCTATCTTATTGACTTTTTCTTCAAGCGTTGGTGCTTCTTCAAAGAGCATGTTCAGTGTTTCCGTATCCTCTTCTTCTGTAGCCATCTCAAAAAGATCTTTTGCATCCTCAACGCTACTACGAGCCTCTTCAAATTTTTCCAATATGCGAGAGAGCCTGTTTTTCTCTTTTTGAATCTCCCCCGCTTTTTTTGCATCATTCCAAAAATCCGGAGAGTTTTCCAACTGTTCTATCTCTTTTAGACGCTTTGTAATCAGATCTGGTTTGATAATATTCTTGATATTTTCAATTTTTTGTTCCAGTTTTTTCAGTAGTTCTGAATATTCGTAGCTGTCCAATTGTTTGCTCCTAATTTGGGTAAAATTTTAAGAGAATTATATCAAAAGGGTATACATGCAAATTGTGCATACTCCAAGAGAACTGAAAGAAGCCAGAATCGCGCTGAAAGGAAGCGTAGGATTTGTTCCAACGATGGGAGCACTTCATCAAGGCCATCTTTCTCTTATTGAAAAAAGTAAAGAGCATAATGATTATACAATTGTTTCTGTATTTGTCAATCCTACGCAATTCTTGCCAGGAGAGGATTTTGAGAAGTATCCCAGACGGTATGAGGCAGATAAAAAAATCTGTGAACTTGCCGGAGTGGACATTCTTTTTATGCCCCAGCCAGATACAATCTATTCAGAAGATGAAGTCCTTGTAAAAGCTCCCCATCAAAAAGGATATGTTTTAGAGGGGCATTTTCGACCGGGACATTTTGATGGTGTTTTGCAGGTTGTGAACAAGCTCTTTCATATTGTTTTGCCTACAAGAGCCTACTTTGGGAAAAAGGATGCTCAGCAGCTCTATCTCATTCAAAAAATGGTACAGGACTTTTTTATGGATATTGAGATAGTCCCTTGTGAAATAGTGCGTGACAACGATGGCCTGGCTTTGAGCAGCCGAAATGTGTATCTAAGCGATGCAGAGAGGAAAAAGGCCCTTTTAATCTCAAAATCTCTCAAAAGAGCTGCTAAAATGGTACAAAGCGGCATACTGGATATCCAAGAGATTCAAAAAGAGATGCAAAATATTTTGCAAGATCTTAAAGTGGAGTACATCGCTTTTGTAGATAGAGATTTTCGCCCGCTCCAAAAGATTCAAATCGGAAAAACGATCATTTTAGTTGCAGCGTATGTAGGTTCCACTCGACTCATTGATAACATTTGGTTATAGGACAGTATGATGAATTGTGAAGAGTTGATTACAAAAATAGTATTAAATGCAAAAGAGCAGGAGTTTGTTAAAAAAGTTGCAAAAGAAACTATTCATTTTTTAAGTCAGCAAAAAATTTCGTTGACACCTAAAAATTATAGTGAATGGTTTTTTACATTTTGTAAAGCTATGAAGAATAAACATCTTTTAACCCCTAAAAATCTTTTTGCCTTATATGAAGAGTATAAACATTATATGGAACAAACTGATATGCAGTATCAGATTCGGAAACTTACTGATGATTTACAAAACATAGCCACATATTCAGAAGTTACTTTGATAAGATTTGAGAAAAATGTAGAAAAACATAATGGGTACCTTAATGAGAGTGTTGATGCTATTCAAAATCGAGATGATGAACGGATTGAAGATTTGAAAAACAAAGTAGAACAATTGGAAGAAGAAAATAAAAAATTAAAACAAGAGATTGAAAAAAGCAAGAAAAAACTGATAGTTATTGAAGATGCTTTTAAACAGCAAGAAAAAGAAGCTGTTCACGATCCATTAACAAATCTTTATAATAGAAACGCTTTAAAAAAAGAAATTAAACTTTTAGAAGAAGCGAGTTTGCCATATAGTGTTATTATAATAGATATTGATGATTTTAAAAAGATAAATGATACTTTTGGGCATATAGCAGGGGACAAGGTCCTTCGTGAACTTGGTGAGATCTTTCATACTTATGTCCGAAAAGATTCAAAAGTGTATCGATACGGAGGTGAAGAATTTTTAATTATTTTACTACATACAGATATTGATGGAGCAAAAAAACTTGCACAAAGATTGAAAGAAGTAATTAGTCATCATACTATCGTTTTAGATGATGGAACCAATATTATAGTAACTGCTAGTTTTGGTATCGCCCAGAAGAAGGGAGATGAGTCTTTTGAAAGAGTTTTGAAACGAGCCGATCAAGCACTTTACAAAGCAAAAAGGGATGGAAAAAATAGAGTTGAAGTAAGTAAATAAGAAATTTACTTTTCAATCATTTTTACAATAGACAGCACTATTTTTGTTGCGCCGTCGGGTCTAGAAAATGGCAAGAGGTTTTCACTCATGGAAAAGATATTGAGTGATAGGATATCCTGCGGACTTTGTCCTTCAAATACCATTGATGCATCATGACGGTATAAAAAGAGTGCGTTATGTTTTTGGTGGTCACCTGCTGCGTACGGGTAGGGAATATAAAGAGCTGGCAAAAGGTTGGTGGCAAGTTCCCATAGAGTGCTAGCTCCGCTTCTGGAAACTGCAAAATCGGCTTGAACAATCTTTTGCGCTAGATTTTGATCGAAGGCGAATACATCCGCTTCTATTCGCTCTTTTGCATAGAAAGAGCGAACTCTTTCAAAGTCCCTTGTTCCTGTTTGATGAATGATTTTGATATTGTGTTTTTGAAGCTCTTTCGCCCAGCTCATGGCAAGATCATTGATCTGCTTTGCTCCTTGGCTACCTCCTAAAAAGATGATAGTTGTAAGCTCTTTCCTGATTCGTCTGGTTTCGTAAAAGATGTTTTGTACAGGATAGGGATCATATGGTGGCACAAACGAACAAAATACCCGTTTTGCAAAAGGTGAAAGCAGTCTGTTCAGTTTTCCTTTGACAGCGTTTTGTTCATGTATAAAAAGGGGAAGGTTCAGCTGCAGCGCTGCAAAACTTGCTGCAGCTGCAGAGTAGCCTCCCACACTCACAACGGCATCGATGGATTCGTTTTTGATCAATTTTTTTGCCGCGAAACTTGCACGCACTATATCCGTTAGTGCTCTTATCTTGTTGATCCCCTTTTTATTAACGACACCTTCAACATCGAAAAAGAGTTTTTTTTGAAAATCTTCATCATTTTCAAACCATGATCTGTCCTGTCCTTGAATAGAACCGATGTAGTAGAGTGTGGCATCTTTCTTTTTGAAAGCCTCTTTGAGACTTTTGGCTACCGAGAGGTGACCTCCCGTACCTCCTCCTGTTATGAGGATTCGCATATTGCATCTTTCCTTTTACTTAGCATCAGTACCATACCAAGAGCCATTCCATTGGCGAGCATGGAACTTCCTCCGTAGCTGAGCATAGGAACTGCAAGGCCTTTGATAGGCAAGATACTGCTGATGCCATAGGAGTTGATAAGCAAAGAAAATCCTATTAACATCGCAACACCTACGCTGAACAGATAAGTGATGGTGTCTTTGTTTCTGTGGGCGATTTTGAAGAGTCTGTGAATCAGAAGAATATAAAGAAACATCAAGAGTCCAACACCGATAAACCCGAGTTCTTCGCTGAGACCTGCTAAAATGAAGTCTGTATGTACTTCACTCAAAAATCCAAGTTTCAACGCTCCATTTCCGATACCTTGACCGAGAATACCTCCATGATGAATTGCGTTTAAAGAGTTGACAATCTGATAGGATTCTTTGGCGTCATCCAGTTTCAATTCCTGGGCCACCCAACCTGGCAGATAGGAAAGGATATAGTTTTGTGCGCTGGCCCACCACATTTTGATCCGGGCTATTCTGTGTTCCGAAATAGAAACGAACAGCACGAAAAGAACCGCAGCAAGTGAAATAAGCATGAAAAAAAGTTTCAAACTGCGCCCTGCAAAGACCAGCATAAAAGAGAGTGTCAATCCCAGTACCATGACCTGTCCGATATCGTTTTGAAAGATAGCTATGGAGATAACGGCAATGAGAAAGATCACAAGATAGGGTACGATGAGCTTCAACTCACTCCAAAGCGGATGGGTGGATGTTTGCTGGAATTTTCGCGAAAAACTCCAGGCTAAAAAAAAGACAAAACCAACTTTGAAAAATTCGACAGGAGCGATGGAAATAAACGGCAGTTTAATCCACCGTTTTGCTCCTCCTACGGCAGTAACGATAGAAGAAGGCAAAAAATGCATTGTAAGCATAAGAATGAAAAAGAGAAAAAAGAGACCAAGGCCGAAAGGAACGGCATGCTTTTCTGGATCAAATTGGGCCAACGTCCACATGATGAGGATGGCGGCAATTCCAAATAGTGTTTGGCGTATGAAAAAGTGAAACTGCGAATAGCCAAAAAAGAGTGTCGTATATGTGGTCATACTGTATGAAGCCAGCATACTAACGACAATAATGGCTGTAGCAATGAAAAATAGTCGTTTATCGATCATAAGACTCTTTTAAGTCAATCTTTATAGCATTAAGAGTATTATTCTACCTATATTTACCCAAAAAAAGATTTAAGAACGCCGCACATGGACCAAACTGCAAAACTCTATAAAATCGTCTCCATTTTTTTGCTTTTTGTTTTCGGAATTGTGATTTTTTTAGCGGTGCTTTTTAAAATTGTCGTCGAGGAGAGAAAACTTCCAAGGTTAGTGATCGAAGAGAAAAACCGTGCCATTCGTGGATCTATCGTCAGCAGTGACGGGTATCAGGTGACTTACTCTAACAAACTCTATAAAGTTGCCGTCAATACACGATGTATCGATCCAAATAAAAAAGAGCTTTTTGTCAAACTTTTTTCCATATTCAGTGGAATTGAACCAAGAAAGATACGAAAGAAACTTCGCAAAAGCGGGTATGTAGTACTTTCGTACAATATCGATACAAAAACCGCATATCAGCTTAAATCTTTAGCCAGAAAACTCTATCGTATGGATATGTTTGTCCCATACAAAGTAGGCAACAGAGTGATAAAGCAGGGATTGACTATTTTAGAAAGTGGTGAGAGCAGGGTTTTTCCATACAGGGATACACTTACCCCCATTTTAGGATATGTGCGAAAGCATGAAGAGAACCGGTATACCCGGATCGAGGGTGTCAAGGGGATAGAGAAATACTATGAATCGTGGATACGGCCAAGACAAGACGGCATTATCCGTGGTAAAAGGGATATAGGAAATAACATCATCTTCAATAAAGACACTTTCGTCAAAAAGCGTATCGATGGGTACAATGTCTATCTCAATGTGGATATGTTGCTTCAAAAAAACCTCGAAAAAATTTTGGATACTCATAAAAAAGACCTTGAAGCAAAAGAGATCATTGCAGCGGTTATGGAGAGCGGAAGTGGGAAGATATTGGCCATTGCCTCTTCCAATCGATTCTATCCAAAGCATATTCGGAAAAAAGACTACAACTCGCTCAATGCAAAAGTGATAGAGTATGAGTTCGAACCGGGTTCTGTCATGAAACCGATCACTTTTGCGTTGCTCCTGCAAAACAAACATATATCACTGTACGATATCGTTTTTGGGTACAACGGTCGATATAGGTTGGGGCGAAAAATCATCACCGATGAACATAAAATGGGTTGGATGGGTGTGGAAGATGTGATTGTCTATTCCAGCAATATCGGTATCGCTCAGCTAGCACAAAAACTTTCGCAAACAGAGTTTTACAATGGACTCAAAAAGTTTGGATTTTCCCAAAAAACAGGGATTGACTTACCCTATGAGCATAGCGGCTATCTCATACCTGTATATAAATTCAGAAGCGAAATCTACAAAGCGACGGTAGGGTATGGCTATGGAATCAAGGCGACATTTATGCAGCTTTTAAATGCCTACAATGTTTTCAATAACGATGGTATTCGCATCACTCCAAGAATCGCCTCCTTTTTAACAACTCCAAGCGGTAAAAGAGTGGCTTTGAAACCTCCCAAAAGAGTACGAGTCATTGATGAAAAGACTGCAGCTATGGTGCGTAATGTTTTACGCAAGGTTGTCGAAAAGGGAACGGGGACCGTTGCCAAAGTGGAGGGTCTTTTTATAGGGGGGAAAACTGGAACCGCCCACCGGGTCAAACATGGCCGGTATGTGCGTCTGTATAACAGTTCCTTTTTCGGTTTTGCCGATGATCGTACACACAGATATACGATAGGTGTAACCGTCATAGAACCTCACACAAGACATTTCGCTTCACAAACAGCCGCCCCTGTATTTCGTGATATCGTGCTAGAGATGGTCAATGAAGGCTATCTCACTCCGAAGCAGTAATTTGGTAAAATAACCCATTAAAAATTATGAAACGAGGCTTCATATGGATATTCGAAAAGAGTTTTTAAACTATTTTGCCAGCAAAGCGCATACGATCTACCCTAGTGCACCCCTCGTGCCCGAAGATCCTACCCTTCTTTTTACGAATGCTGGGATGGTGCCTTTTAAAAAGATCTTCACTGGGGAAATGCCGGCTGAAGTTCCAAGAGCGACCAGCTGCCAAACCTGTATAAGAGCGGGTGGAAAGCATAATGATCTCGAAAATGTGGGCTATACCGCAAGGCACCACACCTTTTTTGAGATGCTTGGCAACTTTAGTTTCGGAGACTATTTTAAAGAGGAAGCCATCGCCTATGCATGGGAGTTTGTGACGGAAGTTTTGGAACTTCCGGTTGAGAAGCTCTGGGTGACGGTTCATGAAAGTGACGATGAAGCCGAAAAGATATGGCAAAAATTTGTGAAAAAAGATCGGATAAAACGATTTGGCGACAAAGACAATTTTTGGCAGATGGGCGATACGGGTCCATGTGGACCGTGTAGTGAAATCTTCTATGATCAGGGTGAAGAGCATTTCAAAGGGCCCGAAGACTATCTTGGCGGTGATGGTGATCGCTTTTTGGAGATATGGAACCTTGTTTTTATGCAGTATGAAAGAAACGAAGCGGGTGAACTGCTGCCGCTTCCAAAACCGAGTATCGATACGGGAATGGGGTTGGAGCGAATTACCGCTATTAAAGAGGGAGTTTTGAGCAATTACGACAGCTCACTCTTCATGCCTCTTATCGATGCTATCAGTGATCTTTCAAAGAAAAAATACATCTATAAAGAGGGCGCGAGCTTTCGTGTCATTGCAGACCATATCAGAGCCGTGACCTTTTTGCTTAGTCAAGGTGTGATGTTTAGCAATGAAGGCCGAGGCTACGTTCTTCGAAGAATTCTTAGACGGGGTGTTCGCCACGGCTATCTGCTTGGTCTCAAAGAGCCGTTTATGTATCGGTTGGCAGATAAAGTAGCTGAAATAATGGGAGGACACTACAGCTATCTGTATGAAAAACTCTCCACTGTCAAAGAGCAGATTCGTGCTGAAGAGGAGCGCTTTTATCAAACCATCGAAGCAGGAATGAGACTGTTTGAAGAAGAACTTGCCAAAACGAAAACAATCTTTAGCGGAGATGTGGCTTTTAAACTCTACGACACCTACGGATTTCCGCTCGATTTGACCGAAGATATGCTCAGAGAAAAGGGACTTCGACTAGATAAAGAGCGCTTCGAAACGCTTATGCAAGAGCAACGCCAAAGGGCGAAAGCTGCATGGAAGGGAAGCGGGGACGTAGCATTAAGTGGCGATTTCAAAGAGTTGTTGGGTCTGAAAAACGAGTTTGTGGGATATGAGAAACTAAAAGCCCATACTATCATCACAGGCCTTTTGGATGAGAGTTTCAAAAAATGCGAATCTTTGAAACCAGGACAAAAGGGATGGATTTTACTGGAAGAGACCCCATTTTATGCCGAAAGTGGTGGACAAATTGGAGATAGAGGTGAAATACGCCTGTATGAGGGTGAAAAAATCGCAAAAGTCCTTGATACGAAGAAATTTTTTGATCTCAATATGAGTCTTGTAGAAGCGATAAAAGAGGTCAAAAAAGATGAAGCGGTTGAAGCGGTTGTCGATAAGAGTAGAAGAGAAATCGCCAAGCACCATTCCGCTACCCACATTTTACACTCTGCACTTCGCAAAATTTTGGGAGAGCATGTGACGCAGCAAGGAAGTTTGGTTGAAGCGAATAGACTGCGATTCGATTTTTCCCATCCAAAGCCTTTGAATGCCCAAGAGATTGAACGAATTGAGAATTTTGTCAACGAAGTGATTGCGCAGGGAATTGAAGCAAAAGTGGAGGAGATGCCAATCGACAAAGCGAAAGAAAAAGGAGCGATGGCACTGTTCGGTGAGAAATATGGCGATGTTGTAAGGGTTGTCGAGTTCGGCGATGTGAGTGTAGAGTTGTGTGGTGGGACGCATGTGAAAAACAGTGCGGAGATTGGCTCCTTTTTTATTACAAAAGAGTCAGGGGTTAGCAGTGGAGTCAGAAGGATCGAAGCCGTATGTGGTATGAGTGCAGTCAAATTGGCGAAATCGTGGAGAGAGAGTTTAGTGAAAGCCAGCGAAGAGGTCAAAAATAAAGATATCCTTCTTGGTATCAAGAAACTCAAAGATGAGATAAAAGATCTTAAACAAGAGATAAAAAATATAAGCAGTGTCAGTGCAAAAGAGCTTGCTTCCCAGGAGATCAACGGCGTCCGAGTTGTTATTGATGAGGTAGATGCCGGGGATATCAAAAAAATCATAGATGATTTGAAAAATGCACACGAAAAATTGGCAGTGATGCTTTTTCAAAAAAGGGGCGAGAAAGTTTTGATCGCTGCTGGTGCAAAAGGAGTGAAACTCAAAGCTGGTGACTGGGTCAAAAGTGTCGCTCCAGTCGTTGGCGGCGGTGGCGGAGGGCGTCCAGATTTTGCGCAAGCGGGTGGAAAAAATCCAGAGAAGATCGGTGAAGCAAAGAAAGCAGCTTTAGAGTATGCAAAAGAGCATCTATAGGAGGGGACATGGGTGATTTGATGAAATATGTGATCTTTTTCCATGTTCTTGGAGCCATAATCTGGGTAGGTGGTATGATAGCCATTCGCTTTGCGGTACATCCGTCGATGCAGCATATCGAGGATGATCATGTACGGCTTGCAAGACTTCTTGAAATTACAGGAAGACTTTTTGGTTTGGTATTCCCATTTATCGTGATCATTTTGGCAACAGGCCTGTACATGGCATATGCTTTTGGTTTTCAAGGGCATACCGATTTGAGTAAGATTGTTCATGTAAAAGAGGCCATATGGCTTGTTATGACACTCAATTACGCAGGTATGGTTTGGCTTCGATTTAAAGCGCAAAGTTACTATCTTTCAAGCAACTACTTGATGGCGAAGAAAATGTTGGCACCGATCGCGAAATATATGTTACCGCTCAATATCTTTTTGGGGATTATGGCACTCTATTTTGGATTGGTATTGAGAGGATTTTAGAAAGGAATGCAATGAAATCTTTGGGAAAGCATCTTTTGGCAGAATATTATAGATGTGATGAAAATGCGATTAATGACGTGCAGAAAGTGGAAGAGGCGCTGGTAAAGGCTGCCGAGATTGCAGGAGCGACGGTAATAGGAAAATCGTTTCACAGGTTTGAGCCATATGGCGTGAGTGGTGTCGTGGTCATCAGTGAGTCGCATCTGACGATCCATACCTGGCCCGAATATGGGTTTGCAGCGGTGGATGTGTTTACATGTGGCGATCATGTGGATCCCATGAAAGCCCATGAATATCTCAAAGAGGTTTTCCAGACGCAGAATGCTACGGTAGAGACAATTTTACGAGGTGTTTTGAATATTCCAGATCTTCGCCACAAACCTGGTGGCAGTTGTATTACGGGAAATTGTGGAGATAAAAAAATCGGATGATACGACTTGCCAGTACAAGTGAGACAAGGGCGAAACTTTTACAAGATACTGGAATTGAGTTCATTCAAAGTCCAGTCGACTTTGATGAAGAGGAACTTTTAAAGGTATATAAAAATCCTAGAGATTTTGTTTGCGCAGCTGCAAGAGGAAAGATGGAAGCAGCTGTTGAAAAATATGGCCTTGAAATACCGATCGTTGCTGCAGACACGGTCGTAGCCGTTAGCGATGAAATTCTTCGAAAAGCCAAGGATGAAGAAGAGGCTAGAAAGATCTTGCAAAAACAGAGCGGAAACAAAGTAGATATTATCACCTGCATGATCTATAAAGATAAAGAGAAAACAGTAGAAGATCTTGACGTAACAAGCTACATTTTTGCTCCATTTGACGAAGAAGATTTGCAAAACTATCTTAAAAGTGGCCAGTGGAGAGGAAAAGCTGGTGCTTGTATGGTAGAGGGGTTTTGTAAAAAATATATCAAAGAGGTTCTAGGGAGAGAATCGACAGCGATGGGACTTCAGGTAGAAAGGCTGGCTGAAATTGCAAAAGATCTTTGAAGGCAACCGTGGCGAAATCTATCTCATAGACTATTTTGATCAAAAAGCTGTTCTCAAAAAGCAAAAACCCAACAAGCCAAATACCATTCAAAATGAGATAAAAATATTGCAAAAACTTCAACCTCTCGGTTTCGTTCCAAAACTGTACGAGTATGGGCCAGATTACATCGTCATGGAGTATATTGATGGAATTTCCATGAAAGAGGCCTTGAAGCGAGATAAAAAAAGAGCGCTTCGTTTAGCTTTGGAGATTGGATACATTTTGGATAAAGCGCATATCTGGCACACGGAACTAGGACGCTACTATCATATATTGTTTGATCCAAAGCTAAGGTGGTGCAAGGTGATCGATTTTGAAAGGGCCAAAGAGAGTCCCAAACCCCGAAATCTTTTGCAAATCGTTGGATTTTACTGTAAAGAGTACGATCTGAAAGAGGCAATAGAATTATATAAAAAAGAGAAAACAGCAGGTTATAAAAAAATTGTAGAGGCTTTGGATGTATGAAAAAGAGCTGAAGGCCTTGCAGCGTTCCAGACGTTTTCGCAAAAGACGACTTTTTCCTCTTGATGTCAAAGATTTTGCTTCCAATGACTACCTGGGACTTGCTCATGACAAAGAGCTTTTGAAAAGAGCGTATGAAAAAGTATTGCAATTTTCTTACAACACTTCTAAAGCTTCCGCTTTAATCAACGGTTATACTCCCATTCATCAAGCCTTCGAAGAAGCGTTGTGTCGGCTCAATGGATTTGAGAGTTGTATAACGGTAGGAAGCGGATTTTTGGCAAACCTGGCACTCATAGAATCCTTAGTGAGAAAAAAAGATAAACTTTTCATGGATGAGGAGTTTCATGCTAGCGGTATTTTGGCTTCAAGGCTTGTTGAACAGGTAGAGTTTTTTGCTCATAATGATGCAGAAGATTTACAAAAAAGACTACAAAAAGGTGGTTTTGATAGAGCAATAGTTGCCGTTGAGGGGATCTACTCCATGAGTGGGGATATTCTCAATCCTGAAATTTTTGAGGTTGCCAAAGATACTCTTTTGATCGTCGATGAAGCTCATAGTAGTGGAGTCGTAGGAAAGAGTCTTCTGGGTGTTTTTGACTATTACAACATAAAGCCTTCACCGATGCATATCAAAATGGGAACGCTTGGCAAGGCCTATGCAAGTTATGGAGCGTATATCTTGGCTAGTAGCGAAATTGTCTCCTATCTGGAAAATCGGGCAAAAAGTATAATCTACACCACTGCATTGTCACTTATGGATGTAGCGTTGGCACATGAAGCGCTTCAAGAGATTACCAACAAAAGAGAGTTTTTGTACAAAGCGATTCAAAAAAGGCAGTCTATCGCAAAAGATTTTGGCTATGAAACACCGGGACTCATCGTAGATATAGAGAAAAAAGATGTATTGAATGTGCAGCAAGAACTGCTAGAACAAGGCTATCTTGTGGGTGCTATTCGCCCTCCAACCGTCCAAAAACCGATCATCCGTGTCATTGCAAGACTCGGAGAGAGCGAAGAAGACTTTGTGAAAGTTTTGGAGATGCTTTCATGAAGCCATTTGTTTGTAAGAGGGTGCAGATTATCGATAAAAACCAACGAAAAAAGCTTGTCGATATCTCTTTTGAGATTCATCATTCATTGGCGTTGGTGGGACAAAGCGGCAGTGGAAAGAGTCTGACACTCAAGGCCTTGCTTGGACTGCTACCGAAAAATCTTCACTCTCAAATAGAGTATGAGTGGGAGTATGAGCTTGTTCGAGGACAGACGCTATCTCTCGTTCCACAAAACCCTTTTACCTCGTTGAGTCCACTGACAAAAATAAAAGATCAATTTTTTGCTCCCAAGATAAAAGCGGCTCATATGTTGACAATGGTGGGACTTGATGGCTCTTTTTTGGAGAGATATCCTCCCCAGCTAAGCGGGGGTCAGGTACAAAGAGTAGTTATCGCTATGGCCCTTGTGCAAGAACCGAAACTGCTCCTACTAGATGAGCCCACTACTGCCCTCGATCCTAAAACCAAAGCGATGGTGTTGCGGCTTTTAAAAAATTTGCAAGAACGGATGGAGTTTTTGATGCTTTTTGTAACCCATGATATACAAAGCGCACAAAAACTTTGCAAAGAAATCGCTGTGATCAAAGATGGTACAATTTTGGAGGAGGGTCCGCTCGATTCAGTCGTTACCCATCCAAGAACAGAATATACGAAAATACTGATTGAGTCCAATTTTGCCAACAGAGAGTTTCGGACATGAAGATACTGAAAAAAATTATCTCTTTTTTCTTTACAATATTTTTGATTGTATCGATAGTAGGTATTGGGTTTGGAATCTATTATGCAGCCACACTGTACAAAGAGGTAGCTCCCAAAGCGGATGTTATCGTTAACTATCATCCAAAGCTTACGACAAAGATATATGATAGGAACGGAAAACTGATCGCCAATGTGTTTTTAGGTCAAAATCGAGAGTATGTGCGATACGAAGAGATACCGCCGCGGGTGATTGAAGCGCTCTTAGCCATTGAAGATACGAAATTCTTTGAACATCCCGGCATCAATTTCGATGCTATTTTTAGAGCTCTGCTCAAAGATATCAAAGCAAGAAGGTTTGTTGAAGGAGCCAGTACCATCACGCAACAGTTGGTTAAAAACATGGTACTCTCGCGTGAAAAGAAACTGCAAAGAAAGATAAAAGAGGCTCTTATAGCACTGGAGGTGGAACGAAGACTCACAAAAGAGCAGATTTTGGAGCGCTATTTCAATCAGGTCTTTTTTGGGCATGGATATTACGGTATCAAAACAGCTGCAAAGGGATATTTTCACAAAAATCTCTCTCAGCTGACACTCAAAGAGATCGCCATGCTCGTTGGACTTCCAAGAGCGCCAAGCTATTACGATCCTACCAAACATTATCAAGAGGCTCTCAAAAGGGCCAATCGGGTCATTACCCGTATGCATGAACTTGGTTGGATCAATGAAGCGATGTTTACCGAAGCGATTCAAGAAAAGCCAATAGTGTACGACGATACTTTGACAAAAAACAGTGCACCATATATTGTCGATGAGGTGATTCGAAGGTTTGGTCCACTCTTTCCAGATATCAAAACAGGCGGATATGCAATCTATACAACCATTGATCTGCGACTCCAAAACATTGCAAAAGAGAAGCTAAGGGCAGGATACGAAGCGATCAAGCAAAGAGGCAAAGATTACAACTACTCAAATCTCAATGGTGCTTTGGTTACTCTCAAGCCAAAAACTGGGGAAGTTTTGGCGCTTGTTGGAGGAGTGGACTATACGAAGAGTTCATTCAACAGAGCTACCCAGGCAAAACGGCAGCCAGGAAGTGCCATTAAACCGTTTATTTATCAAATCGCTCTCAATCATGGCTATTCTCAGATCACAAAAATACCGGATATCGCAAGAAGCTATGAATTTGAGGTTGACGGGGAGAAACAGATATGGAAACCAAAGAACTATGAAAAGAATTTTGAAGGGGAGATTCCATTACGTGAGGCACTCATACACTCCAGAAATCTGGCAACAATCAATTTAGTGGAAGATCTGGGTTTGACCAATGTTTACAAAGGATTGAAGGAGTTTGGTTTTACTAAGATACCAAAAGATCTCTCTATCGCTTTGGGAAGCGTAGTTGTATCTCCTTTGGAACTGGCAGGACTCTATTCTGTATTTCCAAACTACGGTATTCGTATTACACCGAGAATCGTTTTGAGTATCCATGATAAGGATGGAAAAATCGTTTTTGAATCACAGCTTCGGTCCAAAAAGATTGAGGAGCCCAAACAAGCCTTTTTGATCGTAGATATATTACGTGATGTGGTCAAAAGAGGTACGGGTACCCGAGCGAGAGTCCCAGGTGTTGAAGTGGCAGGGAAAACAGGGACAACCAACAATTATGTGGATGCCTGGTTTTGTGGGTTTACACCGGATATCGAAACTGTTGTTTGGTTCGGTCAAGATGACAATTCTCCGCTCAAAAAAAGAGAGGCGGGAGGAAGGGCTTCTGCACCGGTGGTGGGAGCGATGATCAAAGAGATCTATAGGCTCAATCCTCAGCTTCGAAGGAAATTTATAGTCCCCGAAGGGGTTAAAACTATGATCATTAATGGAAAAAAGATCTATTATACCGATATCTCCAAGCCATCAAAAGATGATCTTGCAAAAGATAATCAGGAACAAGAACAGCTTCTGTTTTAGATGTGGCAATACAAAAGTCTGTCCATCATCTCTTTGGATAGAACCTGAGTACTGACCACAATATCGGCAATGGAGAGATCTTCCAAAACCTTTTTCTCTTTTTCGTCCCGTACTCTCGCAACGAGATGGGCATTTGGTGCCATGTCCAAAACAGCTTGGGCAACAAGTCTGATTTTTTCAAGATTGTGAAATGTCATAACAACAGCACACGCATTTTTGACATCAAGGCTTTGTAACACATTGCGCTGTGCAGCGTTTCCAAAAAAGATAGGCTCGTTGTTCTGTACGCCCTCTTCGTAGAGTTTGAGGTCGTGTTCGATAATGATGTATTGAAACGATTTATGTTTCAATACTTTTGCAATCTCTTTTCCAAGAGGTCCATAGCCGCATACGATGATATGGTTATTGAAATGTCCCCCTTCGATGATAAGCTCTCTTACAGGTTCTTTAAAGAGTTTATCAGCTAAACGTTTGAGATTTTTTAGGATAAAAGGTGTTGCAATCATGGAAAGAACAACGACACTGACCACGATTTGCAGTGTGGTTTCATCGATAAATTTATTGCCGTAGGCCATCACAAAAAGGGCAAGGGCAAATTCGCCTACCTGTGATATTGTCAATGCGGTTTTAAAAGCGGTTCGTTTTTGCTCCCAGATTATTACAATGCCATAGGCAATGAGAGCTTTCAGTAGCATGATGCCAGTGAGAAGGAGAATGATTTGGCCAAAGTGGTCTACGATGATGGATAAATCGATTCTATTTCCAACGGAAAAAAAGAAGATACCAAGTAATAGATCACGAAATGGAGAAAGGTCAGCCTCTATTTGATATTTGTAGTGCGATTCTGCTAGAAGCATACCGGCAAAAAATGCTCCAAGTGAGTAGGAGAAGCCAAAATAGTGTGCGACTGCGGCACTGAGAATGATGACGAAAAAGACTGCCAATAAAAAGATCTCTTGATTTTTGGTTGCGACTGCATAGTGAAGAAACCTATCGATAACATATTTTCCCAGGATATACAGCAGTAAAAAGAAGAGGAACATATTGAGAAGTGTTTGTAAAATCAATGCCTGTAAAGGTACATCCTTGGTAAAGATTTCAATCATCAAAAGAAGCGGGATAACCGCTATATCTTGAAAAAGTAAGATGCCTAGCGCTTTGCGTCCATAACTTGCATGGATCTCTCCAGTTTCATTCAAAATCTTTAAAATGATAGCGGTAGAAGAGAGTGCTAATGCAAAACCGATGATGATGGCAGATCGAAGTGGCATCGAAAACAGAAGTGTGGCCATGAATGCAAAAAGCAGCCCAGTGATGAGCACCTGTAGGGCGCCATAGACGAACACCTCCTTTTTCATTACCTTCAGTTCCCGGAAACTGAATTCCAGACCGATAGTAAACATCAAAAGGACGATTCCAAATTCGGAAACATATTCAAGAATTTCTGTATTATGGACATTGAGATGAAAAAATTCCGCTACGATGACCCCAGTGAGAATGTAGCCGATAATGGTTGGAAAATCGAAACGCTTTAAAATGATATTGATCACTGAAGCAATAAAAATAGCTCCCAAAATAATTGCAATTTGTTGCATAAAAATCCTTCAAATTCTATTGATACAATTATACATTATAGAAGAAAATTGTCTATTTTTTGAACATCATGTGAAAATTTGTTTAAACTTTATTACGATATAATTTATTCGAAATCAAACAAAACAAAGGAGAATCAATGTTTCAAGTTGATGAGGCCAAGCTACAAAAACTCTTCGATACAATAAAAGAAGAGGAGATCGAGTTTGTTGACTTTCGGTTTACAGATATCAAAGGAACTTGGCACCACGTGACGTACAATGTCAAAGCGGTTAATGAAGATACATTTAGAAATGGTCTCCCTTTTGATGGAAGTTCTCTTCCAGCATGGCAGCCAATCAATAAATCGGATATGGTTTTGGTTCCTGAAGCGGGAACTGAGTTTGTTGATCCGTTCACTGCAGATCCTACACTTGTAGTTATCTGTGATGTATATGATATCTATAAAAATCAACCATATGAGAAGTGTCCTAGAAGTATCGCAAAAAAAGCGCTTAAATATCTTCAAGAAAGCGGTATCGGTGATGTTGCATACTTTGGTCCGGAAAATGAGTTTTTCGTATTTGACAATGTCAAAGTGAGAGATGAGATCAACTGCCAGTACTACGAAGTAGATACAAGCGAAGGTGAGTGGAATAGAGGCGTTGATAGTCCAGAGTACGATGTGTATAATATCGGACACAGACCTGGTACAAAAGGTGGATACTTCCCTGTTCCTCCAGTAGACTCTATGATGGATCTAAGAGCGGAGATGAGTCAAGTGATGGAAGAGGTAGGTCTGGAAACTTATGTCATCCACCACGAAGTTGCACAGGGACAAGGTGAAATTGGTGTGAAGTTTGGAACACTCATCGAAGCAGCTGATAATGTGCAAAAACTTAAATATGTAGTCAAAAATGTTGCGCACATCAATGGTAAAACTGCAACTTTTATGCCAAAACCACTCTATGGTGACAACGGAAACGGAATGCACACCCATATCTCGATCTGGAAAGATGGCAAAAACCTCTTTTATGATCCAAACGGATATGCAAACCTTAGCCAGTTTGGTAAATATTTCATCGGTGGCGTTTTAAAACATGCTAAAGCAGTAGCTGCATTTACAAATGCTTCTACGAACTCTTATAAACGACTCATTCCTGGATTTGAAGCTCCTTCAATCCTTGCATATTCAGCACAAAACAGAAGTGCAAGCTGTCGTATTCCTTGGGGAGCTGGTGAAAAGAGTGTACGGGCAGAGTTCCGATTTCCAGACAGCTCTGGTAACCCATATCTTGCGTTTACTGCACTCCTTCTTGCTGGAATCGATGGAATCAAAAACAAAATCGATCCAGGTGATCCTATGGAGATGGATCTCTTTGAGCTTACTCTTGATGAGATTCGAGAAAAAGGTATCCAGCAGATGCCTCATACTCTAAGAGAAGCGATCGAGAATATGCTTGCAAACAAAGATCTGTTCAAAGTTGGTGATGTTATGACTGAAGAGTTCATTCAAACATATCAGCACTACAAATTTGAAACATCTATCTGGCCTTGGGAAGGTAGACCGCACCCATACGAGTTTATCACTACATACTCTTGCTAATTTTGGGGCTTCGCCCCGAAATTAAAACTCTACCAACTCACGCTCTTTCTTTCTAAAAACTGTACATTTTGTATAGCCTATCTCTTTTGCCATTTGCATCACTTCATCGAGTTTGAATCCCACTTGATCGGGTGCATGGGCATCAGATGCGAAGGTGATGGGGATATCAAGAGAGTAAGCCTCTTCTAAAAGCTCTTTGCTTGGATATGGTTCGCCTACTGGTTTACGCAATCCTGCACTACTGATTTCAAGAACCAAATCATTCTCTTTGATGGCTTTTAAAGCATTTTTGGCGATAAGACGCACATCTTTTTTCGGTTTGAAGTTAAATACTTTGATTAAGTCCAAGTGTCCAACGATTTGGAAAAGTCCGCATTTTGCCAACGCCTCAATAGCGTTGAAATAGTCTTCCCAGATGGTATCGATATCTTGGTTTTTGTATTCTCCGATAAATTCGGGATTGTCAAACCCCCAAAGATCTTGATGGATGAGAATCTCTTTATGTCCTCGCTTTTTGGGTAGAAAATGGACCGAACCTATCAGATAGTCAACATCGGCATGAATGATACGATCTTCAATAAGTCCTGGTAAAAAATCGACTTCGTAGCCTAAAAGAATTTCGATTTGATCTTTATAATTTTCTTTTGCCTCAAGGATTTTTCTTTCGTATAGATCTGCCTGTTCTAGACTCATACGATATTTTTGATCAAAATTCATTGGAGCATGATCGCTAAATCCATAAATATCGATCCCTTTTTCGATCGCTTTATCGATGTACTCTTCTATTTCACCTGTTGCATGATTACAAAGTTTTGTATGATTATGTAAATCTACTCGCAATGTTTTCCTTTTGCTATAATTAAGTAGTTTTTAATTATATAGTATTTTTGAGGGGTGGGGAATGAATATATTTGAAGCGATAAAAAAAGATAGTTTGGTAAGTGTGAAAAAAGCGCTTGAATCGATTGACGATGTCAAAAGTGTACAAAATGAAAATGGCGATAGTCTACTGCGGTTTACGATAAAACATAGTGCCAGTCTTGAGATCTTTCAAACGATCGTTCAGCATGGAGCCGATATTTATGAGATTGACGAAGAGGGTGTGGGACTCATTGACGATGCGATCAAGAAGGGAAGACTCGATATTGTCCGATTTTTGGTTGAATCGGGAATCGATCCCAACACTACAAAAAGAAAATCGGGATTTACCCCTTTGATGGCCGCAATGGCGTATGGGGATGAACCGATTGCGAGGTATCTGATCAAAGAGTGTAAAGTTGATACTGATGTGAAAGACAGTTTTGAAAAAACGGCGAGTGATTATGCGAAAATGACCGGATACAAACATCTGTTGAGATTATTGGAGGACAATGGAAAAGAGTAAAAAAGTGGAGCTTTTAAGCCCAGCTGGAAATCTCAAAAAGCTAAAAATTGCTTTTGCCTATGGAGCCGATGCAGTGTATGGAGGGGTAAGCCACTATAGCCTTCGAATCCGAAGTGGCAAAGAGTTTGATATGGAGAGTTTCAAAGAGGGGATAGAATATGCCCATAGTCTTGGCAAAAAAGTGTATGCAACGATCAACGGCTTTCCCTTTAACTCCCAAATCAAACTATTTGCCAAACATATCGAAGCGATGGCTGAGCTTGGTCCGGACGCTTTTATCGTCAGTACGCCTGGGGTGATTAAGCTGTGTAAAGAGATAGTACCGCATATTCCTTTGCATCTTTCGACTCAGGCAAATGTGATGAACTATTTGGATGCCGGGGTTTATCATGAATTAGGGGTGAGTCGTATCATCGCAGCCCGTGAGATCAGCCTCAAGGACTTAGTGGAAATAAAAAAACGAGTACCTGAATTGGAACTGGAAATCTTCGTACACGGCAGTATGTGCTTTGCCTATAGCGGCAGATGCTTAATTAGCTCAGTACAAAGTGGTCGCGTGCCAAACAGAGGAAGCTGTGCCAATGACTGCCGCTTTGAATATACTCTCTATGCTGAAAATCCAGAAACCGGAACCCTGTTTAAACTGGAAGAGGTAGAGGGTGAAGGGACCTACATTATGAATGCAAAAGATCTCAATCTTGCAAGCCACATAAAAGAGATTTTAGATAGCGGTGTCATTGACAGTTTAAAGATAGAGGGACGAACCAAGAGTGATTATTATGCAGCAATTACGACAAAAGCCTATCGCATGGCAATTGATGACTATTATAGTGGCACATTTGAACCAGATAAGTATCAAGCAGAACTTCATACCACCAAGCATCGGGGATTCACTGACGGCTACCTTGTGAGCAGACCTTATGAGAAGAGTAGTACACAAAAACTTGATTCTTCCATCAGTGAAGGCACCCACCAGGTTAAAGCGGAAGTCATGGAAGATGGTCTTCACTTTTTGACAAAAGATAAAATTTGTCAAGGGGATGTACTGGAAATCGTTGCACCTGAGGGAGCAAAATTGGAGCCATGTTCCAACGAGATAGGTTCCGTTTTTGAAAATGAGAGGAGATGGTGGTTGAAGCTCAATAAAATTGAGGCGAACAAAGAGTATGAGTGTATCCACAGTGGCAATGTCAATCCTGTGAAACTCCCTTGCCCGCTTCCGGCATATACTTTTTTAAGGAAGAAAGTTGATTCTTAAGATATGGTGGTCATGGCAGTGGCGCGTTCTTGTTTCGGTTATGCTTGCAAATGTTTTGATAGGTTTTTTGATGGGGCTTTTGGGAGGATTGCTTGCGCTTTCGCAAAAAAGTGTTATCATAGGTACCAATCTTCTTTCATTTGGCATAACAATCTATGCTTCTATCTATTTTTTAGGTTTTGTTATGCGAAAATATCGTGTCTATATACCAAATGACAACCTCGATACTTATAAAAAAGCGGCGATCAAGTAAGGAGAAAAGATGCGATTTATTTCTATTATCATGGGCAGTAAAAGCGATTATGAGGTGATGAAAGAGTGTGCGAACGTACTGGATAAGTTTGGTGTGCAGTATGAACTGATCATTTCCAGTGCTCACAGAAGCCCCCACAGAACAAAAAGTTATGTGAGTGAAGCTGAAAAAAAAGGAGCAAAAGTCTTTATCTGTGCCGCAGGTATGGCTGCGCACCTAGCAGGCGTCGTAGCATCACTGACAGTGAAACCGGTTATAGGTGTACCTATGAAAGGTGGCTTTATGGATGGAATGGATGCATTGCTTTCCACAGTGCAGATGCCGGCAGGAATGCCTGTTGCAACCGTTGCTGTAGGGAAAGCAGGTGCTGTGAATGCTGCTTATTTAGCAATGCAGATCTTAGCGATCGATGATGAAGAGCTTCGAGCGAAACTGGAAGAGGATCGACTCAGCAAAGCGAAAAAAGTGGAAGCGGATTCCAGCGAAGTAGAAGTGATCATCGATGCAACTCAAGCCTGATTGTTTGGTATGTCTTTTCAATCAGGCCCAACGGGTTACTAAAGTTTTGGAGTGTGATGAAACTTGTGCAAAAGATGTTTTGGACACAGCAGCTTTAGAAATTGCAAAATTCGATTTTACTTTGACGCCACCTGAAGCCGCTGCAATACTTTATCCGAAGATTTCTAAGCTTTTACATAAAGAGGATCTATACAAAGAGGCAAAAACGGAATCAATTCAAAAAGCCAAGAAACTCCTTCCTTTTGCAAAAGAGCAAATTCGAAAAAGCAGTGATCCATTGGATGCAGCCTTACGAGCCGCTGTTGTAGGAAATGTAATCGATTTTGCAACGCAATATGGTTTCGATTTAGAAGAAGAGATCAAAAAAATTTTTCATATACCTTTTGCGATTGATGACAAAAGAGCCTTTTCTCAAAGACTTTGTAAAGCATCTTCTTTACTTGTCATCGGGGACAATACAGCAGAGCATCTTTTTGATAAAATTATGATCGAAGTTTTTAAAGAGCATTGTTCCCATCTTGATATCTACTATTTTGTGAGAGGTAAACCTATCATCAACGATGTGACAATGGATGAAGCACTGGAAGCCGGTTTGGATAAAGTGTGTACAGTGGTGGATAGCGGCGTCGATACACCTGGTTTTTGCTTGGAGCGAGCCAGTAATGAAGCAAAAGCAATTTTTGACAATGTTGATTTGATTCTGTCCAAAGGAATGGGTAATTTTGAATGCCTGGATGGAGTGAAAGATCCAAGACTCTTTTTTCTTTTTAAGATCAAATGTGACGTAGTAGCAAAAAGGGTTGGAAAACAGGTGGGTGATCTTGTCTGTATTCAAGGAGATACGATATAAAGGAGGGATAGATGGCTGAGAAAAAGACGCAAAAACGGGTAGTACTTTTTACCAGTCCCGGATGTGTCTGGTGTACAAGAGCGAAACAGTTTTTCAAAAAACATCAGATTCGTTTCAAAGAGATCGATATCAGCAAGGATCAAAAAGCGGCGCAAGATTGCCAGCGACATGGATGTAGAGGTGTGCCAGTTGTCCTTGTTGGGAATCGATGGATTTGTGGATTTGATCAAGCAAAAATCGAAAAGGAATTGGGGCTTTCATGATAACTTTTAGCGAACTTCTTTTAAAACTGCAAGATTTTTGGGCAAAACAGGGATGTACGATTGTGCAGCCATACGATTTTCCAAGCGGTGCCGGGACTTTTCATCCAGCCACTTTTTTAAAATCACTCGACTCCAAGCCATGGGCTACCGCGTATGTAGCGCCAAGCCGCCGTCCGACAGATGGTCGCTATGGAGAAAACCCAAATAGGCTTGGAGCCTATTATCAGTTTCAGGTTCTCATAAAGCCAAGTCCAGACAACATCCAAGATCTTTATCTAAAAAGTCTTGAAGCTTTGGGATTGGATTGGCGAAAGCATGACATCCGCTTTGTGGAAGATAATTGGGAGAGTCCGACTTTGGGAGCTTGGGGACTTGGCTGGGAAGTGTGGCTCGATGGCATGGAAGTGACACAGTTTACCTATTTTCAGCAAGTTGGTGGATTTGAGTGTGATCCGGTTGCAGTAGAGATCACATACGGAACGGAGCGTCTTGCGATGTATCTGCAAGAGGTGGAGAGCGTTTTTGATATTGTCTGGAGCAAAAACGGTGGCCACATTGTTACCTATGCAGATGTCCATAAAAGAGGTGAGTTTGAGTATAGTCGCTATAACTTTGAAGTGGCCGATACGAAGATGCTTTTTGACTGGTTTGAAGATGCAAGCCGGGAGTGCAAACGTTGTTTGGAAGAAAAACTACCCCTTCCAGCATATGACTACTGTCTGTTGGCCAGCCATATTTTCAATACACTGGATGCGAGAAAAGCGATCAGTGTGACAGAGCGTCAAAATTTTATTTTGAAAGTTCGTGAACTGGCAAAAGGGTGTGCCGAAGTGTACAAAGAGAGTCTTGGAGAGCTGAGTGAGGCTTAAAGAGGTCTATAAAATCCTTGATACCATCTCTCCTTTTGAGCTTCAGGAGAAGTGGGACAATTCCGGTTTACAGGTGGGAGATTTTGATCAAACAATAGAGCATATATATCTTTGCATCGATTTGGATGAAGAACTTATCGATACACTTCCTCCCAAAAGTTTATTGATTACTCATCATCCACTGATTTTTGGCAAGCTCACATCCATCGAGTATAGTGCCTATCCTGCAAAATTGCTTGTAAGGCTCATCAAAAAAGATATCGCTTTGATATCGATGCATACCAATTTTGACAAAACCCATCTCAACAGATATGTAGCAAAACATGTCTTGCAGGTAGAGCCAAAGTGTGAAGATTTTATCTGCTATTTTGAAAAACAGGGGAGTTTCGAAGCAATTCTTTCCTGGGTGAAAGATCGATTTGGCCTTACGTGTCCAAGGTATGTGCAGGCAAAAGAGAATATAGAAAAAATAGCCCTTACCACCGGAAGTGGTGGCGGGCTACTGGATATGGTAGATGCTGATCTTTTTTTGACCGGTGATATCAAGTATCACGATGCCATGAAAGCGAAGATTTTGGGAATTAATATGATTGATATAGGTCACTTTGAGAGTGAACACTATTTTGCCCAGTGTCTGCAGGACGAATTGAAAAAAGCACAAATTAAGGCTATAATTGCGTCAATAAAAAATCCGCTAAAGGCGTAGAATGGAACAGTACATAAAGCAGCTTGTGCAGCTTTCAAAGATCGATAAGGCGATCGATGATTTCGGACCAAAAATAGAAGCGGTCAAAGCACGACTCAAACAGGTCGAAGATGAAAAGAATCAGATCGAATCTGCCATAGTTTCTATTGATGAAGAGATTAAAGAGTGTGAACTCAAAAAGAGAAAAAATGAGCTGCATCTAAAAGAACTGAGTGAAAAACTGGAAGAGCTAGAGAAAAAGAGTGCTCAGGTCAAGACAGAAAAAGAGCTCAAAGCAATTCAGCTTGAAGAGGATATCGCAAAAGAGCAGATCAACTTTGCCAATGAAGAGATAGCAAGACTTGAAAATATCTGTGAAACAAAAGAGGAGGAAAAAACCTCTTTGCAAGAGCAGTTGACAGAGGTTGAAGAACGCCTTGCAAAAGTGAAAGAAGAAGTGGATGCAGAACTTGCAGAACTGGAAAAAGAGCAGCAGGCTCTTTTTGAACAAAAAAGTGAACTCGTTTCCAAAATCCCTCAGCAGATTCTTGTTTTTTATGAAAAAATCAGACGATGGGCTGGTAATACGGCAGTAGTTCCGGTACGCAAACAGGCTTGTATGGGCTGCTTTATGAAAATAAACGACAAAACCTATGCCAGTGTTATCAAAGGCGAAGAGATTACGAGCTGTCCACACTGTGGAAGAATTCTCTATCTAGAAGAGGAAGAAGAGTAAAAAGGGCCTTTGGCTCTTTTTTGTGCAATGTTTGCTTATATCTATACGTTCATTACTATAATCCTTTATCTTCTTGCATTACTATTTTTACTTTTTTTACAATTCAAGGATAAATACTGCCACTCCATTCCGGCTCGTTTTTTTTTAAAAAACAATCCTCCTTTTTTAAAAAAAACGGTTCATTTCCATGCCTGTAGCTACGGTGAAACGAAAGCGCTGGAGCCTCTGGTACGAGAGTTTGACAAAGCAAATATCAGCGTCATTACGCAAACAGGATTTGAAGCAGCAAAGAGTTATACGAATGCAGATGTCAGGTATCTCCCTTTTGAGCCGCTACTTTGGTTTTGGCTAAGGCCCATGCCGGCACTTGTAGTGATGGAGGCAGAGCTTTGGTATCTGCTTTTTTATCTCAGTAAGAAAAGAGGTGCAGTAACATTCTTGATCAATGCCAGGATCAGTGAGCGAAGTTTTCCCAAGTACAAGCGATTTGCCTGGTTTTATAAAAAGATTTTTGAAAATATCGACTATGTGTATGCGCAAAGTGATGAAGATGCTCTACGACTCAAGCAACTTGGAGCAAAACATATTGAGATACTTGGAAACATCAAACTTTTGCAAAAACCGAAAGTGACGAAAGAGTATACCAAGCAAAAGCCAGTTGTCGTTGCGGCAAGTACGCACGATCCAGAAGAGGAGATCATAGCTACAGAATGGGTGATGCATCTCAAGGACAAAACGACACTCGTAGTTGTTCCCAGACATCCGGAGCGTTTTGAAGAGGTGGATGAGCTGCTTGAACATATCGCAAAAAGAGAGGGACTTGCATATCACAGATTCAGTGAAAATCCTTCATTGACGGGTGATATAGTACTAGTAGATACACTGGGAGAGCTTGTCAATATCTATGCAGTAAGTGATCTTGTGATACTTGGAGGCAGTTTCATAGAAGGCATCGGAGGACACAATCCACTGGAGCCTGCCTTTTTTCATAAACCTATTATTAGCGGTCCCTATTTTCACAACCACATTCAAAGTTACAGTTATGTTGATGGCATAAAAATAATTGAGCCAAACAATCTTGGAGATGCTTTAAAGCAAAACTGGGAGCCTACTGCAATAAATGCAAAGATTGATCTGAAGCCTCTTGTGGAAAGGATCAAAAGTGTGGTATAAGATAGAAGATGACCAAGTGCATATGTTTATCAAAGCACAGCCAAACGCCTCAAAAAACAAAATTGCAGGAATTTTGGGTGATTCGCTTAAAATTGCTATAAAAGCGCCAGCAGTAGAGGGAGCCGCCAATAAAGAGCTTGTGAAGTTTTTAAGTAAAACCTTTAAAGTAGCAAAGAGTGATATCGTTTTTGCAAGCGGGGAAACGAGTAAGCGAAAGCATATTGTAATGCCATATAATAAAAAAATAGACGATTTTATAAAAGAACTGACGCAATGAGTTCAACAGTACTATCTAGTATAAAGGAAATGGATGAAAGAGAAAGCCTATAAGGTCCTGGCCCAGCAACTTGGCATCTCCAACAAAAAAGCAAAAGAGCTGATCGATCGAGGTCTTGTATATGTGGGAGATAAAAAGGTTGTTATCGCAAGAGGTCTTATCGATACCGATACAAAGTTTCGTATCAAAAGAATAGAAAAACCTGAAATTTTATTTGAAGATGAGAAGATTTTGGCCATCAACAAGCCGGCCCACATCACAAGTGAAGAGATCAAAGAGGATAGCGGGTACGAGTTGCTGCATCGCCTTGATAAAGAGACGAGCGGGGTGCTTCTTCTAGTCAAAAATGAAGCTTTTCGGAAAAAAGCGATCGAAGAGTTTCGCAAAAGCAGAGTCTATAAAGAGTATGTTGCATGGGTGGAAGGCATTGTCGCTGAACCTTATGAAATTGACTATCCGATACTAACAATCAAAAAAGATGGCAAAGCAAAATCGAGACTCTCAGCTTCCAAGGGAAAACCAGCAAAAACCTATGTGGAACCATTGGAGATCCATGGCAAAAAAAGCAAAGTCAAAGCGGTTATCGAGACAGGCAGGACGCACCAGATTCGTGTGCATTTAGCAAGAACCGATCATCCCATTTTGGGAGATACACTGTATGGTGGTAAACCATGGAAAAGAATGATGCTCCATGCAAAGCGGATAAAACTTTTTGATTATGAGTTTGAAGCGCCTGAACCGAAAGATTTTGACATTCAATAACTTTTATTAAATTTAGCTAAAATTAATCTATTTTTAAGTAAAATTGCACACTCAAATAGAAAAAGGGGTTAGATTTGTTTGAAACGCTTTCGAACTCGTTTACCAGTGCCATCAAAAAGATTCGTTTCAAAGATGATGAAAAAGCACTGAAAAAAGCGCTTACCGAGCTGAAAAAGAGCCTACTGAAATCCGATGTGCACCATAAAGTCGTAAAAGAACTACTTCAAAAAGTTGAACTCGATACAAAAGCGGCTGGAATCGGGCGAGATACTTTTTTGCAAGCGCTTCAAAAAAATCTAACTGAAATCCTTACAGCTCCTGGGGCAAAACAGGGATTTGTCTATGCATCAAAACCTCCTACAGTCGTTTTGATGACTGGGCTTCAAGGAAGCGGTAAAACGACTACTTCCGGAAAACTTGCAAACTATCTCAAACTGCGAGGGAAAAAAGTTCTTTTGGTAGCTGCCGATCTACAACGGCTTGCTGCTGTGGAGCAGCTTCGACAGATAGCATCCCAGATTGAAGTGGATTTTTTTGGTGAAGATGACCAAAAAGATCCGGTTAAAGTAGTGAATGATGCTTTGAAACTGGCACGCGAAAAACTCTATGATGTAGTTATCATCGATACGGCCGGTCGTCTTGCCATCGATGAAGCATTGATGGAGGAGCTCAAAAAGGTTAAAGAAGCGGCTCATCCGGATGAAGTTTTTTATGTGGCAGACTCTTTGACCGGTCAGGATGCCGTTCGAAGTGCAGCAAAATTCAATGAAGATGTTGGTATTACCGGCGTTATTTTGACCAAGTATGATGGGGATGCAAAAGGAGGCGTAGCCCTTTCGCTTGCCCATCAAATTGGTGTGCCTTTACGATTTATCGGGACTGGTGAAAAGATGCCAGACCTAGAAGTGTTTATTCCTGAACGTATCACGAATCGATTGATGGGGGCCGGTGATATCGAATCTTTGGCAGAAAAAACGGCTGCCGTTATCGATGAGAAACAGGCCAAAAAGATCAGTAAAAAGATCGCGAAAGGGAAATTCAACTTTGAAGATTTCCTCGAGCAGTTAGAGTCTATTAAAAAGATGGGAAGTCTCAAAAGTCTTATCTCTATGATCCCAGGTATGGGAAATATGGCAAAAGCCATTAAAGATTTGGATCTTGAGAACTCAAAAGAGATCAAAAAGATCAAAGCGATGATCAACTCCATGACACCGAAAGAGCGCAAAGATCCGGATCTCATTTTGAAAAACAACTCAAGAAAAAAACGAATTGCCCAGGGAGCTGGGCTGAGTCCGCAAGAAGTGAACAAAATCTTGAAACAGTTCAACAACGCAGCGAAATTTGCCAAAAAGTTTGCTGGTAAAAAAGGAATGCAAGATATTCAAAACATGATGAAACAGATGGGTGGTGGAGGCATGCCACCAATTCGGTGATGTTTTATCCACTTTACATCACGGTGTGAAGTGGTTAAAATATACCAATCAAAAAAAGGAGAATTAGTAGATGGTAGTTATAAGACTGGCACGTTTTGGAAGAAAAAAACGACCTTTTTACAGAATCGTTGTAACAGACAGTAGAAAAAGACGAGACAGTGGCTGGATCGAAAGTATCGGTTATTACAACCCATTGACAGATCCTGTAACTGTAAAAATCGATGAAGAGCGATTGAACTACTGGCTTGGCGTAGGCGCCAAAATGAGTGAACGGGTCAAAAAACTCTCTGGAAAGTAAGATGGTACAAGATTTTATTCGGGAGTATGCCAAGCTCTTGGCAAACCATCCCGAGGATATAGAAGTAGTCGTGGATCAGGTCAATGAAACATATGCCCAGATCACGATCTATGCAAATAAAGCCGATGCCGGTAAGATTATCGGAAAAGAGGGCAAAATGATCGGTGCCATCAAAACGGTAATATCCGGCTGCAAAGCAAAAGATGGAGTAAGCTACAAAGTCAACGTTCAACCCAAGGAGTAAACGTGAAAAAACTCACGGTTGCGCGATTGGGAAGAACCGTTGGTCTCCATGGAGATATGAAACTCCATATTCTTACCGATTTTCCTGAGCAGTTTCAAAAAGGGTCCACTTTTGAGAGTGATCGAGGCTCTTTAACGATTGAATCTGTCAATCCCGCTCGAGGTACCGTGAAATTTCAAGGTATCGATTCAGTGGATGAAGCGAAAAAGTATACTAACGCCTATCTTTACAGTGATGAAGAGACGACAAAAAAGAGCTTTCCTCTTGGAGAAGATGAGTACTTTTGGTTCGATATTTTAGGATGTGACGTTTTTGAAGAGGGAAAAAGGCTAGGAAAGGTTGTCGATATTCAAAGGCTCCCTGCTGGTGATTATCTTTTGGTTGAAACGGATAAGAGTTTTGTAGATATGAAAAAAGCAAAATCCTTTTTAATTCCTTTTTTGGATATGTTTATCGAAGATGTGCATCTTGATCAAAAAAGGATCGATACCAAAGGTGCACAAGATATCCTAGAAGCTTCATGAAGATTACCTATCTTACGCTTTTCCCAAATCTAATGCGTTGCTATTTTGAAGATTCCATTTTAAAGCGGGCTTTAGAAAAAAAGCTTTTTGAAATAGAGTTTATCGATTATAGAGCATTTAGTCATAATAAACATAAAAAAGTGGATCGTTATAAAATAGGTGGTGGTGCGGGAATGCTGCTTGAGCCCAGACCCATTGCCGATGCTTTGGAATTCATTAAAAAGAAAGAGAGTTGGGTTGTCTTTACTACTCCCGTAGCCAAAAGATTTACCCAAAAAGATGCAAAGCGGCTGGCGCATAAAAAACATATTGTTTTTGTCAATGGGCGGTACGAAGGATTTGATGAGCGACTTATCGAAATCTATGCGGATGAGGTTTTTAGCATTGGTGATTTTATACTGACCGGTGGTGAGCTGGCTTCTTTGGTGATGAGTGATGCGATAGTCCGCAATATCCCTGGAGTCCTAGGCAATAGTGCATCTTTGGAAGAGGAGAGCTTTGAGGGGGATCTTTTGGAAGCGCCTTCGTTCACGAAGCCAGATGTTTTCAAAGGTAAAGCAGTCATTAAAGAGTTTTTAAAGGGAAACCATAGTAAAATTAGCGCCTTAAAATACCAGTTGGCACGTCTGAGAACGAAATACTACAGACCCGATAAAAGGATAGAGGATGAGAAATAGATATATCGAGCATTTCGAAAAAGCTCAGCTTGAGCAAAAAAGTGTACCTGAATTCAAAGCGGGTGATACAGTACGAGTAGCGGTAGAGATCAAAGAGGGCGACAAAACAAGAATCCAGAACTTTGAAGGTGTATGTATCGCGATTCGAGGAGAAGGAACAGGAAAGACATTTACCGTTCGAAAAATTGGAGCGAACAATATCGGTGTTGAGAGAATTTTCCCTCTTTACAGCGATAGTATCAAAGATATCAAGGTTGTTCGAAGAGGACGTGTTCGAAGAAGCAAACTCTACTATTTGCGAGAAAGAAAAGGAAAAGCGGCTCGAATCAAAGAGCTTCGCTAATATCAGTAGGGCTTCGCTTTGCGGAGCACTCTTTCAAACATCTTCTTCGCCTTTTTGGCCAAAGCGTAATCTTTCACAAAGTACAGCATTTCATAATTTTTGCTAAATGCAGAATAGCTCCAGTTAGCTGAACCAAATATGAGCCATTTTTGATCTATGATGGCCAACTTCATATGCATTTTCCCAAAGTAGTCTCTTTTTTTGTTATATTTTCCTTTGATCGTATAGACATCGATATTTTTATATTTTTGTAGATAGCCTATTTGCGAGTAGGGGTTGTTCGTGTTTTGCTCTTCATCCGCTATAATGAGAACATGTACACCTCTTTTTGCGGCCTTTTTGAGATGTTTTGCTATGGTTTTGTGCGTAAAGCTGTATATAGCAACGGTTATTTCATGATTGGCATGATCAATTTTTCGTAAGAGTTCTATCTTGGCCGCTTTAGCTTCGAAAGGAAGAAAATAGAGCGATTGAGCATAGAGCGATAGACCCAAAAACAGAATGATCAAAAAACGCATAACGATCCTTTGCAAAAATTAATAATATTAAAGCAAAAAGATTATAAAATTATGCAAAAGCCTGTCTGGGAGAGAGAATGAAGCTTCTACTTATCAATAACAATCCCGTCGTCAACAGAATGATGAACATCGGTGTTCCAAAAGCCGGTTACGAACTTGAAAGTATAGAAAATGTCAATGAGATTCCCAGCGGAACATATGAAGTTGTCATTATTGATGATGATCTGTATGATGAAAATCTTTTGGAACTTATCAAAGAGAAGATTGATTACAAAAAGATCGGCATTATTGCTTCCAATGCGAAAAATTTTGAAGTTCAGTTCGACTTCGTTCTACCCAAACCTTTCTTGCCGACAGATCTTGTAGAGCTGCTTCGCAAAGTCCAGCAAGAGATTATGCACACAGGCGAACAAGAGCAAGAAGTACCTCTATCCGAAGAAGAGGTTTTGGAGGCGCAAACTACTGAAGAAGAGGAGCCTGAAGAAGTATCTGTAGAGGAAGAAGCCCAAGAGGAAATACCTGCAGAAGAATCAATGCAAGGAGAGGAAGAAGTTTCTGAAATCCCGACAATACAGCCAGTTGAGCGTGAAGAGCCGTTAGTGGAAGTAGAAGAGGAGGAAGAGGAGCCCCCATTTGTAGAAGAGACAATGGAAAAAAGCGGTGTTTTGGATGAGGAAGAGGTGAAAAAAGTCAATGAACTTCTTGACCAGAATGATGAAGAACCTCTTCAAGAAGAGAGTGCTGAAGATATATTGACGAATATTGCCGAAGAACTCACGCAAGTGACCCAAGAGGAGAGTGAGCCAGAAGAAGTGGAAACACACGAAACATCCATGGAGGATACTGCATCTTATGACACCTCTTCTCATGAAGAGTTCACTACTCATGAAAAGATAGAAGAGCCAAAAAATCGGGAGGAAGAAGTCAAAGCTCTTAGCCAAAATATGGAAAAAATGTCCGTGCCTTCACTCAAGGCGCTGCTCGATGGTATGCAGCTCGATATCACAATCAAAATATCTTTTCCAAAAGAGTGAGCATGTTTCAAAAAGGTGCCTTACTTGTCATTTCAGGTCCAAGTGGAGCGGGAAAGAGTACGCTTATTAAAACGATTGTAGAGCATATTCCTGATGTCTATTTTAGCATTTCTACGACTACCCGTCCGAAACGTCCCGGTGAAGTTGATGGGAAAGATTACTATTTCGTCTCGAAAGAGGAGTTTGAAAAAGAGATAGAAGCCGGAATGTTTTTGGAATGGGCCAATGTACACGGCAACTACTACGGTACCTCTTTGCGACCTGTGAAACAGGCGGTAGAAGAGGGGAAACTTGTCCTTTTCGATATCGATGTCCAGGGATTCGATTCTATCAAAAAAAGCCAGTTTTCTTCTTTGGTGACATCGGTGTTTGTAACGACGCCGACAATGAGGGAGTTGCGTATTCGCCTGGAGACCCGAGGGACAGATGATGAAGAGACGATACAAAAACGGTTGCAAAACGCTCTCAAAGAGATGGAGTGGATGCCACAATTTGATTTTATCTTGATCAATGAAAAGTTGGAACAATCCAAAGAGCTAATTTTGGCAATTGCAAAAGCGGCTAGACTAAGACGAGATAACGAAGAGATCGAGGCTTTTATCGAGCAGTGGAGAAAAACTGATTAGCCAGGGCTTTAAACCTCATATTAAGAAAGTTTGTGTATTATTTTACATAATCTATTGAAGGAGTACGTATGGGTATGCCAAGTATGCCGGAACTTCTGATCATTTTGTTGATCGTTGTACTACTGTTTGGAGCAAAAAAGATTCCAGAACTGGCAAAAGGGTTGGGAAGCGGAATCAAAAATTTCAAAAAAGCGATGAAAGAGGATGAGGAAGAGGTTGCTACAGAGAATAAAAAAGAGATTGAAGAGAAAACCACTGCTTCCACTACAAAAACGACTGCAGATCAAGATACTACAAAAGCGTAAGAGGGAACTCCCTCTTATTCAAAGGACTTGCCATTGAAAAAAAGAGTTCAGTCAGAACTTTCAAAACTGAGTGATAAGAGTATAATCCTTGAAAAACCAAGAGATAGACAGTTTGGACACTATGCGACGCCGATCGCTTTTTCTTTAGCCAAAGAGCTTCGAAGATCCCCTATGCAAATTGCCGATGAATTGGCCAAATCCTTCGAAAGCAGTTCTATCTTTGAGAAGGTGGAGCCTATCAAAGGGTATGTCAATTTCAAACTGAGTGAATCTTTCTTGGATGAGTATGCGACATGGGCACTCAAAAACGAATCGGAATTTGGCAAAGACGAGCAGGGAGAAACTATTTTACTCGAATTTGTCAGTGCAAATCCTACGGGTCCTTTGCACATAGGTCATGCCAGAGGAGCCGTGCTTGGTGAAGCTCTTTCGAGGTTGGGAAAACATCTGGGCAATGAGATCGTCAAAGAGTACTATATCAACGATGCAGGTAACCAGATCTATCTTCTTGGGCTATCTATCTATCTTGCAGCCAAAGAGGAACTGGGCCAGGAGGTGCAGTGGCCCCAGGAGTACTACCGGGGTGATTACATCAAGGATTTGGCAAAAGAGGCAATAGAGGAGTTTGGCAAAGAGGCTTTTAGTGACGAATCCTTGATAGACAAGCTCAGCGAATGGGGCAAAGAGAAGATGATGGAACTGATCGTTTCCAATTTGGCTGCAGTCGATATCAAGTTTGACCACTTTGTCAGCGAGAAAGCGTTATATGAGAAATGGGATGAGGTTTTTGCCATACTCAAAGAGCATGATGCCGTGTATGAAAAAGATAGCAAAGTATGGCTCAAATCGAGTGAATATGGAGACGAAAAAGATAGAGTCGTCGTTCGTGAAGATGGTAGACCAACCTATCTAGCCGGAGATATCATCTACCACTATGACAAATTCAAACGGGGCTTTGATCGCTATATCAATATCTGGGGAGCGGATCATCATGGATATATCGCAAGAGTGAAAGCGGCTATAAAATTTTTGGGATTTGATCCAGACAAATTGGAAGTACTGCTGGCGCAGATGGTCTCTTTGCTCAAAGGTGGTGAACCATACAAGATGAGCAAGCGTGCCGGAAACTTTATTCTGATGAGCGAGGTAGTGGAAGAGATTGGGGCGGATGCCTTGAAATTTATGTTTTTAAGTAAAAAGGCCGATACCCATCTGGAGTTTGATGTGGATATGCTCAAAAAAGAGGATGCTTCCAATCCTGTATACTACATCAATTATGCTCACGCGAGAATCAACTCTGTTTTGGAAAAAGCCGGTAAGAGTGCAGGGGAAGTGATCGATACGCCATTGAAAGATCTCAATGAGGATGCGAAAGATCTTTTGTTCGAAGCGTTGATTTTGCCAGAAATTATCGAAGATGCCTTCGCAAAAAGAGAGCTGCAACGTCTGACCGATTACCTCAAGGCTCTTGCAGCCCAGTTTCACAGTTTTTACAACAAGCATAAAGTGATCGGTTCAGAATATGAAGACCGCTATCTCAAACTTTTTTTGGTGGTAGCTCTTTCCATACGAGTTGGATTGAGACTGCTTGGAATCGAAGCGAAAAAAAGGATGTAGCGTGGGAATCGAAAAAAGAGCAAAACGCATTAAAGAGGTGATCGAAGATAAAAAAGGGGAGAATGTCGAGATTATCGATACTTCCAAAGGAGACTATTTTGTCGATCGTGTGATTGTGGGAACATCTCTAAGCGACAGGCATACAGCGGCACTTCTGGATCACCTCAAAGAGAAACTGAAACCTGAAGGTGAGGAGTTTTTGAAGGTGCAGGAGGGGGAGGAGTGGATTGTCATCGATCTTGGCGATATCCTCATTCATCTTATGACCGATGCATATCGGCAAAAATATCGCATTGAAGATTTTTTAAAAGAGCTTATGAGCGGTAAAAACGAATAATCTCTTCTGCCACTATTGGTGGCAAATAGCGTTTTTTCGGATGAATTCTTAGTTCAGTAGAACTGATATCTTCATGGACCTCTATCATTTTATACTTTTTGGGTACTTTGTACCCTTTTCTTGTTGCGACGACGAACTGTACAAGATGGGATAGTTTTTGATATTTGTGCCATTTGTGAAGCGTCGGGAGATTGTCGCTTCCTATGATGTAATAAAGCTTTTTTGGAGCATATTTTCTGCGTAAAAACTCCACCGTCTCTATGGCATAGGTCGGTCGACCTTTTCGGACTTCATAGTCGCAAATTTTGACTCGGTTATAGGGCAAAAATATCTTTCTTAGCCATCGTAAACGAAGCGATGGAGAAGCTTGAAAAGATGTTTTGAAAGGATTGAGATAAGTTGGAACAATGATCACATAGTCTATATCCAGTTCTTCAAGGGCCCTTTTTACAATTGCTATATGACCTTTATGGGGTGGATCGAAACTCCCACCAAAAATTGCTATTTTCATTTTTTAACCTTATTCATTTAACCCAAATTATAGTTAATTTTCGTTAAAATCTATCAAATTTTTTGAAGGTGGTGAATGGCTGTACGCATAGGGATCAACGGTTTTGGGCGTATCGGAAGAGCAGTAGCAAGGAATCTTTTCCAAAGAGAGGAGTTTGAACTTGTGGCCATCAACGATTTGATGGATACGTCAATGATGGCATATCTTTTGCAATACGATTCCGTCCATGGCCCATTTGCTTACGCCGTAGAGGCTTTAAATGAAAAGAGACTCAGGATTGATGGAAAAGAGGTTTTTGTTTCCCACGCTTCATCACCAAAAGAGATTCCCTTCCCACAGGTAGATGTCCTTATCGAATCGACCGGCCGATTTTTAAGCAGCGATCTTGTTTCAAAGCATCTTCGCTATGCAAAAAAAGTGATTATCTCAGCTCCTGCAACAGATGAGACGGCCACCTTTGTATATGGAGTCAATCATCAAGACTACAAGGGCGAAGAGATCATCTCCAATGCAAGCTGCACCACCAATTGCCTCGCTCCAATTGCAAAGTTGATCGATGAAGCCTATGGCATTGAAAAAGGGCTCATGACAACGATTCATAGCTATACGATTGATCAAAATCTTCTTGACAGCGACCATAAACGAGATATCAGACGATCCCGTGCAGCTGCTGTGAATATGGTGCCTACGACGACAGGAGCTGCAAAAGCGATCCATAGGGTTTTGCCAAATTTACAAGGCAGACTCCATGGAAGAAGCGTTCGGGTCCCAGTGCCTGATGTGTCGTTGATGGATCTGGATCTCCATCTCAAAAAAAGTACAACGAAAGAGGAGCTAAACGAGCTTTTTATCGAAGCGTCACAAGGAGCAATGAAAGGGATACTGGGAGTCGATGATTCTTTCATGGTTTCGCAAGATGTGGTGGGGAAAAGCTTTAGCAGTATCGTAGCCCTGGATCTTACCCAGGTCATAGGCGCTGATATGGTAAAAGTCATGAGCTGGTATGACAATGAATGGGGATATGCCAATCGCCTTTTGGATATGGCGCACTTTATAACAAAGGAGTATCATGAACATAAAATCGATTAAAGATCTCGATCTCAAACCCGGCAATTCTGTATTTATCCGTTGCGATTTTAATGTTCCATTGGATGAGTATGGCAACATTACAGACGATAGAAGAATCAGAGAAGCCCTCCCGACAATTCGCTACTGCCTCGATAATGACTGCAAAATAGTCCTTGGGAGCCATCTTGGACGACCGAAAGGATTTGATGAAAAGTACTCTTTGAAGCCTGTTGCGAAAAGGCTCCATACCCTTTTGAAACAAGATATCATTATGGCCCAAGATGTAGTGGGTGAAGATGCAAAAGCGAAATTTACCAAACTTCAACCCGGTGAAATTTTACTCCTTGAAAATCTTCGTTTTGAGCCGGGCGAGACGAAAAATGATGAGGAGTTTGCGAAAAAACTGAGTCAGTTTGGAGAGTTTTATGTCAATGATGCCTTTGGTGTTAGCCATAGAGCCCATGCATCTGTGGAAGCTATCACACGATTTTACGATCAAGATCATAAAGCGGCAGGATTTTTGCTTTTGAAAGAGATCAAATATCTCTATAAAATTTTGGAAAACCCCACAAGACCGTTTATGGCGATTGTAGGTGGAAGCAAGGTTTCAGGAAAACTCGGCGCTTTGATCAATCTTTTGCCAAAAGTGGACAAGCTGATCATCGGTGGAGCGATGGCTTTTACCTTTTTGAAAGCTTTGGGATACGAGGTGGGGAAAAGTTTGGTAGAGGATGATTTGATAGAAGAAGCGAAAAATATTTTAAATCAAGCCAAAAATAACGGAGTGAAGCTTTATCTTCCTGTCGATTTTGTCGTGGCACCCGAACTTGATCCAAACGCCCCGGTAAAATATGTTACCTTCCAAGAGATTCCAAAGACATGGATGGGGCTTGATATCGGCCCGGCCTCCACGAGACTCTTTAAAGAAGCACTCGATGAGGTGCAAACGATCATATGGAATGGTCCGATGGGGGTTTTTGAGATCGATAAATTTGCGCGAGGTAGTATAAAACTGGCCAATTTCGTGGCAGAAAGCTTTGCGACCAAGATCATCGGAGGTGGAGATACGGCAAGTTTGATCAGTAAAGCTGGCGTAGTGGATGAGATGACATTTATTTCAACTGGTGGTGGAGCGAGCCTTGAACTTTTGGAAGGAAAAGAGCTTCCAGGTATCAAAGCGTTGGAAGTAGGTGCGTCATGATACTTGCAGCAAACTTCAAGATGAATCACACTAGAGCTTCGACGAAAGCGTATATCGAGAGGCTCAATGCATATGGAAAGCAAACAGATATCGATATAGCCGTATTTCCTCCTGCAACTGCTCTTGATCAGTATGAAACGTTTGCAGATATTGGAGCGCAAAATGCATACGCTGCCGAACACGGCTCTTTTACAGGCGAAATAGGGTTGCAGCAACTTCAAGAATTTGGCATTGAAACCGTTCTTCTGGGACATAGTGAGCGAAGACATATATTTTACGAATCACAAGAGATGATTGCAAGAAAGTTTGCATTCTATAAGGAACGGGGTTTTACGATCTACTACTGTCTTGGGGAGACCCTTCAAACGAGAAAAAAAGGTTTTGAAGCAATTCGAGAGCTTTTACAAAGTCAGCTTGAAGGTATCGATACAGCTTATGAAAATTTCGTTATCGCCTATGAACCTGTATGGGCTATCGGTACGGGAGTTGCTGCAAAACCGGAAGAGATAGAAGAGGTTTTGGCTTATCTTGCATCACTGACAGATGCTCCACTTCTATATGGTGGCAGTGTGAAACCGGCAAATATCAAAGAGGTACTTTCCATACCAAAATGTGATGGAGCGCTTATCGGCACGGCAAGTTGGGATGTAGAGAATTTTATAAAGATGATAGAAATAGCAAAGGAGATGAGATAATGGGTTTGATGGAAGGGAAAAAGGGCCTGATCGTAGGGGTGGCAAACAACAAATCGATTGCCTACGGCATAGCAAAAGCGTGTCATCGAGAGGGTGCGGAACTGGGTTTTACCTATCTCAATGATGCCATCAAAAAAAGGGTAGAGCCGATTGCCAATGAACTTGGAAGCGATAAAATCTATGAACTTGATGTCAGTAAACCGGAGCATTTTGAAAATCTTCAAAAGTCTATCGAGATAGATTTTGGAAAGATTGATTTCTTGGTGCATTCTGTGGCCTTCGCGCCAAGAGAAGCTCTTGATGGGCGATTCGTCAATACGAGTAAAGAGGCTTTTGAGATTGCCATGAATATCTCTGTCTATTCTCTTTTGGAACTCACCCGGACGGTATTGCCTTATATGAATGAGGGGGGAAGCGTACTGACGCTTAGCTATCTCGGAGCTGTTCGATACATTCCACACTATAATGTCATGGGTGTAGCAAAAGCGGCCCTTGAGGCGAGTGTACGCTATCTTGCAGCTGACCTTGGCCCGCAAGGAATTCGCGTCAATGCAGTAAGCGCCGGACCTATCAAGACGCTGGCAGCAAGCGGAATAGGTGATTTTCGAACGATTCTCAAATGGAACGAAGTCAACGCACCCCTTCGAAAAAACGTTACGATCGATGAAGTGGGCAATAGTGCGATGTATCTACTCAGTGATCTTGCCAGCGGAGTGACAGGGGAAGTACACTATGTAGATGCTGGATATCACATCATGGGACTGGCAGAAGTAGAAGAGATTGATGGCAAAACCTGTATACTTTGGGATCGCTTAAAATAAAGATTAGATAATCTAAATTTAAGGATAAGGGCGATATAATACCCTTTGACAAATCAAACTTGAAAAAGGAGTACGAATGAAACTGGCAAAATTGAGTCTTGCTGCGATCGTAGCATTGGGCGTAAGTGCATTCGCTGATGTACAAAATGTAAAATTTAGCGGAGACGCGAAACTTTACTATGGAACTAATGATAGTGGAAATAATGATTTATTTGATCAAACAAACTCTGCAGGTCAAGTTGCTCTTGATTTAGCTGCAACAGCTGATGTTGGTGATGGAGCTAAAGCTAAATTGGCTGTGACAATGTTAGATACTCTTGGCCTTGAGAACAATTTAGTTGGTAATGTTTGGGAAGGTAATGCTCAAAATCAATGGTGGGTAAGTGAAGCGTGGCTAGCAAAAACTATCGGTAACACTACAGTAAAAACTAGGACGACAAGAAATTGATACACCTTTGGCATTCACTGAAAAATGGTCAATAGCTAAAAATACTTTTGATGCTGCTGTAGTTTTGAACAATGATCTTCCTCAAACAACACTTGTTGGCGCTTGGATTGGCCAAGGAAACAATGCAGGAATGTTAGGTGCAACTACATCTGGTGCATATGCTGGTATAGTAAATACTGCAAATGCATCTACTGATCCTTTTACAACATTTGCAAATGAAGGAGCATATGCAGTAGGTGCTATTACAAAAGCTATTCCAAACACGACTGCACAAGTATGGTATTACAATGTAGCAGAGTTAGCAACTGCATGGTGGCTTCAGGCTGATGTAGATCTTAAAGAAGTTGCATCTGGTCTTACATTTGGTGTACAGTACGCAAATATTGACCCAGAGGCAACAGGCGCTGATAATGCTTCAGCATGGGCAGTCAAAGTGGGTTATGGTATGGAAAACCTCAATGTTTCAGCATCTTACTCATCAGCAGATGAAGATGGAGCCGTACAAGTTGCAAATGTTGCGGGACAACAGACAAAACTATATACAGAAGCATGGTGGAACTATGGATGGGTAGGACGAGCAGGTGCTGATTCCTTCCATATTGATGCTTCTTACAATATGGAAAATATAGCTGATTTTGCTGCTTACTATACATACGCAGATGTAGATACAACTACTGTTGATGATAGCATGAGTGAATTCACTGTAACAGCAAGCAAATCTTTCGGTAGCCTTGATGCGACACTTGCATATATCTATACTGACATCGATTCTGCAAGTGATGATGTAAACACTATCCAAGTATATCTAACTTACAACTTCTAATTAACTTTCGGGCTTTGGCCCGAAACATTTCAAAAACGTTTAAACTCCTCTTTTGTATAATCTTTAAAATTTACTCAAAGGCTTCCAATGAAAAAAATAGCCTCGACTTTGTTCATTGCAGCAACATTGTTTGCGGGTAATTACATCACTCTCGATAACGGGAAAGTGATCGAACTCAAACCTGACGGTACATGGCAAGAAGTAAAGGTTGTCAAAAAAGGTTCCCAAACCATTGCCATCAAACCAAACGGAACATGGGAAAAGGTAGAAGCTTCCAAAATAGAAGCGGCGAACAAACTTCAAACGGCAGTGGATAAAAAGTATAAAGATGAGCCACTTGTAAAAACTTTGCTTGGTAAATGGTCCGGCGATGGCATAAGTTATAGTTTTACATCCGATAAGGCAGTATTCAAGATGAAAGTTGGCCATAATTATAAAACGATTACGGGTAAGTGGATCGTTGAAAACGTTGACAAAAACAAAAAGATTGTTACCGTTAACATCGGAGAGGGTGCGAGACTTGGATTTTTGACATTTGGTGGCGATATTCGAAAGTTGAGAATTGTTGATTCCAACACTATCGAAGATATTACTGACAGATTTGACGGAAAAGTCTATACGCTTCACAAAATTCAATGAGAAAACTTCTTATCAGTAAGCTCTTCTACCTTGTGTGGATGATGCTTCTGATATCGCTCATCTCATTTTTTGCCATACATCTTGCACCCAACTCTTTTTTCAGTGCGGGTGAACTCAATCCAAACATCACAAAAGAGACGTTAGAGCATCTTAAATCTATTTATGGCCTTGATAAACCTCTTTGGCAGCAATATCTCTCATGGCTTAGCGCGATGCTTCATTTTGACTTTGGGATCTCTTTTGCTTCGGGTAAACCGGTCATTGACGAGATAATGGATCGAATCGGAGTGACACTTGGGATCAATCTGACCGCTATGATTTGTATCTTTTTTCTATCACTCTATTTGGGTATCAAATCCGCTTTAAAAAGCGGTTCATGGCTCGACAGAGCGATTCAGCAACTCTCACTGCTTTCATTCTCTATGCCATCCTTTTATCTTGCACTTTTGCTCATCATCTTTTTTTCCGTGAAATTGCAGCTCTTTCCGTTGGCGGGCCTTCACTCTATGGAGCCAAAAGAGGGGCTCGATTATTATCTCGATATCGCTTGGCATCTGGTATTGCCTGTATTCGTGGTCATTTTTGTGGGATTTGGAACATTGACGCAGTATGTACGTTCACTTGTAATCGAGATTTTAAAAAGTGATTATATCTTTTTTGCAAAAGCCCGTGGCGCTACGCAAAAAACCATCATAAAAAACTTTGTTCTGCCAAATCTAAAGCCCCCTATAGTTACCGTTTTAGGTTTGTCTCTTCCAGGAATCATCGGAGGAAGCGTTATTTTAGAATCGATCTTTTCCATCAATGGAATGGGTCTTCTTTTTTATCAGGCCGCACTTTCAAGAGACTATCCGGTTATTATGGGCATCATGATCATTACTGCATTTTTGACGCTTTTAGGCAATATATTGGCGGATATCGCGCTTTTGAAGCTCAATCCCTACGCAAAGTAGGGACTATTCTTTGAAAAGATCTTGTAGGGTGATTGTTGGCTCCTCTTTTTTCTCTTCTGTTTCGCTTCCTTTTTCAGCTGATCCTTCGGTTTCGATCAGTTCTATTTCATAGCCTGTAAGCATGGAAGCGAGACGTATATTGATACCACTTTTCCCGATAGCTTTACTTTTTTGATCACTAGGAAGGGTGACGATAGCTTTGTCTCCCTCAATTTTTACGGAAGTGATAATGGCAGGCGAGAGGCTTCTTGCTACAAAAATTTCAGGGATAGGCGAATATTCGATGCAGTCAATGTTTTCGCCTCGAAGCTCCTTGCTTACTGCATTGATGCGAACCCCTCTGACACCCACGCAGGCTCCTACTGGATCGATTTTCGGGCTGTGGGAGTTGACCGCAACTTTTGCCCTTTCACCTGGGATTCTTGCAACTTTTTCGATTGTAACGAGTCCGTCTTTGATTTCAGGGACTTCCAGTTTCAAAAGCTCTTCCAAAAATTTTGGTGTTGTTCGTGAAAGTTCCAAGTAGATGCCGTTGATTTTGTCAAAAACTACACGCTTCAATATTGCTTTGACCACATCTCCCGGTTTAAAGAACTCGCCTTTGATGCGATATCTTTTAGGAAGTATCCCTTTGACTTCATCAATTTCTACATAGGTGTTCTCTTCTTCATCCACACGTGTTACGGTACCACTGATGATGGTACCTATTCTTTGTTTATATTTTTCAAAGAGCTGCTGTTCCATAAGGCGTTGGATATGAAACTCTATCTCGTTATGCAAACGCATGGCTGCCGTTCTGCCAAGTTTTTCGAATTCCACAGGATAACGCAGCTCATCGCCCACTTCTACATTGGGATCTATCTCTTTGGCTTCAGAGAGGGTAATGTAACGCTCCGGTTCTTGCGTTGCCCGTTCATCCCCATCTTCTACGACCAAAATTTTTTGAAAAACCTTAATCGATTTTGTATCTGGATCGATTTCTGCTTCGAATTCCAGATCTTCTCCGAGAACTTTTTTCGCCGTATTTTCAAATGCTTTTTGAATCGCCTCTTTGACTTGTTCGACTGGCAGCCCTTTTTCATGGGCAATAGAATCTATAATATCGACTATTTTTTCCATATGATTTCAAACCTTTTGTGATTTTTTTGAAGGAGAATTTGAAGTTACGGTATTTTACTGAAATATAACTTTAGAAACCATTAAGGTTATCTTATAATAGTTAAAAATTTTGATATAATATCTCACTTCAATAAACAGAACAAAAGGGATAGGATGGAACTCAAACTTGCACGTCAGGAGCTGAGTGGCAAACCAAAAACGATCAGTGTGGAAAAAATAGAAGAAGCGGTACAAAAAGAGGGAAACAAGATATTTTATTTTGACAGGGAAAACTCCCATAAGGATCTAGTAGAACTTGTCGAACACTTTGAAGAAAAAGGCTATAGCGTCTATTTTCGAGAAGTCAAATATGGTTTGGATGAGAATGACTATATCTATGAGGTGCATATATTAGCATGAAAAAGCGACTCTATATCGAAACTTTAGGATGTGCAATGAATGTTCGCGATAGCGAACATATCATTGCAGAACTTACTCAAAAAGAGGATTACGAGCTTACGCAAAATCTCCAAGAAGCCGATCTTATTTTGATCAATACCTGTTCTGTCAGAGAGAAGCCGGTTCACAAGCTCTTTAGTGAAATCGGATATTTCAATAAAAAGAAAAAAGAGGGTGCAAAGATTGGTGTTTGCGGTTGCACAGCGAGCCATTTAGGAGAAGAGATTATCAAAAAAGCACCCTATGTGAGTTTTGTTCTGGGTGCAAGAAATGTTTCAAAGATAAGAGATGTCATCAAACAAGAAAAAGCGGTCGAGGTCGATATTGATTATGACGAGAGTACCTATGCATTCAGCGATTTTCGAACGTCTCCTTATAAAGCGTTTATCAACATCTCCATAGGATGCGATAAAAAATGTACATTCTGTATCGTTCCAAATACAAGAGGTGAAGAGATTTCCATCCCGCCCGAACTCATACTCCAAGAAGTTCGAAGAGCGGTTGATACGGGAGCCAAAGAGATATTTTTGCTAGGGCAAAATGTCAACAACTATGGAAGAAGTTTTAGTGACAAAGCAAGAAAAGTAGACTTCACCGATCTTTTGCGAATGGTGAGTGAGATCGATGGAGTGCGAAGAATACGTTTTACATCACCCCATCCTTTGCATATGGATGATAAATTTTTACAAGAGTTTGCTACAAACCCAAAAATCTGTAAATCGATGCATATGCCTTTGCAAAGTGGCAGTACGAAAGTGCTTCGGGATATGAAGAGAGGATATACGAAAGAGTGGTTTTTGGATAGGGCTATGAAGCTTCGCGAGATGGTCCCGGAGGTTCATATCTCGACGGATATTATCGTCGGTTTTCCGGGGGAGAGCGAAGAGGATTTTGCCGATACGATCGATGTGGTTCAAAAGGTGCGATTTGAGCAGATTTTCAGTTTCAAGTACTCCCCAAGGCCATTGACTCCTGCAAAAGATTACGAAAATCAGATTCCTGATGAAGTAGCGAGTAGAAGGCTATCCTATTTGCAAGACCTTCATCTACAGATGCTTGACAGTATCAGTGAGCAAGAAAAAGACAAAGTGTACGAAGTCTATTTTGAAGAACTCAAACCTGGAGGATATGTAGCGGGCCGAACGGACAACAACTGGATTGTGAAGGTGAAAGGAAGTGAGGAGCTGCTGGGTGAGTTTAAAAGTGTACGGATCACAAAACCTGGAAGATTGTCTCTTGAAGGAGAGCTTGTAGGCTAACGTTTATGAAAAAAGAGACAAAAAGAAAAATTTTCTCTCTCCTTCTCCCTCCCATAGGCGCATTTTTTATACGCTTGCTTTATCTTACTTGCAAAAAAGAGTTCATTATAGAAGGGGAACTCCCTCAAAAACCTTTCATCGTTGCCTTTTGGCACGGTGAGCTTTTGATGATGCCTTTTTTATATAAAAAAATAAGACAAAATCATCCTATCGCTGTTATGATCAGTGAGCATTTCGATGGAGAACTTATTGCAAAAACGATACGCCATTTTGGTTTGGAATCTATACGAGGCTCTACGAAAAAGGGTGGGGCTAGAGTTATGATATCTGCCATGAAAAAAATGAAAGCCGGATATGATATCGCCATCACTCCTGATGGACCGCGAGGACCAAGACATAGCGTGGCTCCAGGAATTGTTGCGTTAGCGCAAAAAATGCAGGCTCCTATCGTCGTTTTCCATTATAGTGCCAATCGTTTTTGGCAACTTGGCAGTTGGGATCGATTTATGATTCCAAAACCTTTTTCAAAACTCACTTTTTATGTCCGACAACCGTTAACGGTAGATGATATGAGCGAAGGCGAAGCTAAAGCATATATAAAGAAGCAAATGCTACAATATAGCAACGAGCTGTAAAAGGGAGGCGGGTGGAGCCAACATGTATCCTCATAGATAGCGCCAATCAAGAGCCGATCCACGAGATCTCTTCACAAGATCTCAATACGATTTCACATGGTTCATGGGGTATCTCCATTCCAAAAGAGGTGCTTGAATCCCTTCATACGCCCGTTGTCTCTCCTTTTAGTGCATTGTGGTACTACTATCAACAATCAAAAGAGAAAAATACGCTCTATCTCGCTCTTTTGGAAAACTACAACTATTATGCCGTCTTTGATGGAGAGAATCTTTTATATCACGAGATTCACGACGCTACGGAAGATCTGCAAAAGGGCATTGAAGCGTTTTTACACCATTTTTATGAACAAGAGGGCAGTTTCTTTATCGAACGGATCAAAATAGTTTCATTTGTCGAAAAGAGGATCGATAAAGAAGAGTTGCAAGAGGCATTGCTTTTAGATGTCGATGAGATAGAGCCAAACGCGAACGAGATCTGCCAAAATGAAAACTTTCTTTTTAAGCCTTTGGAAAGTGAAGTCAAACAAGAGGTCATTGAAGAGAGTGAAGGTGAGAAAACAAAAGAAGAGCCAACAAAGAAGAGTCGATGGAATCTCTATTTTTTTATCGTCGCACTGTTGATTGCCATAGCTTTGGGACTATATGAGTGGTACCTACGCAATTCGATCAAAAGCTATTCCGAAAAAGTCGAGAAGATAATCACCCAAGAGGAGAGGATAGGAAACGAAAACAATGAGATGAAAGTGAAACTGATGCGATTGGCGAAAATCACTCCTATCGTGAAGAGTTTGAATGAACACAACAAAATGGTCATGGAGAGAGTTCGGGAAGTTTTTGACCTTGTTGGAGACCATACCTATCTATTGCGTGCCGAGTTTGGAAAAGATTCTCTGATACTTGAAGGTATCAGCACTTCTGCTATAGAAATAAAAAGGATGGATGTAAAACTCAGAAGCCGCTTTATCGAGGGAAAGATTATACATAGAAGAAAAGGGCAAACAATCTACTTCAAAGCAGTGTACAAAGGAGGGGTTTATGCTGGATAAAATAAGCACCTCCTTGCTCATGAAACTTTTGATGATTTTGGGACTCTTAGTCGGTCTTTATATTGCTGTGAGTTTTATTATTACCCCGGATCTGGATAGACTGGTTCGTTTAAAAGAGAAATATAAAACGCACAAAGTTCTTCTCGATTATGCTAAACAAAACAGAGAATATCTTGAGAGTGAACTAAAAAAGTACAAAGAGAGGGAGGGGTATCTAGAGCCTGTAACGAAAGAGAAAGCGATTGCCTCTATCAAGAAAAAAGTACATCTTTTACATATCGAAAAAATAGGTACGGATCAATATGAAGAGTACAATATCACCCGTTATGCAGTGACAGCCAAAATCATTTCTCCTAAAGCACTCTACAGTCTTGTTGAGTCTTGGCAAAAACAGCATCTTCCAATTATGATAGATTATCCGCTCTCTTTTCAAAGAGTTGATGAAGCGATAGAGACCTCTTTTGTTATCGGTCTGTATACGTTTGGAAAAAATCAGCAGGAATCGAAGCACTAAGTATATATCCTCGAAGAGATTTGGGGATTTTTGCTTTTCTCAAAACTTCTTTGCTTTTTTTATCCATCTTTTTTTGTACGAAAGGCGCAACGATAATCCACTCTTGTGTTATGGCAAATGCATATTTCGAAGCGATGACGCCCTCCTTTTGTCTGAGAATCTCCTCTTTTTGCGCACTGCTGAGCAGATAGCCAAGTTTTTTAAAAAGCCGATCAAGAATTCTTTTATTCATATAGTCATTGTGTGTGTTGGTGGCGAAATAGAGCTCTTTGTAGCTGTGGATTTGTATCTTCTCTTCTAAGATTTTTTTATCTTCCAAAAGGTAATGAAAGCTTTTTTTGATGCCATCACCGAAACGCTTCATGAAAGGATCACCGAAATTGTGCCGTATATAATTTCGAAAATAAGAGTCTTGCAAATTACTCTCATCTATATAATAGGGGATTTTTTTGGTCTCAAGATAGCTTTTCAGTTCAGATTTTTGGACAAAGAGCAGTGGTCTAACGATCTTGTAACCCTTGCGGTTTGTGACAATATCCATACCGACAAGTTCGCATAGACCTGCTCCTTTGCCAAGCTGCATCAAAAACCATTCCAGTTGATCATTGAGCTGGTGGGCAGTAAGGAGATTGTGGTATCCCTCTTGTTGGATAATCTCATCGAAAAACTGGTATCGGACATTTCGTGCTTTTTCTTCAACAGATGGAGGCTTTATGGTTACCTGTTTTGTATAGATCTTTTTTGTATATTTTTTTGCCAGTTCAACGGCGTATGCCACTTCATCCTTGCTTTGGGATCGAAGTCCGTAATCGACGATAGCAATATCAAAATCGATATTTCTCTCCAGCAAAAGGAAAAAAAGAGCGGTAGAATCGATTCCTGCTGAAAAAGCGAGAAGATTTTTTTTCCCTTGTAATAGGTCAAGCCCTGACAGTTCCAACCAGCTTGTCTCCTAAACGCTCATTGATATGAACTTTGTACAGATTACCGATTTGAAGATTATCTATTTCGCTATCGTTGATCAAAATCTCTCCGTCAACTTCGGGAGCCCATATCTTTTTACGCCCACTCAAAAGCAGTTCGCTCTCTTCGCTCGTTCCATCGAGATAGCACTCAACCGTTTTGCCAAGATCTTTTTCGAGACTTTTCATCTGCTGTTTTTTCACAATCGCATCCAAAATTGCCAGACGCTCTTCTATCACTTCTTGTGGAATCTTCTCTTCCATTTCATACGCTTTTGTTCCCTCTTCATCGCTATAGGCAAAGAGATTGATCCTGTCAAATTCAAAATCTTCCAAGAACTCCACAAGTTCGTGAAAATCTTCTTCGCTTTCGCCCGGATGACCGACGATAAGACTCGTTCGAAGAAAACTCTCCGGAACTGCCCGCATTGCATAAAGCAGCTCTTTTGTCTTTTGTGCTCCTATGCCTCTTTTCATCTTTTTAAGCAAAGAATCACTGATATGCTGTATAGGCATCTCGAAGTAGTTGACAAAAACAGGAGAGTTTGCAATCGCATCGATCATTTTTGGTGTTGTTGTGGATGGATAGAGGTAGAGAATTCTGGCACTCATAATCCCCTCTATCTCTTCCACCGCATGGATCAAATCCACCAAACTCTCCTGGATGCCGAAATCTCTCAAGTACGAGCTACTGTCTTGCGAGACGAAAGTGAAATCTTTGTATCCTTTCGCCACAAGGTTTTTGATTTCTTGAACGATATCTTCGATAGGACGGGATTGGAGTTTTCCTTTGAATGAAGGTATGGCACAGAAGCTGCACTGCTGGTTACACCCTTCGCTCAGTTTGATGTAGGCGTGATAGTTTGAGCCGGTAATGATTCGCTCTTCGGATCGGATAAGATAGACTTGATCGCTGAAACTGCTTTTTTTCTGGCTAATCAACTCATCGATCTTGGCGTAATCGCCAACTCCGGTGAAAATATCCACTTCTGGCATCTCTTTTTGGAGTTCCTCTTTGTATCGTTCACTGAGGCATCCCGCCATAACGAGGGTAGAGTCTTTTTTTCTTCTGCTGTGCAGATCAAAAACGGTTTGCAGGCTCTCCTCTTTTGCAGGACCTATGAAACCGCAGGTATTGACGATGATAAGATCAGCTTCCTCAGGGATTTGCGTTATCTCATACTCGGGCAGTCGAGCGAGCATCACTTCCGTATCGACAAGATTTTTGGTACATCCTAAGGATACTACATGAAGCTTTTTACTCATTTGGCTATCACCATATTCTTTCCATTTCTTTTTGCCTCGTACAACGCTTCATCTGCTCTTTTGAGTAACGAATCCATCGTATCTCCTTTTTGGACCTGGGCAACGCCGATACTTACGGTGAAATTCAGATCCCCTTCTGCTATGGGTATGGTCCTGTTTTCTACCGTTTTTCGTAGCCGCTCAGCAATGGTTTTCGCTTCATCCAAAGGAGTTTCCGGAAGCAAAATCGCGAACTCTTCTCCACCGATACGTGCGGGAATATGGGCAGAGTGGAGGAATGTCTTGATGAGGCTGGAGAGATTTTTTAGTACTTCATCCCCCAAAAGATGGCCATATGTATCGTTGATTTGCTTGAAATCGTCGATATCAAGAATAATGAGAGAAAAAGGTTTCCCTTCTCCTTCATTGAACTCTTTCAGGAGTTTATGAAAATACTCTTCAAATTTGCGCCTGTTGAAAAGTTCTGTCAAATAATCAAATTCGGCTTTGTTTTTCGTATCCCTGAGTTCCCTTCGCAGATGATTGATCTCTTCATAATATTTTTTGAGTTGCTCGTTGAGCTGGGAGTTTTCCATTCTTAATTCTTCCAAGTTTTGAAGAATCTCTTTAAGATATTTTAAAATTTCCGGATCTGCTGCTTGATGCTCTTTTTCTTGTAACGCTTCTGTTTTATCTTGTAATGTATCGTTATGTGTATCGATGGTAGAGATGATTTGAGAGAGCTTCTCTTCTATACTACTGGCTATGGATTTGAGTTTGGTATGGATCTCTTCATCCTCTATTTCATGTACTTTTTTTGGGTTTTTTTGAAAAAGCTGTTTATAGTACTGGAGTATTTCGCTATCGCTCAATGTTAGATCGTTCTCTTGTACGTAGCAAAAAAGTTCAAACCATCGTGCATAATTTTCTGGAGTCATCAAGATATCGTTTTTGACCATAAAACTGACAACTTTTTTGACAATGAAGCCTATCTCTTTGAGATCCTCTTTTGTCAATCGAATATCTTGCTCTATTTTTCCAAGAATCTGGCATCTTTTTTGATTTTCCATATACTCTCCGTTATCGATACTCTTTCATTGCGGCACGGGCTTCTCTATCCATTATTTTTTTCTTGAGACTCTCACGTTTATCGTGGAGTGTTTTTCCTTTTGCAAGGCCAATTTCCAGTTTTGCAATATTTTTTTTATTGAAATAGAGTTTTAAAGGTACGATAGTATACCCTTTTTCACTTGTTTTTCCTATAAGTTTATCGATCTCCTTTTTGTGCAAAAGAAGCTTTCTTGGCCTTTTTTCATCCGGTCTGAAATGTGGATTGGCAGAATCGAGGTAAGAGATATGCATGCCAAATACGAAAGGCTCTCCTTTGACAAATTTAACGAAACTATCTTTGAGATTGACTCGTCCGGCTCGAATCGCTTTGACTTCGCTGCCCTGTAGAACAAGACCGGCTTCATATCTTTCAAGAATCTCAAAATCGTGAAAGGCTTTTTTGTTGGTGGCTATGACTTTCATTGTTTCTCCCTAAATAGGCTGCTTCCGCTACCGCTAAGAAAATATTTTTCTTGATATTTTTGCAGTACAGGGCAAATTTGTACTGCACTTTTGTACAGATCGTTTGCTTGAAGTGGCGTATACTCTCGTACAATCTCTTTGGATGTTTTTTGTAGCATTTTTTTGGCTACCTCTTTTTGGATGGTGTTTAAAAAGTTTTGTCGAAAATGTGTATAGACTGCAGCGGTGTCACAGTGTACAGAAGGTGTAAAAAGTTCTATTTCAGGAATCTCATCTTCTAAGGGTTCGATTACTTCTCCGATTCCCGTTACATTTGCCGCAGGCAGTTTTGAAATGAAAAAAGGAACATCCGCCCCCACAGTTGCACCTACATGCATCAAATCTTTTTGATCGATTTTTAAAGAGAGTATCTCATTGGTCATGAGTAAAAAGGTTGCCGCATCACTGCTTCCTCCACCTAGACCGGCCCCCTCAGGTATGTTTTTGTTCAAGACCACTTTATGTGATTGGAAAAACGCATCCAGTTGTCCGTTTTGTGTGAATTCTTTAAGTTTTGTATAGGCTTTGTAGATGAGATTGGATTGCAAAGGAATATTCATGCCTTCTATAGTGAACTCTTCTTGTTTGCTTGGAACAAAAGCGATCTCATCGAAAAGCTTCTCGTATCGGATAAACCGTGAAGCGATTTCGTGATATTTGCCTCTTGTCCCGACAATTTTTAAAAAAATATTGATTTTTGCTGGAGCTTTTCGTTTCATTGATACTTTCTTGGAATCTGATTGAGCAGATATCGCACCTTTTTCTTCTCAACGCGAATAATAGCAAAAAAATCGTCGAATAGAATGTGGTATTCACCATCTTCTTTATATGCAAGATCATCAATGGTGAGTTTTGCACCATGAAAAATAGCCTCTTTGCTTTTTTTGACAAAATTTTGCTTCGTTCGAAGATATTGTACCGGATCGAGGGGGTTTTCATTTTCGTAGACAAATTTTCCTTCCGCAAGCCTCTCGAGATAGGAAAGTGTTCCAGGAAATCCAAGTTTTTTTGCAATCGCTTCAGCCAGACTTCTAATATACGTTCCCTCGCTCACAGTTGCTTCAAATGTGATAAATGGATGGCGATAGTGCACAAAGCTAATCTCTTCGATGGTGGATGTAACGGGTTTGAGGTCGATCTGTTTGCCTCTTGCTGCGAAGTGATACGCTCTTTTACCGCCAACCTTTTTGGCACTGAAAAGGGGAGGGATATAGGTAAACTCTCCTACAAATGAGTTGATGATATCTTTGATTGTTCGTTCATCAAGTGGTGGAACATCTTGGATCGATTCTATTTTTTCAATATCGAGGCTTGGACTTGAAGCTCCAAGCCAGATAGTGGTCCGATAACGTTTAGGGTATTTTTGCAAAAAACGAAAAAGTTTTGTGTATGCGCCAAATGCGATGATGAGCGTACCGCATGCAAAGGGATCGAGGGTACCGGAAAACCCAGCCTTTTTGACTCTATACCTTTTTTTTATCTTGTGTAAAAAGGCGTTTGAGGATACAAAAGGAGGTTTGTAGGCGACAAAAAGTCGGTTCATGCCCGCTCCACGAAAGAGCTTAAAATATCGCGCTGCTGGCCGGAAAAGTTGATAGTGAGTTTAAATTCCCGTCCAGCTTTGCTGACTCCAATGACACGTCCTATGCCAAATATTTTATGTTTGACAAGATCGCCCTTTTTAAATCCAACGCTTTTTTCTATTTTGATACTTGATTTGCATAGACCTGCTTCACCCAAAAATCTACTTTTCTCCAGATACGCTCTTCGTCCTTTGTAAAATCTGCTTTTTACATGGGAGAGGACAAGACCTCTTTTGGCTCTTGTAATAGCCACGTATCCTAGTCTACGCTCCTCTTCGATGTCGCAGCCATCACCGGTTAGAGGGAAAAATCCCTCTTCCATTCCGATGACGAAAAGATGTTCAAATTCAAGCCCTTTGCTGGCATGAACGCTCATGATGGAGACGGCTTCACCGCCTATTTGGTCTTGGTCCGACTGTAAAGAGATATCGTTGATGAAATCATCAAGAGAGTTTTGAGGATTCTGTTTGATGTAGTCACGAAACATTCCGTAAAATTCGTCTATATTTGCAACTCTTTCCAAGCCGTCAGGCAGTGCTCGATAGTACTCTTTGATACCGAGAGTCCTGTCGAATTCCTCCAGAAAGTTATAAAGACTCTCTTCGCTGAGTTCTTTGAGATATTTGAGATTGTGAAGGAATGCAAGAATGGTTTTCGCACTCTTTTTCCCGATGATTTGGGCTAGATCTTCTTCACTTGTATGCAAGAGCATCTCCAAGATACATTCATCCTTCTCATTCGCTTTTTGTAAAAGCTTTTCGTAAGTAGCTTTTCCGATACCCCGTTTTGGCCTATTGATGATGCGTTTGAGGGAAAACTCGTCGCACGGATTGGTGATAATACGAAGGTAGCTAATGATATCTTTCACTTCCGCCCGTTCATAGAATCGGATGGCTCCGACGAGTTTAAAGTTGATTTTGAGTTTATTGAAAGCCTCTTCGATGGAGCGCGAGAGTGCATTGATACGAAAAAGTACGGCGATTTCACTGGGTCTTACTCCTGCATCTATGAGTTTTTGTATTCTTTTGCCTATTTCCAGTGCTTCTTCTTGTTCGTCATGCAATGCCAATATTTCGATATCTTGACCATCATCCATGGTGGAGACAAGTTTTTTGCCGAGTCTGTTTCTGTTGTGCTGAATTAAATTGTTGGCCGCTTCAAGGATCTTTTTGGTGGATCGATAGTTGTTTTCCAGTTTGATGATTTTGACATTGTCAAATTGATTTGGAAACTCCAAAATATTTTTGACATTGGCGCCCCGCCATCCATAAATGCTTTGGTCATCATCTCCCACGACGCAGATATTGTTGTGTTGGCTGCAAAGTTTTTGTACCAGTCTGTTTTGCAGTTCATTCGTATCTTGATACTCGTCGATCATGATGAACTGATATTTGTTGCTGATTGTTTCGCAAAGCTCTTTATCTTGATCTAAAATAGTATAGGTCAGTACCAAAAGATCATCGAAATCCACAAGATTGTTTTCCAATAGGTAGTCTTGATACCTTTTATAAAGACTGGAAATTTTTTTAAAGTTTGGAAGTCTCGCACTTGCTATGGCCTCTTCCGGAGTGATAAGGGAATTTTTGTATTTCGAGATTTCGCTTGCGACTAAGGAGACGGGGAGATCTGGTTTGAAAGATTTGATGATTCTTTTTTTGTCATCCGTATCGATGATGACGAAGTTGTTGTCTCGATCCAGTTTGTCGATGTGAAATTTTAAAAAAAGTAGACCAAATTTATGAAATGTACAAAGTAAAGGAGGATAAAGGGCCGAATCGAGCATCGACAGAGCCCGCTCTCTCATCTCTTTTGCCGCTTTGTTGGTAAATGTTAGAGTGAGGATGGAAGCCGGGTCGATACCTAGACTGATGAGATAAGCGAGCCGCGTCGTTATCGTTTTCGTTTTTCCGCTCCCTGCTCCCGCTAATATCAGTATGGGACCGTCTACTGTTTGTGCGGCTTCCCTTTGTGCTTCGTTGAGATCTTCTAAAATTTTCTCCATAGTACTTCTTTTAATTTTATTAATTATTATATCAAATAACGAACTTAATCTGTTTTGAGGAATATTATAGGAAAAGATTATTATTTTGAAAATTCTATAAAATGTTGTTATAATAACGATAAGTGAAAAATCTCTACAAAGAGGATCGAAATGATAAAGGATTTTACGAAATTAGAAACCTTTTTGGTGGTTGTAAAAGAGCGTAGTTTTTCAAAAGCGAGTGCAAAGCTTGGTATCAGTCAGCCGGCAGTGACACAGCAGATCAAGTTTTTAGAAGAGCAGCTTGACGCAAAGCTGATTGAGCGGAAAAAGAATGGGGTGCGATTAACGAAAGAGGGCGAAGAGGTTTACAAGATCGTACAAAGAATATCCAAATGTATACAAAATGCGGAGCAAGAACTTCTGAAGATTATCAATAAAGAGATAACGTTCATCATTGGTGCTTCTTTTACGATAGGAAATTATATCTTGCCTCAAATACTGCCCGAGCTCAAAAAGATCATACAAAACGATATATTGCTTCAGATCGATGTAAGTAAGAATATCGTCGATAACGTATTGGAAAAAAAATATGATCTTGGTCTCATCGAATCTCCCGTTATGAAAGAGGGTTTGGTTTATCGCGAATGGATGGATGATGAACTGGTGCTATTTAGTAATACGAAACTGCCAAAATATGTTCGACCAGAAGAGCTTTACAAATTTAACTGGATATGTAGAGAAGAGGGGAGCCATACAAGAAAGATGGTTGCGGAAGTTTTCGAGAATCTGGGGCTTAGTTGTAAAAAGTTCAATGTGATCAGTGAAGTGAGTTCTTCCACTGCAGTTGTCAATTCCATTTTACGAAGTCCTGTGGATAAAGAGCATCCAACCGTTTCTATCATTTCGCGATATGCGATCGAGGATGAGGTAAAACAGGGACGACTTTTCGAAGCCAAAATCAAAGGCGTTAAAATCAAAAGAAAACTCTATATCTGCTATCTCAAAGAGCGAAAGAATGATCCATTTTTAATGAATATCGTGGATCATCTTTTCAAATTGCGCCACTAATCCTCTTTTTTTAAAAAACGCCTGTTTTCCGGATTGGAAAGCAGGGCCTCCATGGATGATTTGGGTTTGGGTTTTTTTGCGATGGAAGCGGTTAGATTGACGAAGATCGGTGTTTCGTCTACAATGATCTGAACTATCGCTTCAATCGGTACAGTAACTTTAGATCCAAAATTTTGGGGACCAAACCCTGCTTCAAATGAGAGTTGGCCATCTTCAAGATGCGCGCTTTCATAGGTGTAATTCATCAAAAGAAAGAGGGTAAATTCTGGAAGATTCTTATAGATCTCTTCTGGCAGCATCGGCTCGAAAGTGACGGCATTCAAATCGACCAATATACCAAACTCCTGGTTTTTTTCAAACAGATATTCGATGATGTCAGTCGCATGATTTTTTAAAATGACACTAAACTCTTCATCTTGCAACAGATCATAAAGCATAAATTCTCCTTTTGGATTGGATGGTGACACCCTGTAAGGGAAGAAAGTCTATCATAGCATTCATTATCGCCATCTGTTCAAATTTTTCAAGATCATCCACTTCAATATCGGCTACTTGCAATTTTCTCGCTTCCATCAAACGCATTCGGGTCGTTCCTGGAAGCAGAGGTTTTTTGGGAGTGATCCAGCTCTTTTTATACAAAAATGCGATATTGGCGATGGAAGTGTCCGTTAAAAGGCCATCTTTGACAAAAATAGCATCGTCTGTAGATACCGAAGTCGATACTGTCTCGATGTTTTTGCGATCAAGATATTTAAAAGAGTACTCAAAATCAATAGGAACAAGGGTAAATGCATGGAAGCTTTTTGCTTTGTAAGGGAAGTATTCAACTGAGTGAACTGTATCTGAATAGATAATTTTGCAACGGTAAAGTCCCTCTTGTGGAGGGTCTATAAAATCTCTTAAATCGATGGACTTTCGCATGGGAAAATGGCGCTGTATCGTTCTGTTGAGACGGAGATTGTGGTAGTGGATATGATATATCTCTCCATTCCTGATGCGGACTGTTTCAAAAAAGAGTGGTGTCACTACCCGAAAAGCTCCGTTGAGAGATAGCGCTCGGCCGTATCACACAAAACGGTAACGATTTTTTTGTGTGGATACTTTTTGGCGAGTTTCATGGCCGCGGCAATATTGGCACCGCTACTGATACCTACAAGAATCCCTTTCGTTTTTGCAAGTTCTTGGCTTGTCAAAATCGCCTCTTCATCTTCTATTTGGATGATTTCACTAAAAAGGGAAGTGTCGACAATTTTTGGAATGAATCCGGCGCCAATACCTTGGATTTTATGAACTCCCGGATGACCGCCACTTAGAACGGGACTCTTTTTTGGTTCCACCGCGACGAGTTTTACATTTGGATTATGCTTTTTTAAGGCACGTCCTACACCGGTAATCGTACCGCCTGTTCCGACACCTGCGACGAATATTCCAATATCGGGACACTCTTGTATGATTTCTGGTCCTGTGGTTTTTTCATGCATCGCCGGGTTGTCTGGATTTTCGAACTGATTGAGCATGAAAGCTCCTTGGCGTTTGAGCTCCAATGCTTTTTCGATAGCGCCTTTCATCCCCTGTTCGGCCGGAGTCAAAATCAGTTTTGCACCAAGATATTGCATCAATTTTCTTCTTTCGATACTCATCGATTCTGGCATGACGATGATGGCTTGCAAGCCAAGAGCCGCCGCGATCATGGCTATGGCGATCCCAGTATTGCCACTTGTTGGCTCGACTATGGGTGTTTTTGGCGATATTTCTCCGCGGTTCATGGCCTCTTGGATCATATTGAGAGCTATCCTGTCTTTTACGCTACCACCTGGGTTTTTAAATTCGCACTTCGCATAGATATTGTTTTCTATTTTCAAAAGCGGCGTTTTGCCTATGAGTTCAGTGATATTGTTTGCAATCATCGAATAACCTCTGTCTTAGCGATATTTGTTGCGTGATAGACCACTTTTTTGTGTATTGTAGCATAATATCTGATTATAAGATTTTGTAAATTTGGCTCATAAGAAGGGAGAAACCATGCATTGTTCGAGATGGCGATGATGTAGCGAGTGGGAGTGGTATAGATGATAGGATGTGTCGCTTCATAGCAGATGGCATTTGTAAAAGCTACACCCTTGATAGTAAAAATATGAGGTTTTTTTGCGTGTTGATAGTCGCTGGCACCATTGAAAAAGAGATCGTTGACCCATTTTGCGAGAGGATCCGGGAGAGGTATCTCTTCGCCGAAAGGAACGAGAATCACTTTGTCGATAATGGTATAACGCCCATTGACTAAGACATAGGTGGAGTTGTAGTTTTTTCCGTTTTTAAATGAAAGGGCTCCCGTGACGATGGCTATTTTGTGACTGAGTGTAAGCAGGCGATCTAGTACAATGGGGTCGTGGTCCAAAAAAAGTGGAAATGCACTTTCAGGTAGTACTACAAGGTCATATTTTTTTTCAATAGCTTGGTGGATGGCTTTGAAGTTGTTATCGATTATGTTCTCTTTATATCTTGGATTCCATTTGACGGACTGAGGGATATGGGTTGTTACAAGATCAATCTTCACAGGAGCAAGCGGTGCGGGATTGTGCGGTTGCACGATCAAAAGAAGTCCAAGAGGGGGAAGAAAGCGGTACCATTTTTTCAAACGGATAAAAAGAACCAAGATAACAAGGAACATGGCAAAAGAGAGCTTATCGAATGCAAAATAGGTTGGCACGAGAGCAATTTCTGGAATAAACCAGTTGAAGCCAAAGGGGCGAATGTAGCTTAGCGTTAGCAAAAAAGATGCCCGAAAAAGTGTTTGCAAGTGCGTAGAATATTTTGGAAAAAAAGAAGCAAAGCAGTCCGTTAAAAAATATCCTGATAGAAAAATGACTCCATATACGAAACCTACAAAAAAAATGATGATTGGTATCATCCAGTGCAGTTCATAGTAGCGAAAACTGAGTCCTATCCACCAAAACCAAAAGATACCTATGAAAAATCCGCTCCAAAAAATCTTTCTTTGTTTGAGCAGGAGATAAAAAGCTGTCAATGCGAAAAATGACGTCAAGAACGTGCTGTGCATTTCGAAATAGTCCAAGAAAAGAAAAAGGGAAAAAAGGAGTGCTATAAGAAAGGATTTTATTAACAAAGTAATGGTAAAATATCCCCTAAATTTTTGAAACAAAGGATCTTTCATGCAGCAACAGGGTGCGAACATTCTCGGATCACTCCTTCCCCTTATCATAATCTTTGCGATCTTTTACTTTTTGATCATCAGACCGCAGCAACAGCAGGCAAAAAAACATAAAGAGATGGTCAACAACCTGAAAAAAGGTGATAAGATCGTCACCTCTGGTGGTATTATAGCCGAAGTGGTGAAAAATGAAGAGGATTTTATCAAAGCAAAAATCGATGACAATACCGAAGTAAAGATCGATAAAAGCTTCATTGCAAAAAAACTGAAAAGTTGATCCATGCGTTGGACGAATTGGCGCTTTGTACTTTTTGTAGCCGTTTTTATCGTTGGTATCGCTTTATCTGTTCCATCCATATTGGGACTCAAAAGCGGTCCCAAAATCACACTGGGCCTTGATCTGCAAGGTGGACTCCATATGCTTCTTGGCGTCGATACGAAAAAGGCGATCGAGTCAAAAATCAAAAGCATCGCTTCGAGTATCAAGTATTTTTCTGAACAAAACGATATTTTGCTCGAAGATCTGAAAATTGGCGATAAAAAAATCGAGTTTACCCTTTTGGATAAAGACGATGCGCCAAAGATAGAAGAGTTCATTCAAAAAGAGCCAGGTATTGTTATAAAAAAAGAGGGTTTGCACTATACGTTGACATTGACACCAAAAGAGATTGAGTCGATCAAAGAGTATGCGATTAAACAGGCAGTCGATACGATACGAAACAGACTCGACCAGTTCGGTTTGGCTGAGCCAACTGTAGCGAAGCAGGGAAAAGACAAGATTTTGGTGGAGCTTCCCGGTATCAAAACTCCTGAACAGGAGCAGCGGGTTCGAAAACTTATCGCAAAAGCCGCCCATCTGCAGTTGATGGCTGTAGATGAAGCAAGACAAGCTCGAGTAGATACGATGACTCCAGAAGAGGCAGCAGAATATGGCGATGTGATTCTCAAAGACAGGCACGGTAGAAAATATCTTGTCAAAGAGATTCCGATTCTTGATGGAAGTATGATCAAGGACGCCAGAGTTGCATTTGATCAAAACAATCAGCCGGTAATCAACTTTACCCTCAACAGTGAAGGGGCAAGAATTTTTGGTGATTTTACAGCAAAAAATGTTGGCAAAAGATTGGCTGTTGTTTTGGACAATGTAATCTACTCTGCACCTGTGATTCGAGAGCGAATCGGTGGTGGAAGCGGTCAGATCAGTGGTGGTTTTACAGTAGCAGAAGCGCATGATGTGGCCATCGCTCTTCGAAGTGGTGCTCTTTTGGCTCCTGTGTATATGGAAGAAAAAAGAAGTATCGGTCCAAGTCTTGGGGCTGACAGTATCAGACAAAGTCTTATCGCTTTGGTGAGCGGCTTTGTGCTGGTAGTTCTTTTTATGATCTTTTACTATGGAATTGCTGGAATCATTGCCGATATCGCTTTGGTGGCCAACCTCTTTTTGATTATCGGTGTTATGGCCCTTTTTGGAGCGACGCTGACGCTGCCTGGCATGGCCGGTATCGTTTTGACGGTCGGTATGGCAGTGGATGCAAATGTCATTATCAATGAGCGTATACGAGAGCTGCTGAGAGAGGGTGTGAGTATCAAAAAGGCGATTGAACAAGGATATAAAAATGCTATGAGTGCTATTTTGGATGCAAATATCACGACCCTTATCGCAGCGGTAGTGCTCTATGCATATGGTACGGGACCTATCAAAGGTTTTGCGATCACCATGAGTATCGGTATTTTGGCATCGATGATTACCGCAATTATCGGTACACACGGAATTTATGAGGCGCTTTTACCAAAAATAGAGAGAAGTAAAAACCTCAAAACCTGGTTTGGAATAAAGGTTTAAGATGGAATTTTTTAAAACGGACAAAATTTACAATTTTATGGGAAAAGCCAAGCTTTTTATGGCGATTTCTACGATTTTGGTCTTGGGTTCATGGGCTCTTGTCGTCTTTAAGGGACTCAATTTCGGTATCGATTTTGCCGGTGGGACTATCGTTCAAGTTCGATACGACAAACCGGTGGATATCGCTGCCATTCGAAAGGCATTGAAAAAAAGCGAGATTTTCCAGGACGCTTCAGTAACGAAATTTGGAAGCGACAACGAGATCGTCATTCGTATTAAAAGTTCAACGAAAAACTTGAAAAAAGATATCGGTGATGAAGCAAGAGCGGCACTCAAAGGAACCGGAAACTTTGAGATCAGACGGGTCGACATGGTCGGTCCAAAAGTTGGTGGAGAACTTCGTGAAAAAGGATTGATGGCTACAGTCATTGCCATAATTGGTATTTTGATCTATGTCTCCATCCGGTTTGAGTGGCGATTTGCCTTGGCTTCTGTTTTGGCACTCGTACACGATGTGAGTATCGCCATGGGAGCAATCAGCCTCTTTAACGTTCCGGTCAATCTTGATATTTTAGCAGCAATTCTCACCATTTTAGGATATTCCCTCAACGATACCATCATCGTATTTGACAGAATCCGGGAAGGAATTGTCGAATCTGTTAAACTCAAAGATCTCAATGCGGTCATCAACGAATCGATCACCAAAACCCTTTCAAGAACGACCCTCACCTCACTCACGACTTTCTTTGTTGTATTGACACTCTATCTTTTCGGCGGGGAGATCATCAAAGGTTTTAGTTTTACACTCTTGGTAGGCATCGTTGTCGGTACATACAGTTCTATTTTTATCGCTTCGCCAATGCTTACGATTTTAGGTTTTGATCTCCAAAAATATCGGGCGAAGCTTGCCGAAAAACGAAAAAAACAGCAAGAGAAAGAGCGTATGAGAGCAATGTATGAACAAGGAATGGTGTAATGCAGTATGATCCAAAAGCGATAGAACAAAAATGGCAAAACGAGTGGAAAGAGAAGAATGCTTTTGAACCACAAGAGAATTACAGCAAAGAAAAAATGTATGTGCTATCCATGTTCCCATATCCAAGTGGTCGAATCCATATGGGACATGTGCGAAACTACACCATAGGAGATGCGATAGCAAGGTATTACAGAAAAACGGGAGCCAATGTCCTGCATCCTATTGGATGGGATGCTTTTGGTATGCCGGCGGAAAATGCTGCTATCAAACACAAAGTCCATCCAAAGAAGTGGACT